>CAYFXH010000044.1:0-29379 GCA_964346905.1 uncultured Desulfobacteraceae bacterium | reverse complement strand
TGGGTCGCGAGTTTGGCGCCAAGGGCTTTGTCCAGCAGAGCACCGGTACCATAGCGCAAATTGACCTGAACCCCGCCTTTAATGTTCAAAGTGGCTTCATCAACTGGCGCGAAGTCAGATAGGGGGAAACTATGCGCAAGATCTGTCTCGTTTTCGCTTTGAGTTTGCTGCTCGCAGGAGGCCAGGTGATGGTTGGGCTGGCTGATCAAGCCCAGCCCACCCATCAGGCAAAATTGCTGGAGACCGAGACCCTACGGGTGATGGGCAAAGGGGTTGACCGTATCTATGTTGGTGAACAATCCCTCTACGTTCTCCCGGGAATTACCAAAATCACCAACAGGTATGGAACCACCATCAGCCTGAGCAGGCTCCGCACCCCATGCCTGGCCGAGGTTACCTACGCAAGGTGGGTAAAGGGTGTGAAGAAGCTGCCGGTGATTGTTGACCTAAAAGTACAAAGCGTCTATCGGGGGGCCTCCGTTAAAAGAGCGGAGGAATAGGAAAATGTTTCAGCAGAACCGGTGGCAGGTTCTGAATGTGGGAAAGCTGGTGGTCCGGTATGTTTCCCTACTGCTGAAACGACAACCTCTAGAGCATGGCTCCGAACCACACGGAGCTTTTTGGATTTTACGACCACCCGGTGGTCTAGGAGGAAGGGTAGCCTAATCAAAAGGGCTGCTTAGACAAGGAAGGGGGGGCAGCCATGAAGATTACAATGCACACAAGGAGTCTGTTTGTAGCGATACTATCACTTTTACTCAGCTTCCTGGCAACAAACAACCTGTCTGCTGAAGGTCCATTTGTTCTCTCTGAGGCCAAGCTCACCGCCAGCGAGCCTTCTGCCGGAGACGAGTTCGGCTATGCGGTGTCCATAGATGGTGACACCCTGGTAGCAGGTGCTCCTTGGCACGATGCCACCATCGATGTCCAGACGTTTAATAATGCTGGCTCGTCCTATGTGTTAGAGTATAGCTTTGACGTCAGCACCTCAACCCGAAAGATCGGCGAGCAGACCAAACTCACCGCCACCGAACCGAAGCCAGAAGACCGTTTCGGTAATGCCGTATCGTTTAAGGGTGACACCCTGGTGGTGGGATCGTATCGGGCCGATGGTGTTGATGCTGACGGCAAGACGGTGGCGGACGCTGGCTCGGTCTATGTACTGACCCGTAGTTATGATGAGGCCGAGGGGAAATGGGTCTTTACCCAGCAAGACAAGCTGTCCAACACTGAGCCCGCTCCAGGAGACGAGTTCGGCTATTCCGTAGCCATCAGTGGCGACACCCTGGTGGTGGGAACTCACCGAGATGATGACGCCGGAACAAATTCAGGTTCGGCCTATGTGTTTCGCTATAACGGATCTGACTGGCTTCAAGAGAGCAAACTCCTCGCCACTGACCTCGCGACTGACGATAGGTTCGGCTTTTCGGTTGCCATTGATGGTGACACCCTGGTGGTCGGGGCTACTAATGATGACGACATAGGTTCAAATTCAGGCGTCGCTTATGTTTTCAGACACAACGGAGCCACCTGGGTTGAAGAGGCCAAACTGCTCGCCGGTGACCTCGCGGCTGGAGATAAGTTCGGCTATTCCGTAGCCATCAGTGGCGACACCCTGGTGGTTGGTGCTCCCTGGCACGATGGTGGAGAGAGTAACTCAGGTGCAGCCTATATCTTCAGATATAGTGGATCCCTGTGGATCGAAGAGGCCAAATTGACCGCTAGTGATCCTGGCGCCGACGACCGTTTTGGTAATGCGGTGTCCTTCAGTAACAAAACCATAGTGGTGGGAGCTTATAAAGATGATGTTCTCGACGTTGACACCAATGTAGTGGCAGACGCTGGCTCGGCCTATGTGTTCCGACATGATGGGACCACCTGGATTGAAGAGGCCAAATTGACCGCGGTTGACCTTGCCGCTGGAGATGAATTTGGCCATGCCCTCGCCATCAGTGGCGACATTGTGCTGGTGGGAGCGCACAGAGACGATGATGCGGGAACAAGTTCAGGCTCAGCCTACGTGTTTACCCTGACGCCTGAAAATCAACCTCCCATCGCTATTGCGGGAGACGATCAGGAGGTTGAAGAAGAAGCTCTCGTCACCCTGGATGGCTCTGGCAGTTATGACTTGGATGGCGATGAGCTGCAGTACCAATGGCAGCAAAATGGTGGCCTTGAGGTTTCCCTGGACGACCCCAGCAAAGTCACCCCGACCTTCAAGGCGCCTACGGTATCAGCTGAAAGGGAGATCCTCACCTTTCAGCTTGTGGTCAACGACGGAACCGCAGAAAGCGAACCGGCCGAGGTTACGGTTACCGTAGTCAAAAGTGCGCCAAAAACCAGTGAGATCACCGCTCTTCTTGGCGACAGAAATCGCCCCTGGGGACTCGATCGGGATGTGTATACCTTCATGGGTGAGCAGGGTGACACGGTAACCATCACGCTGCAAGCTAAAGTGGGTGGCAAGAACAACGGCGGCGATCGCGCTACCCTGAAATTGCAGGATAACATGAGCGAGGTTAGGTTCTTTAGAATAAACTCAGGTGTGCTGCCAAACACAATATCCGCGACCTTACCTGCAACTGGTCCATATCTCGTCACTGTGGCTGGGCAACCCAGGTTTTATAAGGGTAAGAGGTTTCTCGGGGAGTATACGCTAACCCTGGAAGGCACTTCCGGACGGTTGGAGGCGGGTTCGGGCTCTTCGGCTTTTGCAAACCGGTCCAACCCTTCTGCCAAACCACCCAGGTCGCACCGTATGTGGAACTGGCTGGTCAATCGTTTTCCAGGGCTGAAGCACCATGGGAAATAGATGGGTATACGGTCTAGCAGGTCCGGAGGTTCAGTGAAAACCTCCTGCTGAGACCAGGCACACACTGTTAGAGGTTGCATCAAAAAAAGGCAGAGTCTGCAGTGGCTCTGCCTTTTTGTTACCTGCTCCCCTGTGCTTTAACAGTGAAGATCTCGCGAGAACCCCTTGAGTCTGAGAGCGAGAGTGTTCTGCCTTGTTCCACCCTCACAAGACTGGCGGGGGATGAACTGAGTTTGGTCTGCTCCCGTTATTTCTTGCCGAAAACAGAGTCCAAAACTTCCATAATTTCCTCGCTGGTGGCCATAACTGTCTTGACCCGGAATCCCAGTTCCCTGCTGAGCTCGTGGACGGCCTCAAGGTTATATGGGTAAGCCATAGCCACGGTCATCATGTTCTCGAACTGCTCGATGGCCACCAACTCAACTCGCCGACAGAAATCTTCCGGCACCAATTGGACGACGTCCGGATCAATAACGTACTTTTTCAGATTAATTCGTGCCACTCCAGGGAGTCTGGCGATGAAATTCAGCCACTGCTGTGGCTCCACCGCACCCATCTCCAACAAAATTTCGCCGATCTTCTTGTCAATCTGCTCAGTCTGCTGGGCTAGTGCCTCCTGGAGTTGCTCATGGGTTACCAGGCCGTAGCGCTCCAGTAGCTTGCCTACTCGCTCGGTAACGCCCAAGGCTTTCCGGATGGCCTCACTCAGATCCTCCGGACGTACCGGCTTGTTCAGAAAGGCCTGAACCTCACCATAGCTAATGTCCAGGTCACCTCTGAGCTCACCGTAAGCGGTACTTACCACGATGGGCGTGGGATCACCCTGCCGGTAGAGGGTTTGTAGTACCTCCAGCCCGTCCATCACCGGCATTCTGAGGTCGAGGATGGCGAGATCCGGCCTCTCCACTCTGATCTTTTCGAGAGCCTCCCTGCCGTTGCTCGCCGTTACCACCTCATAGCCTTCCTGCTTCAGCAGATCGGAGTAAAAACTGAGCACCGTTGGGTCGTCTTCGGCCACCAATATCTTTTTTCGGCCCATATCGCAGCCCCCCATGAATCTAGAGTATGTCAGGATCTTATGAGCAAATGACTCGGTTCGCAACGAGTCCTTTGATTCATATAGGATTTAGTGAATCAGATCTATTGCTGCCTGTGGCGGGACTCTTACTTTTCCGTCCGGTTTCACCTGAACCGGGAGTTTTAATTTCAACGGCAAACTCTGCGAAAGTGGTTGTGTTACCCTGCCTAGACTGATATAGTGGCGAAAATCCCATATTCATTGACATGAACTGTATCCTTTCCGCAACACTAATACAGCTTCATTGAGAGCCGATCAGGTGAGAAATCGTGGCAGTTTTCACGAACTGCGCTCAAATTTTTAAATACATTTCGTGTAGTTGATATCATAAAAACAGTTTCACTGGCGACTGCTGATACATCCTGCGACCAGCGGCACGCTTATTGCTCTCTGTCTACTTCCAGCTTTGAGGAGAACTGTCTATGCCCCTGCACCAGCGCACTGTCGACGGCGAAATTGGCTGTACTGGAATTGGTCTCCACACTGGCAAAAAAATCGTCATGAGCATCAAGCCACTGCCGCCTAACAGTGGCGTTCGTTTCTGCCGAAGCGACCTACCAGGTTCCCCCCACATTCGCGCTCGCCTTGAGAACGTATTGGATACCAGACTGGCAACAACCATTGGCCAGAGCGGCCACATTGTCTCCACCGTCGAGCACCTCATGTCAGCCCTTGCCGGCATGGGAATCGATAATGCCCTCATTACATTGGATGGCCCTGAAATACCCATCATGGACGGCAGCGCCGGGCCTTTTATGTACTTGCTGAAAAATGTTGGTATCAGAGTGCAAGACCAGACCAAGAAATTTTTCTTGATCAAAAAGCCCTTCAGTTTAAAGTCTGGCGACAAGAATATCAGTGTTTTTCCCTGCCGGGAACTAAAAATCACCTATATCATTGATTTTGATCACCCCTTGCTGACCAAACAGACCTATGTCTTGCGCTTCTCCGGTCCTGCCTATATGAAGGAGATTAGTCGAGCTCGCACCTTCGGTTTCCTCAAAGATGTGGAGACTCTAAAGAACAATGGCTTTGCTCAGGGAGGATCTTTAAACAACGCTATTGTCTTGGATGATTTTCGGGTTCTCAACGCTGACGGCCTTCGTTACGAAGACGAATTTGTCCGTCATAAAATACTTGACCTCATTGGTGATCTCCATCTCGTGGGAATGCCAATTATTGGACACTTTGTTATCAACAAATCTGGACACACTCTCAACCATGTCTTTCTTACAGAGTTACTCGGGAACAGGAAATGTTGGAAAGTGGTCAAGTTTTCCGATCAACGTGCCTGCGAGGCCCGTCAGATCTCGGTCCCATCTTTTGCTTTTCCCCAGCCAGCAACTGTCTAACCCACTCCCACCCCTTGAAACCTCTTGCAATTTAACCAGCTTTCCGATAACATCCCAGGTCAATTCACTAAAAAAACTAGCAACTGTGCGAAGAAAGCCGGGAGGTTCTGTGCGAAATGCTCCTGGTGTGTTTGGCCTAGAGTGGCAACCATTGTGGTCAAAGTATAATGCCAGAGGCTGCAATCTGGGATAGGGACACTCCGCTTGGGCCATTTCTAGCCTCATTGTCCACGGGCTTAATGGTGGCAAACTATGTCCACAATCCGGCGCCGTCTCAAGCCATTTGCGCTATTTCTCCTCTTTTTTTCTCTCTTATTCACATCCCGCACCGCGCTCCCTGCTGCCGAGGCTACCCTTTCTGACATTATTGTCACCAATACCCAGGAGGACCTGCTCGTCTTTTTTGACATAAAGGGCTGCTTTACCCGAAAGATGGAAGAGGCTATACTGAATGGCATTTCCACCACATTCACCATCTTTATCAGACTTTACAAAACGCGGCTGCTTTGGCTGGACGCGTCCGTCGCCTCCATCAGAATTGAACACACCATCAAATACGACAGCCTGAAAAACGAATTTAGGGTCAAGCGCTCTAAAGAGAACCATACTGAATTGGTATTCAAAGAGTTTGACGCAGCCAAAAAGGCTATGGCAGAGATAAGAAATATTAAGGTTGTACCATTGCGGGAACTACAAAAAAAAGGTAAGTATCAGCTACGTGTGAAGGCTGAGTTGGAAAAGGTTCAGTTGCCACTGTATCTCCACTATGTGCTTTTTTTTGTGTCACTGTGGGACTTTGAAACCGACTGGTACACTGTTGACTTTACTTACTGATAAAGGCTTTTATAATTCCTAAAGCCTTAGTTTTTCTAACTGTGGGGGATTTCATTCTCTATCTTAACTTAAGATGGTCAGCACATTGACCAGTTGGCCGGGTTAGAAAACCATGACTTCGCCAAGACCACCTGACCGCACCAAGGAGAAGAAGCGGAGAAGGCGAGAACAGATCATCATTATCGTCTCTCTAGCACTCATTCTCCTCCTGACCTACGTGGAGAGCCACTTCTTTCAATTTGGCAGCAAACTTCCCATGGGCAGCAATGTCCTGATTTTCGCCCTCATGAACATCAATGTTATCCTTTTGCTGCTCCTCTTTTACCTGGTCACCCGCAATGTGGTTAAACTTATCTTCGAGCGCAAGCGCAACATTTTTGGCCATCGGCTACGTACCAAGCTGGTGCTCACCTTTATCGCTCTGTCTTTGCTGCCCACCATCATTCTCTTTGGTTTGGCTTCTCAGTTTATCTCCACCAGCATGGAATACTGGTACAACATCCAAGTGGAACAGTCGCTGAAAAAATCGGTTGAGCTGGGCAAGTCTTTGTACCAGGAGGCCATTAACTCAGGGTTTACCGTGAACAACCAACTGAGCGAACTCATCTCCAAACATGGCATGCTCAACAAAGGCAAGCAGAAGCAGCTAGTAATGCTCGTGCAGGAGGCACGTCGTGCTCATGATCTCGTCAAGGTTGCCGTCTATTCCTCTAATCTGCAACTCTTGGTGCGGGACCCGAAAACCGAATCTCCGCCCATCGTTTTCGACCAGCCCATGCGGGCCGTGATTCAGCAGGTGGCTAAGCGGCATGAACCTTTGAATCACATCACTCCTGCATCCGCTGGCGAGCTGGTCTGGACTCTGAATCCTGTTTTCGATCCCGGCGACAACAAGAAAATGGCGGGCCTTTTGATTACTGGGCGATTACTTCCGAAAGATTTTTTTGCCAACATGGCCGAGATCACTCGGGGTTTTGAAAACTACCAGCAGATGAAAATGCTGAAAAAGCCAATTAAGATCAGCAACCTTATTATGCTCTCTATTGTGACCTTGCTTATTCTCTTCTGTGCCTCCTGGTTTGGCTTCTACTTAGCCAAGAGCATTACCGTGCCTATTCAAGAGCTGGCTGAGGGTACCAGACGTATTGCCGACGGAGATCTGGATGTTCACGTTGACCAGGATTCCGACGATGAGATTGGCACACTGGTCAATTCCTTTAACCGAATGACCCTTGATCTACAGGTCAGCCAGGCCGCCCTGGAAAAAACCAACCTTGAATTGAAACTCAGCAGCGAAGAGATCGAACGACGGCGCCGGTACATGGAAATTGTTCTTCGCAATGTTGCCGCCGGTGTGGTTTCGGTAGATGCGGAGGGACATATCCGCACCATCAACAAATCTGCGGAATCTATCTTTGGCGTTAAGGCCGAAGATGTGTTGCACCGTCACTACTCGGACTTGCTCCAGACAAATCACATGGAGATCGCCAGTAAGTTCATTGAAATGCATCAAATAACCAAGCAAGGCACCATGCAAAGGCAAGTTCGCTCCCTGGTGGGCAACCGTCTCATGACCCTTTTGGTAACCGTTTCCATCCTCCATGATGAGGAGGGACAATACCTGGGCATCGTCGTGGTGTTTGATGATCTTACCGAACTAGAAAAGGCGCAAAGGATGGCGGCATGGCGTGAGGTGGCCAGACGGATCGCCCATGAAATCAAGAATCCTCTGACTCCCATTCAGCTTTCAGCCCAAAGGTTGAGGCGGAAATATCTCAAACGGTATGGCGAAGACGTCAAGGTATTTGATCAGTGCACTCGAACCATCATCAACCAGGTGGATGAATTAAAACTGTTGGTTAATGAGTTTTCCCATTTCGCCCGAATGCCGGCTGCTAGCCTTTCACCCAATGACCTAGCAGAAGTCGTCCAGGAAACCATTTCCCTCTTTCGGGAAAGCCATCCTTCCAGCAGCTTCATCTTGGAACAGCATAACCCTTTGCCTTTGCTGGATCTAGACCGCGAACAGATGAAACGGGTGATGATCAATCTTTTTGATAACGCGGTGGCTGCAGTTGACGGGAACGGCGAAATCCGGGTAAATCTCTCCTTTGACGAGATTCTCCAGATTGCCCGCCTTGAAGTCTCCGATAACGGTCCGGGCATCTCTGCCAAGGAAAAGATCACCATGTTTGAACCCTATTTTTCCACCAAGGAAAAGGGCACCGGACTCGGACTCGCCATCGTCAGCAATATCATTGCAGACCATCAGGGCTTCATCCGTGTTCGTGACAATCAACCGCATGGAACGACCATCGTCATTGAACTTCCCGGCGGCAGCCGTAAGCCTGCTGAGCCTTTAGCGGAACTTGGTTGATTGCAGTGGTTTTTGGGCACGGTAGATACAAGATGTGCGATACTGGATACCCGTTTGTGGCACCAGATGAATGTGACGTTGATAATCTGGTATCACCTATCCAGTATCATTTCGACGGAAGGCTGAAGGGCTCTAACCGGAACACACAGTACAGTAATGGGCGAGAAACCTGGTTATGACAAAAACTATCATGATTGTGGATGATGAACCGAGCATCCGCACCACTTTGGAAGGGGTGCTGGAAGACGAGGGCTACAAGGTTGTCAGTGCAAGTGATGGCCATGAAGCCCTGAAAACTATGGAAGAGGAGATGCCGGATCTGGTTCTCCTCGACATTTGGATGCCCGGAATCGATGGCATTGAAACCCTCAAGCGAATGCGCGCACTCCACATGGGGTTGCAGGTGATAATGATCTCCGGCCATGGCTCCATCGAGACAGCGGTGACCGCCACGAAACTAGGGGCCTTCGACTTCATTGAGAAACCTCTTTCTCTAGAGAAAACCTTGGTTACCATCCAGAATGCCCTCAATTACCGTCAGCTTCGAGATGAAAACATCATCCTGCGTCAAAAGGCCAAAGCTCAAAACAAAATTACCGGGGAAAGTCCTGCCATCCGCCAACTCCAAGAAACCATTGAACGTGTGGCCCCAACCCATGCTACGGTGCTCGTTTCCGGCGAGAATGGCACCGGCAAAGAACTGGTAGCCCGGGCCATCCATCATCTCAGCCCCAGAAATACGCGCCCCATGGTTGAGGTAAATTGCGCTGCTATCCATGAGGATCTCATTGAGAGCGAACTTTTTGGACATGAGCGAGGAGCTTTCACCGGGGCCAATGAGCGGCGCCGTGGACGATTTGATCTGGCTAATGGCGGCACCCTTTTTCTCGATGAGATCGGTGATATGAGCCTAAAAACCCAGGCAAAAATCCTGCGAATTTTGGAAGAGCAGCGTTTCGAACGGGTGGGGGGTACCAAGACCATTCAAGTTGACGTCAGGGTTATTGCCGCCACCAACAAGGACCTGGAGCGGGAGATCAATGAGGGGTGGTTTCGGGAAGATCTCTACTATCGATTGAACGTTATCCCTGTGCACGTTCCGCCACTGCGAGACCGCACCGAGGATATCCCGTTACTGGTGGAAGATTTTCTCGAGGAGTTCGCCCGAGAAAGCAGTATAGCCAGAAAACGTGTCGCCGATGACGTCATCCCTGTCCTGCAGACACACCCCTGGCCCGGCAACGTCAGAGAGCTGAAAAATTTCATTGAGCGTTTGGTGATCATGATACCAGAGGAGGTAATAGAGCTGCACCACCTTCCCCCGTCCTTCCACCAGGGCTTTGACCAAACAGCTGCTAGTAACGCCTTGGAGCAAACCAATTTCAAGCAGGCCAAGGTTCAGTTTGAAAAGGAGTACTTGCGCAAGAAACTAGAGGAGCATAACTGGAACATCTCGCAGACCGCCGGGTCCATCGGCATAGAAAGAAGCCATCTGCACCGTAAGCTCAAGGCCTACAACATGGAACAAGAAAAAAGGAAGGGGTAAGGTCCTTTAAACCCACCTTTCACTGATACTTCTTCTTCTCCTTTTCAATAACATCGACCAGATCGTACATGAGTCTGGGTAGCCTCATGTTGACCCGATCCCATGACACCGTATGGGGGGTTTCATAGAGTTCGTCTCTCATCTTCAGGCCAGCTTCACCTATGGCTTTGGCGAGCCCATTGTCGATGAACGGCTTGAACTCTTCGTTGGTGGTAACGAAACTGAGTAAGCGGTCGGTTAATCGGTAAGGTGAGATCAGAATATCTCCAGCGAAAAGAATGGCATCCTTGAACACATTGCGCACCGTGGCTTCTTCCTGGTTGCGATCATAGCTGAGTCCGGAAAAGGCAGCGTTGTCTGCGTACATCTTGATCAAACTGTCAGCCACATCCAAATACGTGAGGGTGAGATCGCGAATAAAGTGATCGGAGATTTCAAGGCCTTCTTCGATGACCAGAGCGCTCAGGAGTGTAGTGACAATATCCACGCCCATCTTATGTATGCCACGACTTTCATCATCCTCGGAAACCGGTTGATGTTTGTGATCGTAAGGGCCATCGAGAATCTCCACTTGGGCGATGGTGTTCGCCTTGCGATAGACTTCTATGAGGGTAAAAATCTCCACGCCCCAATTGGTGGCAAAGTGCATTCGTCGCAGCAAGCTGTTATCGAAGGCCACTTCCCCGGACAATTGATAGTGAAAATTGAGGAGAAAATCCACGATTCTAAGCACTCTATCTTCCTGGGTATCGGTGAACTTTCTCTTCAGGGCAATGAGGAGAGGGTCCAGTAATAAACGTTTGGCGCGGCCGTAGAGTCGGTCTTCTTTGAGTCTGGCGTAAAATCCTTTAGAAAACTGATAGTTAAGGACCACTACCGGGTAGAAAAGCCGGTCGATCAACTTGCGATCAAACGTTCTGATGTCAGCATCAACCACTCCTATGCACTGGGCGCCCAGGGCTAGGGCAATGCCAAAGGAGAGAAACATATTTCTTCCCTTGCCCGGCTCTTCGAGTCCGAAGCCTGCCTGTGATAGTTGCTCATAGATGGAAGAGAAGCCAGGACCATTATTGTGCTGTATGAGAAAGTTGTGCAGACTGTATGACTTCAAGATATCCGCCAGCATATTGGCCTCGTCATCATCGGCTCCGTCCAGGCCAAAGATAATGTGGGAGAGGTATTTCACCTTCTCGAGATTCTTGACAATATTCTTGAACACCGGGAGGTTTTCCTCCTCGGTGAATTCAGTGGCCAGTAGAGGCACCACGAGTACAGCCTTCTTCCATTTGGAGTGAAAGCGTAGCTGTGTTTTCATCTCCCGCGGATAAGGCCCCAGGAGATGAAAGGAAGTGATTTTCGTATGTTTCTGGGCAAAGAGCGACATCATTTCTCCTTTCAGGCAGGTAATGTATCGAGTTGGTCGGGTAGGCTACTCATTCAAGCTTACTAAATTAACTGGATCCATACAAGGATATTGGCCGTATCCAGAGCACAACTGAGCACGGAATCAAGCAGAAGATGGGAAGGGATGAGCGAGTAGTTAGTGGCTGTCAGCTATCACGAAACGATGCATGGAGCAGAGCGTAAAATCTCATAAGAAACGAACGCTATGCGCTTTGCGCTACGCTAGATTTCAATACCAAAAAAGTTGGCAATCAAAAAAGCCAATCTCTTGCGGAGCACTGAATAGGAATAATGCCTGGTTGCGACCTCGTAGTTGTGATTCACCAAGCGTTCCCGTCTCTCTTGCGACTCCAAGACTTCACGCACCTGTTGTACCACCTTGTCGGTGATGAACCCGTCCATAACGATCAGGTCAAACCCCTGGGGTTCAATGTCACGGACGAAGACCTCATAGCGATTGATCAGTATGGGTTTGCGGAAATAGACTGCCTCAAGGAAGGCGTTGCCGAAGCCCTCGTAGAGGCTGGTATAGGTGACAAAGTCGGCATGGGGATAGACATCCCAGAGGGTATAGAGCTTCTCGCCTTTCTCATTGACGCCGCGAGTTTCGCCGATATGACAGGAGACCAGCCGGAGGTCAACACCGTGATCCCGGGCATGATCTTCAACATAGTTGGCGTAGTCATACCCCTCATCACCGGCCTCGTGGGAGATGACCAGTTTATATCTTGGGTCCTCCAGCTGACTTACCAACTCAATGGCGTGTTCAATGCCCTTGCGTTGGACTATCCTTGTGGGCTGTAGAATCAAAACGTCACCTTCCTCCAGGCCAATTTCTTGACGAAAATTCTTACTGTACTCAAGGTCCACCTGGGGTTGCAGCTCAAACTCCAGTACATTTGGAATAACGGTGGCTGAGATCCCGGTACGCAAAGCCAGTTCTTCTTGTGCCAAGCTGCTGATCACCACATGCTGGATGCTGGGTAGCTTGGGCGGAAAGGCCATCTGGAGAAAATCCTGCACTGCATTGAGGGAGAAGCGCAGCCTTTCCCAGGCAAAATCGTGGTGATGGGCAATGGTGGGAATACCGGTTTCTGCGATCAACTCGGTGAGCGCCAGCCCCAAAGGGATATGCATGGGAATACTCAAGACGTTCTGGGGAATAATGATATCGATGTTGAATTTTTCAATGAACTCATAGAGTCTACCCTTGAGGTAATTTCGCATGGCATGAATATGGCCGCTGATTTCCGAGGTCCGATATTTGACCCCGAAGGCACGCTGGTTGATCCAGCGGACTTCTTCATGGTCAAAAAAGGCCTCGGGCACCAGCATGCTAACGCTGGCGTCACGATCCAACTCCCCGGCAAACCAGTAGGACACGTGCTGGCGATCCCATAGAATCTGGGCCCACTTGGCAGCTTCCAAGGAAACGCCGTCTGTTCCGGCAAACCGAGTGGATACAAAGCCAATATTCTTACCCATGTCGGTTTCCTCACAGTCCAAATGCAGTCAGTAGGGACTCGTAGTTGGTGATCACCTCAACATCCTGTTCCCCCTGCTTTCCCCACCGCACGCACCAATCGTTACCGTGAAAAAGTACCGCTTGCAAACCGTGTGCCTGTGCAGCCAGAATGTCATTTTTACAGTTGTTTCCCACCATCAGAGTCTCTTGGAGCTCGACGCCCAGATTCAGCAGCCCAGTTCCGGCAAGACGGAAAAAGTGGGGATCATCTTTGGCGAACCCCAAGTGAAAAGAGAGGAAGGTCAGCTCCGATTCGAAAATCTCTTCGAGATCTAGCCCCAGGGTCAACTCTAAAACGGGTATGGTGTAGAATTGAGCATTGGACGCAAGGCCCAGCCTGAGCCCTGCACCCTTGAGCTTCATTAGGGCTTCGGCCGCCCCAGCGAAAGCCCTGACAGGCTTGGCCAGCATCTCACGATAGATGGCCAGCATCCTGGGTTCCGTGATCCTGGGATCGCCCCCTGCCCTGACGATCATGTCCTCCCAGATATTATCCACCAGGACCTCCGCCGGCTTAATATCCATCTCCTGCATTTCCCGGTGCTCTCTGGCAATGGCCTCGAAGAACCAGTCATGCCACCTGAGCCCTGTCTCAACAGAAAAACCGAAGCGTTCGGCTGTGGCAACGAAGCTCTTGACATTAGAGGCCTGCCGAACCTCTTCGGTGCGATCACCCACCTGGTCACAGACTAGGGTACCGTAGATGTCAAACAGGACGGCCTTGGGCCGCGGCTCCAGGGTGGGAACCACTCCCCCAGGCACAGTTGACACAGGTGCTGGCACCGGGAATTCTTGCAACACTGAAAGCCAGTTTGTCATTACCAATCTCCTATGAGAGGGCGATGAAATTTTGGAAGAAAGTAGATATCCAACAGCCGGTCGCTGACATTCCTTGTGGTTGCTTCCTCCCAGCCCTGGGTGAAAAGTCCTTCGAACGCGACAGTCAGACGCGATGCGTGGGACTGCAGTCCGAAGCGCTCCTCCACTCGGTGCGTGAAATCAGCAGGAAACACCGCGGGCTCAGCAGCTCCGGGGTTCAACGACTTTAGCTCTTTTGCAAGAATGGTTCCGTGAAGGCGGAGGGCGACATCGAGCTGCTGTTTTAGATCGAGAAAGCCGAAGTCCACCACATCGTCAGCAAAGATCGTCTCCACCTCAGCACCAAATCTATCAATGGTGGCGTCTTTAAGTCCGAGTAAATGGCCTTGTTTCCGGGCGTATCGGCGGCCTCTGACAACCATTTGCTCCCTGATTTCTCTGCCCACCGGAACCATAAAGTGGTCATATAGAGACGCTTCCGGAAACCCAGCCTCAATGAAATCAGCTGTGACCTCTCTGAGATTCCTTCCCACCAACGGCCTGCCGCGGTTGGTTCCCTCTAAAAAGGTGAAGCCAAATCCCTCCATAAGCGACGTGGTAACCACAACGTCTGAAGCCAAAAGAAGGTCATCAAAGCCGAAAGTGCTCCCCACCAGTTCATGACCGAATCCTACGACTGCAGCATGGTTTTGTCTTCTAATCAGATTTTTTACGGCCTCGGCATAAGAACGTTCTGGCTCCGAGTTAGCATCCAAGGTGATGAGCAACTGAGGATCATCGTCTGCAGTGGCAGCCAAGAGCAAGGCTTCTAGCACGTTCTTGCGTCGAATAAGCCGTATAGGTAAGGTCCACCACGGCCGTTCAGATTCAAACCGGTAGCCATTCTCACGAGCATAGCGCTGCAACTCCACCACCATCGTTTCTCTTGTTTTCTTTTGTTCAGCCTGGACAGTCGGTACCGCGTTGGGCAGGAGAAAAATGCGCTCCTTTGGTATTCCCGCCCGGGCCAATCTGAGGGAATCAGCAGTGTTGAGCACTGCATAGCCGAAATTAGTGGAAGTGGGATAGAAATCTTTCATGCCGCCACTGCGCCAGCATCTCCGCAGACTCATCAGGTTCCAAAGTCGACCACATTCGGCGAAGTCATGGATGTGGTAGAGAAATCGGTGCGGACTTCCACTAGCAGCCGCCTCTTGCCCTGCAACCAGCAAACCAGCAGTCACCAGTGGATTCTTGCCAAGGGTGGGGTTATGGGCCCAGAACAGAGAGGGTCCCCCAATCTGTCCAAGCAACCAAGCTGCAAGAGCTGAAGCATCGTTCCAGAAAGTATGGCGGTCAGGCCATACCCGCTCACTGTAGTCTAGTCTGGAGTCCACCTCAATTTCCACCTGGATACCCCATTGGCTCAGGGAACGGTTGAATTCTTCTACACCATTGCTCCTGCCTGTGAGAACTCGGAGAGACCGCTGGGAGAGCCATCCTGATTGTGCCAGGGCTATCAGACTATTTTTTATGGCGGAGCAAACTCCTCCTGGTAGCAGATGGTAATGTATGATGATGAGCCTGTCGGGCAATGGCATGATCTACTCTTCTCCCCCCAATTACTTTATAATAATATCAATCAGTTGGCAACTTGAGATAATGACGCAAAGCGCATACTGCATAGCGCATGGCGACGCTTTGCGCTTAGCGCTGTGCGCTTTGCACACTGGCATAGATCTTGTACATCTGCCTTACTTATGGTACCTTTCCTCGTCCACTGGTTCTGGCTTTAGTGCCAGCAGATATTATAGATGCTCTCAGGAGGTCTTTGTGGAGATGGGAAAAAACGTAGGCTTCGTATCAACTCGCTTCGCAGGTACTGACGGCGTATCGTTGGAGTCAGCGAAATGGGCTGAGGTCTTGGAGGCTAGCGGGCATCGGTGTTACTGGTTTGCTGGCGAACTGGATAGGAATCCGGCAACAAGCCTGCTGGTTGAGGAAGCTCATTTCGAGCACGATACCGTCAAATGGGTCCAGGAAAGAGCCTTCGGCAGGAAGGGACGGAAGGCTGTGGTAACCGACATGCTCCATGCCCTCCGTAGCCTTCTGAAGGTGCGATTGTATGAGTTCATTGAAAAGTTTCACATCGACTTGCTCATAGCCCAAAACTCGCTGACAATTCCCATGCACATTGCCTTGGGACTGGCACTCACCGAGGTAGCTGCCGAAACAGAAATGCCAACCATCGCGCACCACCATGACTTTTACTGGGAAAGGGTTCGTTTTTCGGTAACCGGCGTTCATGACTACTTGCAGATGGCGTTCCCAGCAAACCTCCCTAATATTCAGCACGTGGTAATCAACTCCGTTGCCCAGGAGGAGCTCGCCCTTCGCACCGGAATCTCCTCCATTGTCATTCCCAACGTGCTGGACTTCGAAAACCCGCCCCTGGTTGATGATGAGTACACGCCGAACTTCCGTCGAGAAATTGGCCTGGAGGAAGGTGACGTCCTGATTCTACAGCCCACTCGGATAATCCAACGCAAGGGAATCGAGCATGCCATAGAGTTGGTGAAACGGCTTGGTGATTCAAAATACAAGCTGGTCATCTCCCATGAAGCGGGCGATGAGGGGTATGATTACGCCGATTGGCTCAGAGACCACGCCCGAGATGATGGGGTAGACCTTCGCTTGCTCGCGACCCAGGTTTCCGACAAACGGGGCATTAACGCCCACGGGGAAAGGCAATACGCCCTTTGGGATGTGTATCCGCACGCAGATTTCATCACCTATCCGAGTCTCTATGAAGGTTTCGGCAACGCCTTCCTGGAAGCGATATACTTCCGCAAACCCCTCCTGGTAAATCGCTATGGCGTTTTTGTCCGGGATATCGAGCCGCAGGCCTTTGATCTGACAATAATGGATGGATTCTTGACAAAAAAGGTAGTGCGGGAGGTTCGCGAAATTCTGGAAAACCCCCAGCGACGGCGGCAAATGGTAGAATACAACTATGAAGTGGCTACCAGACATTACTCTTACGCGGTCTTGCGTAAGCGACTTAATTTCCTCATGGGTAACTTCTTCGGTATCGAGATGTAAGATTATTTGTAACTGCTAAGTACCACTGAAACCCACTATTTCTCCTTGTGTTAGAATTCCTCCTAGCCAACTCTGGCCACATACCTTCTTCTTATGATAACAAGCTGAATGACCAACCAAAGCGTACTTACATGGAGATAGCGCCGATTCTGTCCCACCTCCAGGTGGTCGCAATAATATTGTGATTCCAGGCAATAGGTATTATGCTATATGTATGGGCTGCGATGTTACTGCATACTTACCAGAACCTACCAATCGCCGATGACCACTGACTCAAAACCAATGACCAGGAGGCATTGTCATGATCCAAAGATTTCTGTTTGGCGTGGATGATTCACAGAATACCCTGGGGGCTCTGGAAAATCTGGGTGGACTTTTCCTGGAAACAGATGTCCATTTCCATCTATTTCATGCTGTACCCGAAAGTTCCCTCCTCTATCCCGGAGAGCTCTCTACCCTAAGCGGCGACTCTTCGGATTGGCAAAAGGTGCAGGAGAGACAGGCCCAGCACGTCCTGGATCAGGCCGTGGGGTCCCTGGTCCAAATGGGCTACAAGCGGCCACGGCTACAAATCGAAAGCAGGCTTCAGAGCGTGGACACTGCCCAGAACATCCTGGATGTCAGCGAAAAAGATGAAATAAGAGCCATCGTCATAGCCCGCAAGGGTCGTTCCGCGGTCAAACGTTTCCTCCTGGGAAGCACCACCATCAAGATCTGTCAACATTCAGAGGCACAGCCTGTTTGGGTAATTGGTGCTCCTCCACTCAAACCACCCAACATTCTCGCAGCCTTGGATGACTCAGACTATGCTCGTAGCATTATTACCCATCTGGCTGAGTACCTTGCCCCGTTGCCGGAGACACGGGTTACCCTGTTCAATGTAATCCCAGCCAAACCGCCCGAGTACTGGGACGACGGCCACATTCTGGATGAGTCGGAAAGGTCGGAGCGGGAGGCTACGGTGGCGAAGTGGCGCTCGGTGTACGAGAAAGAAATGGCTGGGATTTTCGCTGCGGCCACAGAAGCCTTCACCAGCGCTGGCATGGACCAGAATCAGATTACCACCAAGGTGCAAACCCGAATGCGCGGTACCGCCCGTGACATCATCGCTGAGGTCAGCCGGGGCGGCTACAACATCCTGGCCTTCGGTCGCCGTGGCACCTCCGCCATCAGTGAGGCCAATCTGGGAAGTCGAGCTGCAAAATTGCTCCAGAGTACGCCCGATTGTTCTCTTATTGTGGTAAATTAGCGTGGCCGTTGTCAGTTGCGGCTCACTTTGTTGGCGGCATAGAGCAAAGAGCATAGGGCAAAGTTTTCTAGTTAGCATTACCCGCCATGCCCTATGCCCCATGCCCTATGCTTTCTACACCACAGACAACGGACGCAACACAAAAAAAGGCGAGAATAATCTCGCCCGACCCCTTTCATTACAAACGCACAGAATGTTCAAGGTGCGCGATTATTATGCGCCCTCTTCTGTTTCCTTCTCTTCCTTTCCTAGTGATTCACATGCCCCAGCCGCACACACTTTTTGATCTATGTGAGCCTCGAACTCAGAGCGGAAGTACTTCAGGATAGCAACCACCGGATCACTGGTAGTCCTGGCAAAGTCACAGTAGGGGGCGTCTTGCATGGCGCGACAGACGAGATCCAACCGTTGGAGGTCCTCCGGCTGGCCTTTGCCCTCGACAATGTGGTCCAGGATTTCTCGGAGTTCAATGGAGCCAACCCGACAAGGCACGCATTTCCCGCAGGAAACCCCCTCCTCAAATTCGAGAAAGTAGCGGGCTACCTGAACCATGCAGAAGCTATCATCGATAGTGGCGATAAACCCCGATCGGTGGTAAAGAATATTCCCGGAGGTAGACTTCAGCGGATCGATATGGAGCAGATCAAAGAGGATATGGCCCTTTTCTAAAGTCCCGGCAACAACCTCCCTGGCCTGCTCTGGATCAACCTGCTGATAAAAAAAGCCTCTCTGGGGAAAGCCCACCAGAACCCCGTAAGGACAATCTCCATTGCAGCCAACCTTCATGCTGCCGACAATAACTCCCAGGTTCCTACCGGTTATTTCCTCTTCCAGGACCCGGCGAACCGCTTCGCAGTCACAGGTACAGGTGTCCGAGGGTTCGCAGATGGTTATACATGGTCTCTGGTCTGTGGCCCGGCAGAATTGAGCAGTCTGGGACTCTGGCGATCCCGGGTTTTTGGACTCATGCCCTGGCCCCTTCTTTTTTAGAGCACGTAAAGCCATTCGCATTTTCCTCAAGAGAAACCGTCTACCATAAGCTGAAATGGTTACAGTGAGCTACCATTGAGCGAAATTTGTTTGGACTCGCAACCATCTCATTACGGAACGCTACAAGCGAAGGTGAAAACGTCATTGGAGAAAGGCTCCCCGGTCTCTTTGATGTTAGACATGTTAGACATGGTAACCACTTTTCTCACCTTCACATGAGCATCCGGGCGGCTGCTTGGGCCACCTCCAACAGATGGCGGGGAAATACGCCAAACACCACCATCACGGTAACCAGCACTCCGGCCAGCACCTTGGTTGGTATGGATACCGGAAGCCGGGGCAAGTCCTCATCGGGCTCCAGCAGGTAGGCAGCCTTCACCACCATGATGTAGTAGTAGAGAGAGATGGTGGCATTGATCATGGCGATGATAACCAGAGCAACGTAGCCTTTCTTCATGGCTGCGGTAAACACCAGAAACTTTCCGGTAAAGCCAATGGTGGGAGGAATACCAGCCAATCCGAAAACAGCCAACATCAGCGCCATTGCCAGCAAGGGAGAGCGGCGATGCAGCCCCGCCAACTGGGCGATCTTTAGATCACTTCCGTCATATGCCACCTTCACCACCACCAGAAAGCAGCAAAGATTCATGACCAGATAGGCCAGAGCATAAAAAATGGCACTGGCATAACCGGTCTGATTCATACTCAGGATACCGATGAGCACATAGCCGGCATGAGAGATGCTGGAGTAGGCCAAGAGCCGCTTCATGTCCTTTTGCACAATGGCCACCAGGTTCCCCAGGGTCATGGAGGCGATGGAGAGGGTCACCAGCACGTCAACAAGATAGGTGCTGTTGCCGCCGCTCAACGCCACCAGCCGCATGATAATGGCCACCGCCGCCACCTTGGAAGCCGTGGCAATATAGGCGGTCACCTGGTTGGCAGCTCCCTGGTATACGTCTGGAGCCCAGAAATGGAAAGGAAATACCGCCAGCTTGAAAAAGAAACCACACAGGGTGAGAACGAGACCGACGATTGCTGCTGGCGTACCTATAACACTGGGGAGCACTTTGATGATCTCCACCACATAGGTGGTGTGGGTCACCCCAAAGATATAGGAGAGACCGAAGAGCATCACCGCCGAAGCGGAGGCTCCCACCATGAGGTACTTAATGCCAGCCTCCACGTCGATGCCATGCCCCTTGCGCAGAGGAACGAGAATGTAAAGCGAATAGCTGGAGAGTTCCAGGGCAACGTAGATGGTCAACAGCTCGACGCTGCTAACCAGCATCATCATCGCCAGGGTACAGGTGGTGAGGAACAGATAGAATTCTGGATGGTGCCGCTCCTCAATGCCATTGAGTTCAGTACAGAGGCATACCACCAGAAAAAACCCCATTGCCAGCATGACCTTGAAGACCTGGGAGAAGAGATCAACCTGGTAGGCCTCAAAAAAGATACTCCCTTGCAACCGCACCGAGGCCAGACTCACCACCACCCCCACGCCCGCCAGAAAAAGAGCGGTGAAGTAGTCACGCCTGGGGTTGGGGCGTGGCAACATGGCCAGAGCGAAAAAAGCGACGGCCATCAGTAAACAGTAGAGCTCAGGAATGAAGAGAGTCCATTTCATCATGTTCATCATGGCAACCCGTTGATAAAGGGGATAACAGATACCTGCACCACATCAAGCATGACCGACGGAAACAGGCCGAAAAAAACGATTATCGCAACCAGGATCATCCTGGGGATACCAAGTCCGAAAGAGACATCAGGAATGTGGGCAAAACGCTCATTTTTCTCGCCGTAGAAAGTTCGCTGCACCACCCGCAGCATGAACAGGGCGCTCACCACCAGAGCGCAGATGGCCAAAGCACCCCGAACAGGATATTTCCTAAAGGCAGAAATAAAGACCAGCAGCTCCGCCCAGAAACTGGCCAGGCAGGGAACGCCTATGCCAGCCAGTGCCGCCAGGATAAAATAGCCCGAGGCCACGGGCATGGTTCTGCTCAACCCACCCAGCTCCGGGATCATCTTGGTGTGGGTCCTGTCATAGATGTAGCCCACAGCCGAGAACAAAAGTGCAGTCATAACGCCGTGGGCGAACATCTGAAACACCGCACCATTGAGCCCATCCACCGAAACCGTGGCCAGACCCAGGCCGACAATTCCCATATGGGAGACACTGGAGTAGCCGATCACATACTTGAGATCCGTTTGCGCCAACCCCACAAAAGCACCATAGACAATGCCGCAGGTGGCCAGCACTGCCATGAGCTGGGCCCAGTACTGCCAGCCCACCGGGCAGAGGAATATGGCCACGCGCAAAACCCCGAAAGCGCCGAGCTTCATGAGCACCCCGGCGTGAATCATGCTCACTGAAGTGGGCGCGGCCACGTGACCCACCGGCGACCAGGTGTGGAAGGGCCACACACCCGCCAGGATACCGAAACCCAGATAGAGCAGGATAAAGGCGAATTTCTGCTGAAATGGAGTGAAGATCCCCGGCTGCATGAGGGCCACCACATCGAAGGTGTTCAACCCCGAACTCACAAAGAGATAAAGAATACCCGGCAGGATCAGCGCGCTTCCAGCCAACAGATAGAGGGTCAGCTTCATGGCGCCGTATTCCTTACGGGTACTGCCCCAGATGGCAATAAGGGGGTACATGGGAAAGAGGGAGACATCGTACCAGACAAAGATGAAAAAGAGGTCCATGCTCATGAAAACGCCAAAGACGCCTGCCACCAGCAGGAAAGTGAAAGCGAAGAACTCCTTTACCCGGGTCTCCAGCTCCCACATGGTGAGCACCCCGGTAAAAAGGACAATACCGGTGAGCATGAGCATGGGCAGGTTGAAGCCGTCCGCCGCATTGAAGTAGTAAATGCCCATGGACTCCACCCAGAGCACTTTCTCCACAAACTGGAGACCTCCCTGAACCTTGTCGTAAGCAAAAAATAGATAGATGGAGAGCACCATGGTGATCCCGGAAAAGACCAGGCTGACCCACTTTATCAGCATCTTACGCTCAGCGGGGATAAAGAGGATCACCAGCAATCCCACCACACAACTCAACAGGATGGCGGAAAGATAAGGAAAATTAGCAAACTCCATACTCATATGCTCTTCACCTTAAAAGAAGAAGTAAAGTGCCACCAGGGCCAATACGGCGAACATCACCATCAGGTTGTACTGGAGCATTCCCGACTGCAGAAAGGAAAGCACCCAGCCTCCGCCCACTGTTGCCCTGCAAATTCCGTCGATGCCACCGTCGATCACCCTCCGGTCATTTCTGGTAAACAGGTTCGAGAAAATTCCGTAGATGACATAATCAAGAAACAGTCGGTAAAAATGATCCAGGTACCACCGCTCGGCAAACAGCGTCTTGATAGGCTCCATTCGCTCCACAAAGCCCACCTGGGACGTCCCCCTACGGCCAAACTCGATCCAGGCCAGCAATACTCCAAAAAGGGCCAATCCCACGGCCACATAGGGTAACCACCAGTGGTGTCCGCCACCGTGACCTTCAGGGTGATGGCCCACCAGGAAATTCTCCAGCCCCGTCTGAAAGAAACCCAGCACCAAGGTAATAGCGGCAAGAATGATTAGAGGCCAAGCCATCACCCAATAAAGACCCGCATGGTGGTGGGCTTGGTGGCCGGCCGCATGGTGGACTTCTTCAACTTTGCTCGGGAAAAGAATGATAAAGATCAGCCGGAATGAATAATAGGCGGTGAGAAAGGCACCCAAAAGTCCCCCCACCAACCATACCGGGTTGTGCATATTGGCCAGAGCTCCCATGATCGCTTCCTTGCTGTAGTAGCCGGAAAGAAACGGTATTCCAGAGAGGGCTGCAGCAGCTATGGTCATACAGATGATGGGGATTTTCAGGCCACGTCCTCCACCCCGGCCTATCTCAAACATGTCGTTGGTTTCATACTCGTGGATAAATACTCCCGAACAGAGAAAGAGCAAGGCCTTGAACCCGGCATGGGTGGTCAGGTGAAAGATCCCGGCAAAGTAACTGCCCGCCGCCAGACCCATGACCATGAAACCCAGCTGGCTAATGGTGGAGTAGGCCCAGACCTGTTTGATATCCCGGGTAACAATCGCCATGGTGGAGGCCAGCAGCATGGTAATGGTGCCGATGGCCAGGAATAGGGTCATGGCACTGGCCGAATTACTGTAGAAGGGAAAGATACGGGTAAACATGTAGACCCCTGCAGCCACCATGGTGGCCGAGTGCAGCAAGGCGCTCACCGGGGTGGGCCCCTCCATGGCGTCCGGCAGCCAGGTGAGCAGCGGGAACTGGGCGCTCTTGCCCATAACCCCACCGAAGATCAGCAGGGCGGAAAGGGTGATGAGGGTCGGCGACATGCGCGCGGTCACATCCGCACCGTTCATGTCCAGGATATTCAGGTTGCCGAAATTGAGCAGCACCAAGAGCAGCCCCAGGAAAAAGGCAATATCCCCCAAGCGGGTCATAACAAATGCCTTTTTCCCCGCCTCGGAGGCGCTGAACTTTTCATAGTAGAAGCCAATGAGCAGATAGGAGGCCAAACCCACCAGTTCCCAGAAGATGTAAAACTGGAGCATGTTGGGGGCGATGCTCATGGTCATCATGGCCCAGGCAAACAGGGACTGAAAGGCATAGTAGCGGGAAAATCCAGGGTCTCCGGCCATATAGCCCAGGGAGTAGACCTGCACCAGGAAGCTGATCACCGCAACGATGGTGAGCATCAGCAGACTGAGCTGATCCAGCAGAAATCCGAAAGGAATGAAAATATCCCCTGAGATCAGCCATTTTGCAGTGTACTGGATTGGTTGTTCCAGGTGCCAGTGGCTACCGAGAAGGAAGAGGGCACAGACAAGCGAAACACTCACCGCTGTAATTGAGAGCGCAGCTGACAGCTTGCGGTATGGCCTGGTAAAGACCATGATCAGAACGAAACTGACAAAGGGCAGCAGCGCTGCCAGCATGGCTGCCAACAAAGTCGGGTCGTGGAACCAGGAAGAGGTCATGGTTAGCCTCGTAGTTCTTGGGCCCGCTCGATGTCAATGGAGCGGAGTCTGCGGAATACAGCCACGATGATGCTCAGGGCGATAGCCGCCTCAGCAGCGGCAATACCCATAATAAACAGGGTGTATATCTGGCCGACAATGGGATCAGGCGCCAGAAATCGATTAAATGCCATGAAATTTATGCTGGCGGCATTGAGCATGAGTTCGATGGCGATGAGCATACCAATGAGGGAGCGGCGCTGAAACACACCGAAAATCCCCAAGCTAAAGAGCAAAGCTGCCACAAAGAGATAGGTGTAGAGACTGTTCACGACGGCCTCCTGCGGGCATAACCTGAAATGATGATGGCCCCGAGGATAGCCACCAACAGCACCAGAGAGATCACCTCAAAAACCAGGTCGTAGCGAGTGAGCAGATATTTCCCCAGGGTGGTTACAGACCAATCAGTGCTGCGCACCGGGGCCGGCTGCCAAGGGGTGCGATAGACGATTGCACTCAGCATGATGAAAACCACCGAGCCCACTCCCAGAGCAAGGCCTACCTTGGGTAGATGCCGTTTGGGCAGACTCAAGTGAAGCGGCCTGGACAGCATGATCGCAAAGATGATGGAGATACAAATCGCACCCACGTAAATGAGCAGTTCCATCAAGGCAATAAAAGGACTCCCCAGGTAGAGAAAAATCCCAGCCACTCCGGTTAGGCAGACGATGAGACCAAAAACGTTGTAGAGTATGTTTCGGGGAAATACAGCTATGAGCGCCCCGGCAAAGGTGAGCGCCACCACCCCAGCGAAAGCCACCTGGGCCACAATGTCTGGTTGGATGAGGCTCTGAACCGAGTTCATGCTGACTCCTCCAGCCGCTGGATGAGATCCACCACCGCATCCCAGCGACTAAAATGCGCCATTTCGTATTCATTGGAAAATTTCAGGGTTTCGGTGGGGCAGTTGGCCACACACAGACCGCAGAGACTGCAGTGAGAAAAATCAATGAAATAGAGGCTTGCTCTTTTTTCGCTGTGGGTATGGGCTTTTTCCCCCTGTACCTTGATCACATTGGTGGGACAAAACCGCATGCAGGTACCACAGGCGACGCAGTTATGCGTGCCGGTTTCGGGGAAAGATTTGAACTCAATGTGGCCGCGGTAGCTGGGGCTCATTTGGAGGTGTTCACGGGGATATCGAACGGTGACCACAGGCCGATAAATCCGCCGGATGGTCACCCACATGCCCGCAATCAGGCTCCAGCCACCCACCACAATGTCTCTGATCATGCCCATCAGCTAATCAGCTCCAGTCAGTTCTGTATCTCCAATGCACACCTAATTCTTGTGTAGCCCGTTTGCCAGTTATGCCAGTTGTGCCGGTAGACAATTTTTTTCGATCTATAGCCGGCGAACCGGCTAAACTACAAACGTATAAGTTTAATGATGCCGGCATAGACCACCAGGTGAATCAGGGCTGCCGGGATCATGATCTTCCAGCAGAAGTTCATGAGCTGATCGAAGCGCAACCGTGGAAAGGTCCAACGCACCCAAATTACAATGAAGATGAGTACATACGTTTTTAGCAAAAACCAGATCAAGCCAGGCACCGGGAGAAAATCTAGAAAAGGAGGACTTTTCCAACCACCGAAAAACAGGGTCGTTGCCACCGCCGCCACAATGAGCATGTTTGAATATTCAGCCAGAAAGAACAGGGCAAAGCGCATGCCGCTGTACTCAGTGTGGAAACCGGCCACCAGCTCAGACTCCGCTTCGGGGATGTCGAAGGGCGCCCGGTTGGTCTCGGCCATGGCACAGATCAGGTAAATGAGAGCGGCCACCGGCATCCAGAAGACGTTCCAGACCTTGGACTGAGACTCCACGATCACAGACATCTGCAAACTGTTAGACCAGAGGAGCACGCTCAGCATAGTGAGAAGCAAGGGGATCTCGTAGGCAACATTCTGTGCCACCGCGCGGATGGCACCCAGCAGGGAGTACTTGTTGTTTGAAGCCCAGCCACCCATGAGAATAGCGAGCACATTGAAGGTGGAGAAGGCGAAGATCACAAGAAGCCCCACGTTCAAATCTCGAATCTGCAAGCGCTCGCTGAAAGGAATCACCACAAAGCTCACCAGTACCGGCAAAAATACCCCAATGGGTGCCAACATGTAGAGTTTTCGATCCACATGGCGAGGGGTAATGAGTTCCTTACTCACCAGCTTTATGCCATCAACAATGGTCTGGAGAATGCCGAAGGGCCCCACCTCTTTGGGGCCAATTCGGAGCTGGATGTGGGCGGCAACCTTGCGCTCCAGCCAAACCAGGAAAAGGGCGTTGACCTGTACCAGGGCTAGGATACCCACCAGGCCGACAACGATCCGCGCCAGATCCGGGCCGAGGAAGTTTACCAGGGAGTGCCAACCACCGGTCATATTTATCTCCGCTTGGATACTATTATGGTGACTACCGATCTACCTCGGGGACAACGATATCAATACTTCCCAGGATGGAGATGCTATCTGCTACCAGCGTTCCGGGGAGCACATCGGTGAGCACCTGCAGATTACCGAATGAGGGCACCCGGACTCTGAGCCGGTAGGGATAGGTGGTGCCGTCGCTCACAATATAGAAACCCAGGGCACCGCGGGCGGACTCCACCGCAAAATAGTAGTCGCCTTTCGGGGGTCTCACTTTCAGGGGTACCGCAGTCTTCACCATCCCTTCGGGAAGCCGGTCCAAAGCCTGCTCAATAATGCGCAGGCTTTGCTCCATCTCCTGCAACCGAACCATGTACCGATCCAGGGCATCCCCTGTGGTGCCGGTGGGAATCTCGAAGTCCAGCTCGGGATAGACCGAATAGGGTTCCGCCTTGCGGATGTCATAGGGTACACCAGCGGCTCGCAGCACCGGTCCGGTGCAACCGAAGCGCAAGGCCAGTTCACGGTTGATCACCCCGACGTTTTTGGCTCGATGAATGAAAATGACATTCTTGGTGACCAGGTTGCGATAATCGTCCCAGCGACTGCGCAACCGCTGAATGAACTGGCGCGTTGCCCCGATGAACTCGTCATCGATGTCTTTAGCCACTCCGCCGAAACGGCAGTAGTTGTAGGTCAACCGTGAACCACTGATGCGATCCAAAATATCCAGGAGATTCTCCCTATCATCAAAGCAATAGAGGAACGGGGTAAAGCCTCCCAGATCCATGATATAGGTACCGAACCAGAGTAGGTGGCTGGAGATGCGATTGAGTTCGGCACAGATAACCCTAATGTACTCGGCCCGTGGCGGCACCTCTATTCCAGCCATCTTCTCCACTGCCGCCACATAGCCGTGATTGTAAAGCAGGCCGGAAAGGTAGTCCATTCGGGAAGAATTGGGCAAAAATTGCTCGTAGAGGTGGCTTTCCGCCATCTTCTCGTGGCCCCGGTGGCCATAGCCGATGATCGGATCCGCCGCAACAATATATTCCCCATCCAGCTTAAGAAAAAGCCGCAGGACCCCGTGGGTGCTGGGGTGCTGTGGCCCCAGATTGAGGTAGAAGGTCTGCTCGGTAATGGGCTCAAGCATCTCAGTCGTCATAGATCTCTTCCGTGCTCCTGAAAGCATGGACCTTGCCATAATCCTTTACAAGCGGATGAAAGTCAGCCTCGTCCGGAAGCAGAATCCGGCGCAGGTCGGGATGGTTGTCAAAATGAATGCCGAAAAGATCGAAGACCTCCCGCTCATGCCAGAGGGCCGCGTCATAGAGGCTGCTAATAGTTGGCACCGATTCACCCCTGGCAATGTGCACCCGCGCTTGAACCCGCGCCACCTCAGTGTAACTGTTGAAGTGATAGACAACCTGCGGGCCGTTGCTAAAGTCCACCGCCGTGATGGATTCCAGAAAGAAGTCGGCATCGCGAGCTGCTCTGGCCACTTCCGCCACCTCATCGGCCTTGGCCCTTATCTCCAGGATACAGCCGCTTTTCTGGTAATCGAGCATCCGGATTGTTGCCGGTTCAACGACCTTTCCCAGCTCTTCTTTTAAATCTTCTAAGGACATTGCGTTTTTCGCCTTTGGTAATCTTGTCCTCCAGAGCCAAAAATCCCTGGATCAACCCTTCAGGTCGGGGTGGGCAGCCGGGCACATACACATCCACCGGTACTATGAGGTCTGCACCCGGCACAATGGCATACTGGCCCTCATACTCGAATGGTCCTCCGGAAATAGCGCAGTTGCCCATG
Source organism: uncultured Desulfobacteraceae bacterium (assembly GCA_964346905.1). Taxonomy (GTDB): domain Bacteria; phylum Desulfobacterota; class Syntrophobacteria; order BM002; family BM002; genus BM002. The sequence continues at coordinate 1,081 of CAYFXH010000044.1, read as the reverse complement.
GCAATGCACCATTTGGGCGCCGGCATTTGTTCCCAGAGGGTGACAATGGTGGGGGCCATCTTCTTGGCGATGGTGCCCGCAACTATCATGAGGTCCGACTGCCGGGGTGACGGCCGGAAAACACCAGCTCCGAAGCGGTCCAGGTCAAAGCGGCTGGCGCCGGCTGCCATCATCTCGATGGCACAGCAGGCTAGGCCGAAGGTCATGGGCCAGAGCGAGTTGGCTCGACAGAGGTTGAGCACCTCTTCCATAACCGCCAAACGTATACGAGGGCCCGGGGCTAGCTCCTTTTCTGCCAAGTGAAAACTCCTTTGCGCCAGGCGTAGACAATGGCCAGAGAGAGAATGCCAATAAAGATAACGACCTCAATGAAATCCCGGATGATGAATCCTTGATCGTAGGCGAGAGCCACGGGAAACAGATACAGCACATCCACGTCGAAGGCGAGAAAGATGAGGGCATAGATGTAATAGGCAACGCTGAATTGTATCCAGGCGCTGCCTATGGTAGGCATGCCGCTCTCGTAAGTCTCCGCCCGTTTCACACCCACACTTCGGCCACCGATGAGCCACGAGACAATGATCGGTGTTACCGCGAACAGTACACCGACCACCAAAAACACACCCACATAGAGAAAGTCATGTAAAGCTTGCTCAGCCATATCCTGAGCTCCGATTTTTTTGCCTAATGCTAAGGCAAGAGCTAAGGCTGCAGTGCTCTGTGCTCACAAAGATGGACAGAGAGTACGGCTTGGAGGGTCACTTAGTTAAAGTTATCACAATCGCGTGCTCATTGTACAAACTAAATTCAGTCTGTCAAGTCAAAAAAAACACTCGCAACAAAGACCACTCAGCTGAAAACCCTTCACCGTATACAGTTTGGAAAACATTAGTTTCATTCTGAAGCGGACCGACCCTGGTTTAATTTCCTCCGAACCATCCATAAATGTGCCGAGACCCGCTGAATACTTGCTATATTTTTCAGGAGTTTTCCCAGAAAGCTCAGGTGCTCGTTGTTTCAAAGTCTCCCCCTTTTGGCCTTTTCTGGTGTTTCTTCTGAGTGACTGCGGCAGGTCTGAGCC
>CAYFXH010000043.1:23860-29384 GCA_964346905.1 uncultured Desulfobacteraceae bacterium | reverse complement strand
TAACGACGGGAGTGGCGACTCGGATTTTGCAGCGGCACGCTACCCTGCCGATTTGCCATCGACTGGAGGAGGCGGCGGTGGAGGTGGCGGAGGGTGCTTTATGGACACGGCAGCCTACGGGGTCCGTAGGGTCCAATAATTCTAAGCTCAAATGTGAACAGTATCAAATCATTACTAACACAGGGCGGGACTGCTTTCCCGCCTTTCTTTTTTGTAGCCCGACCATAAATCACTGAGTTCATTTCAGCGATTTATCTAGAGTCTTTATCAGTCGACTGAGAATTTATATTACTTTAATCCCCACTTTATCTCTTGAGAACCCGCTACCATATATGGTTATGCATTTTAAGAAAAAGTACACTCTTGAGATTCGCCAGGCTGCGTGGACGGTGAGAATGCTCTTGGGAGGGTGGTGATTGATCCTGACCTGATGGTTGTCTGACTTCATTGCACCAGTACCCAATTGGACATAGCTCAACTGGAGACCAGTGGAGTTTTTAGACTGTTCCTCTAGTCCAGACGAGATCAGCCTGCATGGGGTCAGGTGTATCCTCTTAGGGTATTACAAATTCCAGCTCTACGGCCTTCGATTCCGGCAGCTCCTCCTCAGCCTTTTCCGACTGCCTGGTAGCTCGAACTGCTTGAGATTTGGCTTTCCTGTTGGTGGAGGAGAGTGCGAAGTTACGCGGCATTGGTTTCCGGGTCTTTAAAAGACTGCGGGGAATAAAGACTTTATGGCCGGGCAAGATGTTATCCGGATCGAGCCAAGAATTGGCCTTGGCCAAAGCCTTCCAGTTCTTCTGGGATCCTGTGTACCATTCGGCGATCAGGGAGAGCGTTTCCCCTTCCCAGCGAACCTTGTGGGCGAAGGACAACTGTTTTGTCGACGTTCTCTTCGCTTTACCTGTAGCTCCCGGCTGGGCCTCCGTGGACTGGCTCTTGGATTTAAAAAACGTCTTCATCTGGGTGCAACCACTGAAGGCCAGAAGAAACGCTACGCAAACCAGCCACTTGGATATCACCTGCCATCTGGAATAGCTCATTGAAACCCTCCTTTTTTTGAGCCCTTACATTAATCAATTTTCGTCTAGTTCGATTTCCAAGGTTTCTAAATATTCACACGCCACTTGCCCTACATCCAGTCGCTCCACTGGTAATAAAAGACCAGCTTGCACCATCTTCAATGTTCAGAATAAGATACCAGTCGCCTTAAAGATGTCTTGTTACATTTCAGGCCTCAATGGTGCAGGCAAACTCTCTAAACCTACTCTCCATTCGCAAGAATCATGGTAGCTGCAAAGAAAAACCGTACTGCTCCACCAGCTACAAAAGCAATGATAGTCTCCGCTCCAAGCAGCTTTCAGCTCCACTATATTCAGCCAAATTATTGAAGGTGCAAGGTTTATGCCCATTTGCTCTAAAAGCTGGATGGTACCGAAAGCGTTCTCTGAATAACCGGAGTGATAGTGCGCTCGCTGCAGTGGATAATTGTAGCGTTGCAGGAAGTGTGGTGGGACGGGTGGGCGAAACAATAGTGTTATGAGTTCTCAGGGTGCTGTGTCATCCGTTGTGGCCAAGAGCTGTTGCTAAGGTTGGGCTGAAGTCCTGCCACGGTGGTAGCCCACTTCGACAAGATGGCTAGGAAGGCCGGGAAGCAATTCTTGCGGGGTTGGCACGGTGAAGAGAGCGGCAGCTCATGTTAGCCACTAATCTTATTCATGGCTGAGGCTGACTGCTAAAGACTCGATTTATTCTTGTGAACGTTCCTTTTTTTCACTAAGCTGAGCCGACACCAGCTTGGAGAGCAGTTCTCGGTCTTCGTCAGAGATCCTAGTGAATTCAGTACCCACCCCGTGGGACATGACCTCATCATCAAGACAGTGGAAGTCTCCCCGCCTTACTTTTGCGCTGACCACTATGTGTTGATCGAGGGCGGGAACACTAATAGCCATGGCGAATATTTCATCTGAGTGAATAGCTGCTTCGCAACAGACAAAGGCACCGGCAGCGCTGATGTTGAGTATCCTCCCATGTATACGCTTTTGAGCGGTTTCTATAATTACAGGCCAGTCTACGTCAGCTCTCGGACTCCTCTCCCGTTGGGACTCATGAACCATGTTTTTCTCCCCTGTGTGGTGTGAGACCTCTTTTTCTTATTGCTTCAGAGGGCCTTGGACGGGATCATGCTTTTTGGAAAGTATATATAGCGTGGAAATAGGGTGACGTCCACAAGATTATATGAATCTGTATCTTTAAAGCTTTTGATCTTTTGGCTTTTCTTCAGTTTTAAAAACTCCCCTACATCTAGCAGGGTTTATCAGCCGCCACCGCCTCACCGTTTACCCTTTACCGCTAACCTCTGCCTACTGGCTACTGGATCTGGGATATGTGAGGTGCGATGGAGACTTTTACCAACATCCAACTAATCCTATCTCAGATCCCACCTCTCCTAAACCCCGGGAAGGTGGCGTGACAGCCAGGTCAACAGACAAGTCTAAGAGAAAGGCTCGCACAAGAAAAGCGGAGCCAGTGGCTCCGCTTTTCTTGTGTGCTTACTGAGTAGCCTATTGGGGTTAATGCAGCGTAGCAGACACCTCATCGAGGTCCAGTTCTGGAATCTGGTTGGCCCTGGCATTGCTTGCTGCTAGCTGTCGCAGGAACTTCTGTTCTTTCTCAGGTATTCCGGTGAAGCGAACTCCCATACCCCTAGGGGTAAGGTCGTCATCGGGACCGTAGATATTGGTCCAAACCACCTCGGCAGTGACATCCTGGATCGGGTGGTCAGGAGACTCGATAGTCAGTTTACAGGTTTCTGTCAATCGTAACGGCTTGTGGCAGCGGATGAACGCTCCATTTTTGTTGATATTTATTATCACACCATCTGCAGACCCTTCGACGGTGTCCATTATCACCGGCCATTTGACCTGAGCTCTGCTGGCTGAATTTGTTTCCGGTAGCATTTTTATTACCTCCCCACCAAAATCTAGTTTTCCTTTCGCCAAAATGAGTTGCAAATATTTTCTTGTTTTGGTTGGGGCTTCAGCATGATTGATGCCAAAAAGGTAAAAAATAGAAAAAGTAGCTTTATTTCAGCTACTTATTTTATTAAGAGAGTTTCCGAGCTCTCCTGCTCAATGGGCAAATTTGGTCAAAAGTGGGCCCAATTTGGTCAGCAAAGTTCGGTGGGGTGACTTAGGCTACCAGTGGATATCCCGCATTTTTCCAACCATCCACGCCTCCACCGAGCACCTTCACGTTTTTGTATCCTTGCTTCATGTACTCCTCTGCCCGACCGGCAGCAGTGGCTTCCCTGGCTCAAGCGCAGTAAAAGATGATTTCCTGGTCTTTGGATAGGGAAGAAAGCTTTGCTTTCAATTCAGGTAGCGAAATAGCACCTTCCAGATAATTATCCCTGAATTTGTGCGCATCATCATAACCACAAACAAGCAAGGCCTTACCACTTGTTATCTTTTCCCTGGCTTCTTCTGGTGAAATACGAACGGCCTCTACCATTTTCTCTCTCCTTCCTACGGCACTCTTGTTCAGGGGCCGTGTACGTACCTAGGCTGTCACTGACAATTTTGCTTCATGTCTTCAGCAACAAGGGTATTTGAATCTTCCTCTCCCCCCCAGGGGAAGAATAACCGGAGAAAAGAAGAAAGCCAACCCGCCGGAGAATGGTGGTGTCAGTCCTACACCTAATGGAGATGGCAAAGGAGAGCAAAGTGGTGTGGCCACAGACGAATAAGTCGCGTTTCGCAGCGCTCTTGATTCCCCGAGGGCATGACTATATATGCTAACCTCCTGACGTCCCCACCTCACTTCAGGTATATGTTTCCCAGGAAATCTCCAGCTTTGTACAGCAGCCAACAGGTTAGACCAATGGCGGCGACAGAGGTAACAGCAAAAAAAAACCCATCAGCTCGTGTTGCCCGTAGCTGGCCTGCACGGTGAGCCGATGGGGCGGGGCCATACAGACACGGAGGAGTCTGTGCATCCCGTTCGGGAAAAACCCTACTGATACTTAGTCAACCATAGGGGGATTTTGTTTCACGACTTGCCGTTGTCTTTATACCAGCTCCAGAGAAGTAATACCTCCAAGCTCACAGGACATTGCTTGCAATGGTTGCTGAGTTCATGGGGGAATGAAAAGGCAAAACCGGTGAATACCGTTTTATCAGGACTTGACTCACATCAAAGAAGCACGCAAGGTTTCGAGTTCGGCTTGTTTCCAGGCTTGCTGTCGCCTGTAAGTTGGGTGCGGCTCGAAAGGCCGGATGCAATCCTCCAGACGATCTCCGAGGATCCGTATCCGCTCAAGCGCACCTTCCCCAAGACCGTTGGCGATAGCGTGATGGAGATAGCCTATCTCCTCAGGGTGGAAGCCCATGATGTGAGCACCCACGCTATCAGCAGCAATGAAATCGGTGGAGGCCACCGCAAGGCTCAGGTCCACAGGTTTACCCTGTGTCGGCCCTTGGCCTTCCATTGCGGTGAAGCCATCGAGGATGGCCAGGTGGACGGGATAGGTTTTAGCGATGAGAAAAAGATTGTAATTCATGGTCGGGTAGGTCTGGTGCATGGCCACCTTGTCGCTCCGGAGGATATGCCGAACTATCCAGCCACAGCCCCGCGGATAGAGGTTGTCACCGGGACGAACCCAATGGCTCAGAGGATGCGTTAGCCGTTCTAGATTGGCCCGGCCCATGCGGATCAAGCTTCCCATTACCAGATTTTTCAGTGATAAGGTGACAATGACAACATCGTGGGTTTTCATCGGGGTCAGCGAGATGCGACAATCGCTGTCAGCCACGGTTTGCGCATAACGCAGGGTCATCGGGCGCAGGTCTCGATCGAGTACCTCAACCTCAACCCACCGGTCACGATTGAGGTCAACCAGCCGCGCCCCGTAACGGTTGGCGACCTCCGCCAGTCCGTAAATCTGGAAGCCCTTCATGGTGTCCGCGTTCGCACAGCCTTCAGCGACGGTGATCTCACTGTCTGTGCGTTCCCGGATAAACTGTAACACCGCCTCCAGGGCTTCGGCGTGCGTAGCAGACAGAGGCTTCATGATGGAAACCATGTTCGGTTTTACCACTATCCTCCGACCCAACTGGATCTGATCACCGATCATCTCCAGAGATCGGCGGATGTTCTGCCCTCGGTCGTCTCCCCGGACTATTGCGACATCAGCCGTCATGGGCTCACCTTTTCAAAAGCAGACTTTCGGAGACCATCTCTGGACTGCCCTCTAGCCTGCAATGCGAGTTATTGAATAGGGAAGGTTACCAGTACACCACCTTTCCCTATTTTACTCTATCATCTTGCTTGGTTAAACAGCTCTTTGGTTCAGAAGGGTTTTTTTTGGGCAGATAAACGTCATTGAGAAAGTTTTCTAATGGAATGTTAACCGCTTGGCTCATTCGACCCTACAGTAAAAATCTGAAATAAGGAGAATGTTTTGCATAATTTCACCCACGTACCCTATTTCCAGGTGATGTTTTATTGGTCCTGAGCTTGCCAG
>CAYFXH010000043.1:0-23850 GCA_964346905.1 uncultured Desulfobacteraceae bacterium | reverse complement strand
CTGTCCTCCGTCCTCTGTCCTTTTATCCTGAGCTTGCCAGCCCTGAACCTGTCGAAAGACCGAGACATCCCCCAACGGTCACTGCACATTGGGCTTGTTTTAATCGGCAGAGTATTATATGAAACTGCTTTGCTGGATTATTTCTTTCAGTGGTGGATAGGATACACAATGATAACTTTTTTGGATTATGGCGCTGGCAATGTCAGGAGCGTTTTCAACGCCATCGAAAGTCTGGGTGAACAGCTCAAGGTTGTCACGACGGCTGAGGACATCCTGTCTGCCGAAAAGCTGGTTTTTCCTGGAGTGGGCGCTTTCGGCAGTATGATGAACATGTTGAACGAAAAGAATTATGTTGCACCCCTGAAAGCGTATCTCCACTCGGGCCGCCCGTTTCTGGGAATCTGCCTAGGGTTGCAGGTTTTGTTCGAAAACAGTGAGGAGGCCCCCGGTATCGAGGGATTGGGTTTCATTCCAGGTTCGGTGAAGAGGTTTAGCATTGACCAATCCGTTCCTCACATCGGCTGGAACGGCCTCAACAATAAGCAGCCCTCACGGATCTTCAACGGGCTTCTTGGTGATGAGAAATTCTACTTCGTCCATTCATACCATGTGGTTCCTGATGATAATGCGGTGGTTCTGACCACAACCGACTATGGCTGCGAGTTTGTCAGCTCCATTCAGGTAGGCAGCATCATCGCCACCCAGTTCCATCCAGAAAAGAGCGGCAGCATTGGCCTCCAAATCCTGAGGAATTTCCTTGCAGGCAGCAGAGAGCAACCCAGACCTGTCCGGGTGTCGGGGCCCACTAAGCTCGCCAAGCGGATAATTGCCTGCCTGGACGTGCGTTCAAACGACCAGGGTGACCTGGTGGTTACCAAGGGGGATCAGTACGATGTCAGGGAAAAAGGGGTGGTGAGAAACCTGGGCAAACCGGTTGATCTGGCAAGACGGTACTATGAAGAGGGAGCGGACGAGATCACTTTTTTGAATATAACGGGATTCAGGGATTTTCCCCTTGAAGACATGCCCATGCTCGAAGTACTGCGACAGACCTCGAAGAATGTCTTTGTGCCGCTCACCATCGGCGGGGGGATTAGGGATTACACGGACAAAGACGGCCGGAAATACAAGGCCCTAGAAGTAGCCGCCGAGTATTTCAGGTCCGGGGCGGACAAGGTTTCCATCGGAAGCGATGCGGTCCTGATTGTTGAAGAATATCTCAAAACCGGCCGAAAAACCGGGCAAAGCTCCATCGAAGAAATATCACGCGTTTACGGCAACCAGGCGGTGGTCGTCTCCATTGATCCAAGAAGGGTATATGTAAAATCACCAGATGAAGTCAAACACCAGGTGATCGAAACGTCTATCACGGGACCCAACGGTGAACACTATTGTTGGTATCAGTGTACCGTCAAGGGAGGTCGTGAAGGGAGAGATCTGGACGCGATCACCCTCGCACAGGTTTGCGAAAAGCTGGGCGCAGGAGAAATTCTGTTGAATTGTATCGACAGAGACGGGACCAATCTGGGATTTGACCTTGAATTGATCGATGCGGTTACAAGGGGTGTTTCCATTCCGGTAATCGCGTCCAGTGGTGCCGGCTGTGCGGAACATTTCCATGAAGTCTTTACCGAAACTGAGGCCGAATCAGCCCTGGCCGCCGGTATTTTCCACCGAAGAGAAGTTCCCATCGGTGAGGTGAAGAATTATCTGAAGGACAAAGTAGAAATCAGGCTGGGATAAAACTTCTCCGAAAAGAACGCCAAGGTTACGAGAGTTGGGAGCTGGGATGTGCGATGGAGGTCTTTTTTACCATCCCACATCTCACATTCCAAATCTCACATCTCATATCCCCATTTCTACTTAGTTGAGTCGCCGATAAAAGGTTATCAGGTAGGTGTACGGTCCAGTTTCTGTAATTCGTTTTTTCTTAAAACCGTAAGGGGTGATCTTCTCTTCAACCTCTTTAGGGTCCAGTCTGCTGGTCAGCGGCGGTCCTGGCGGGCCGTCAATTTTCTTGAATTCCAGGATCGCCAGAACTCCATCCCTCTTCAACACCCTGTCCACCTGTTGTAGTGCCCCAGCAGCGGCATTGGCCAGGACGAGATCGTGAAACATTGTCGCCATAAGGCACACATCAACGCTGTTGTCGTCCAGCGGTATGCTTTTTTCCGCATCAGCTATCACTGCCTTCAGATTCTTGATGCCTCTGGCTGAAACTTCTGCCTGTAAAGAGGCAATCCCCTCTTCCCACAGATCGAGAGCGTACACCCGCCCTTCATCGCCGACGATCTTTGTGGAAGCAATCGCATACTCTCCCCTGCCACAGCCCAAATCGAGAAAGGTGATCCCCCTCCCGAGCTTCAGCTCGCCGAAGATCTTTTCTGTATCTACGAGTCCAAAGCTACTCTGTCCAGCTCCCAGGGGTTTTTCTCTCTGTGTGTGTGCCATTTCCTTTCAGCCCTGATCGGAGATATAAAAGGGGAGTCCGTGGCCTTGCAAGATTCCATAGACGATTTTTAATATGGATGTCAAGATTTCACGGACGTTTACTCCTTTTCGACGAGGCCAGCCCCTTTCCCCACTCAGAGAAGAGACTTATAATTTTATCATTATCAGCCCTTGGGGACCGTCGGGGTATACCTGTTCTGAAGAGGATAGATTGTGAATGATACAGAGGCTACACATTGCCATAATCGTCGGACGTTTCTGAAACTCGCTGGGATACCTGCATTGGGGCTCTTGATGTTTGGCTGTCACCGGGGAAAAGCAAATCTGATGAGAACTCAGCCTGATTTTTCTGACGAGAGTTGTTTGGTTGCGCTTGCGGCTCTTTCGCGGGGTGCGGGGGATGAGAATGTGATGGCGGCGGTGCATCAGGTGGCCGAGGCAGCTACCGATTTTTCCTGGCTTTCGCGGGGTGACGCTGTTTTTATCAAACCGGCCTCCAACTCAGCGAACACGTATCCGGCAACAACCTCGCCCTTGGCCATTCGGGCCATGGTGGAGTTGTTGAAAGCCAAAGGCGCTGGCAGGGTGATCGTGGGTGATAAGCCGGGAGTCCAGTCGGTGTATCAGGACGCAAAGGGCCAGCGCGGCTCGAGCCGTGACATTCTAACCAGAAACGGCCTGCATCAGGCGGCCTTGGACGCTGGCGCTGAAACACATTACTTTGAGGAGGCGGGATATGACGCCTATTTCGCTGACCGCACCGAATACCAAAGCCACTGGAAGGGTGACCTGATGCTGCCCAATGTTCTGAACCAGGTGGATCACGTGGTTCTCTTGCCCCGTGTAAGCCGCCATGTTCTTGCCGGAACCACACTCGGACTCAAATGCGCGGTGGGTTGGCTGCGAGATGACAGCCGCTTAGAACTTCACCGTGATGCAAGAAGCTTTCTGGAAAAGACAGCGGAGATCAACGATGCTCATGTATTGAAGCACAAGCTCAGGCTGGTGCTCAGCGTGGCAACCAAGGTGCAGACAACCTACGGACCGGATAAAGGCTTTGCCGCAGAACCAGATCCCGGGCTGGTTTTCGGCTCTGAATCAATTTTGGCCCATGACATGGTATCGCTGAGTTGGCTGTTGTGGAACCGTGAATTTACGACACCAGCGGCACAACTATCCTGGTACCATGACCCTTACGTAACCTATCCGGGTGCATTGAACCGTGCTTTCGTGTGGTACATCTGGGGGATGGGAGAGCTGTTTGAGTCCGAGACCTACGACACGGTGGTCATTACCTCAGTTACCACTGACCCGGTGATCTCTCGCGCTGCTGCCATCTGGGGCGGGATTCCCCGGCTGGTGCTGGAGGATGTGAACGGCAGACTACCTGCACATATAAGACAGTATATTATTGATAAAGCAACTTCTTGAGAACATAAGAGCACATGGGGTAAGAGCCCACCAGTGTGCTTATGACCTCGATTTAGCCTGCCAAATTCAAATATGCAGATACAATTTCCCGGTAGCCTTCATGCAGATTGTAGCTTGAATCCAGAATCCCGGCCAAGCGAGTGCGGGTAAGCAATTCATTAATTGATCTCGCTCCTATATCCAGCTCTGTAGCCCACTCCTCGAGCTGCTCCTTTCTTTGCTGAAATGGGATGGTGGCCAGTCCAGAAAAGCGCTGGGGCTCCTTACGTACTGAGTGCAGGAATCTCTTAACAGCCTGATGGGGAGTGGCTAATGAATCTATGAGTCTGGCAAAGTCACGAATGGCTTGTGGGAACTCTTCCAGTTTCTCCCGATCTTCTTTGATCTGACGATAGCGAAAGTCCATGTCCCCGTGGAGCATCTCTCGATCAAAATCCCCCTCCGGATATTCTTCCCTGATTTTGGCTAGCAACTCGAGGCAATGGCTGAGCTGGCTTTCAATGGTGCTGCCCATGCCCTGAACCTCCTTATATTTAGTCGCTAACCATACTGTGTCATACCCTCCAGTTGGCTGTCAACGGCAAGCCCAAGACAAGCTTTTCTGAGACCATGCATTTTCTCTGCTAAGATTACTCTTTTTTTCCTCTCCGTTTTATCATTATTACATAAGAGAATTAGCTAGTTAGTGTCCATCCGGAACCGCCACCTTGTCATTCTGAGCCCTTCTGCTCACTCAGGACAGACTCCGCGAATATACCGACATTGTGTCATCCTGAGCCTTTCGGCAGGCTCAAGGTAGACTCCGCAAAGGATCTGGGGATTCTTCGTCGCCCCTCCTCCGGTGGGACTCCTCAGAATGACATTCCAAAAAGGGAGTTCCCGGATGGACATTAGTTAGCTTGGCCCGACCCTTTCTTATAGTTGAGTATATGATGCATTGGATTCACCACCTCGCCGTCGATCTCGATCTCGTAATGTAAATGAGAACCCGTGGCACGTCCGGTACTTCCCATATAGGCTATTACTTGGCCACGCTTAACGACTTGGCTTTCGGTAACATTGAACTTGGAAAGATGCGCGAAGGTGGTAATGCGCCCCCAGCCATGGCTGATTTGCAGGTATTTGCCGCGATATGTGTGATACCCCGTTTTGATCACCCGTCCGTTGCCAGGGGCAATAATGGGTGTGTTTCTCCGAGCGCTGATATCTACACCATGGTGAAATTCCTTCTCTCCTGTAAATGGGCTGCGTCTCCAGCCGAATGCCGAAGACATCCAATAATCTTTTGTCTCCAGTGGCACAATACTCGGGGCGTGTTCCAAGAACTGGCGCTGCTCGCGCAAGATCTCCACGAGCTCCTGAAAACGTTCTTGGAGAGATTCTGCCCGTTCCAGGATCGAAGGGGTTCTTGCTCGCGGAATTGGAAATATCCTGCTGCTTACCGGGGATTCCTCCAGAGTAGTGCGGAAAAGCTCGTCGGCAGGGATACCACCTTGACCCATACCGACACCCTCCCTTCGCTGCGTTTCCAGACCGAGAAGATTGCGGATGAGTTCCTCATATTCTTGGATACTATCCATGCTCTTCTGCAGTGAGTCCAATTCTATCTGTATCTGAGTTAACCGGGTGTTCTCTTCCTTTACCTGAAGATAATCACGGTGGAGCCTGATTCCCGAATATCCTCTCACTCCAAGCATCACCCAGGACGCGAGCAGTGTGGCAAAGAAAAAGTAGATAAGCAGCCTGGACACCGAGAAAAGGTATGACCTAGAGTTTATCGACGGCAACCATATGATCGTTATTCTCTTTGGCTTCATTCTGCCCCCGAGCTTTCCAGCCGAACCACCTCAGCCGCGTTCGCTCAACGGTAATGTAACCGTATGACAGAGTCGAGGTTATAACACTATTGACTTAAAGGGTTCTTGCTTTGGGCCAGTGCCACAAACAAACAGGATCAGACCAAGAATCCTGTAAGTCCCAGCTGAGATACTTCGCTGTGTGAGTCAAAAGGTACTGAACTGAAAGAACATACACCTGTTTCCTAGCATTTAGAGCAGAAGTCGTGCCAAGTCAGATAGATCAACGTTTTTCTAAATGTTCCAAATAGTTACCTCATAAATCAGCAGCAGTTCGATACTTTCTATAGGGTAACCGAGAACACAGATTGGGAAAATGGGTGCCACTTTTTATTACCTGAGGAAATATCCAAGGATTGGATTTCTCTCATGGACAAAAGCGCAATTCCGGGGGTTATTCTCTCAGTCACGAGGAAAAACTGGGGGATCAAATGAAGTGGGGGACATTCCTATTTTGGACTGTCGAAGGCGAGGTTTCCCTTTCAAGCTGAGTCAATGGTGCAGGTTTGAACCCATATATTTTGCACGTTTTCCTGTTTCATGTTGGTCGGATCCTGAAGCTCAAAATACCCCAGACGAAACCAGCCAAGCCCACAACCAGCGCACCAAGATCTCGATACCTGAAATAGAATTTATTTGCAATGCTGAGCCGCTTTCTCGGCACTCCGATCTTCGCTGGAACCACCCGGGGAATCCAGCCATACTTTCCTTTGCCCACCAAGACCTTGTTCCACGTTATTTTTCGCTGTTTAACAACGTCTGCAAGCAACAGAACGGTGCCATCAGTAACCTTGAGAATCACAGGCGAGGTTTCAGCTGGCTTCCGGTGCAAGCCGGCATCGTCTTCAAGCACTTCCACAAAGAGATGACGCGATTGATGAAGCGTTTTGTTCCAGGTAGGACCAAGAATATGGTGCAAATACTGCGCTGGCAAGAAGAATAGGAGGAATCCTAGGGCAAAACCAAAACCACCCTTTAAAAAGCTGAGAGTAAGATGAGGGAAGGTTCTCGTGCGGATGGCCAGGAACACCCCAGCAAGTACCGCAAGCCCGAGGACAGCTGGAACGGCAATACGCGCGTCCAGGATGAGTTGAAGTTTCAAGGTCAGTAAGGCCAGCGACTCTTTGTCGGCCAGGAGGTAACGCAGGTACTTGATGAATAGGAAATAGACCATACTGATGCTGACGAGGGAGTAAATCAGGAATTCAAGCTTCTGCCGTTTTACCACCCCCACAAAAACATTCTGTTTGAGTCCAGCGATCAGACTCGGGTATTTTTGCCACTGGCATTTATGGAGGGTGATTTCTTCCTGTTTCCCTTTGGGAAGAAAGCTGCCTGCCTTCGCCAGAAAAAAATCCTCTTTGTTCAACAGTGCTGCCGTGCTATTAGAGACGTATATCTCATTTCCTTTGGCGAGGTTTTGGACGCGGGCCGCCAGATTTACCGCATCTCCGAATATATCGCTATCTTCTACCAGGGCCTCACCTGTATGAACACCAATGCGGACCCTCAATTGAAAGGCCGGATCCTCATTCCGCCGCTTCTCCAAGATCTGTTGGATACCTATGGCAGCCCTCAGAGCAGTTTTAGGGGACTTGAAAGACGCCATGATGGAGTCCCCAATGTGCTTGACAATCCTGCCCCGGTACCGCTTTATTACCGGAGAGATGAGACGATTGTGCAAGTCTATCATTAAGCGACCATCAAGATCTCCATAGACATCCCAATAACCCGTTGAGTCCTCAACATCCGTAAACAAAATGGTAACGGGCTTGCGCGACCGACGTATCTCACGGGAGACACTTTTAGAAAAACTCTTTTTGTGGCTGGAGGACATGCTACTACTCGAATCTTATATTTAGAACATCATCAAGCACCGCTGCCATATCTCGCCTGAAATGCGAACCGTAACCGGAAATGATGTTCAGCCTGGATGGAGCAGAAACGATACAAATATGATGCCCATTACTCTGCACCTAACCCGCTCTCAGGAATGGTGTTGCCATTGGGTTTTTTCTCTATGTGAAGGGTATAGTGGCCTGATCACGGGAAAATTTCAGTGGTAAGCGGGATCAAACGTGACCATCGACGATTGTTGAAGACCTGAGGGTGAAAAGGGGAACGGCCTCGTTTCGGCCATTGCCTTCTTAACAAACGTCCCCCTCGTTGATTTTTCACTCGCTACCATTGAAATGTATCCAAGGAGATATTATGCTCCCAGTGGTATCGTGAAATCAGCCATACCGACTGCGGCCTGGATCACAGCCACATGAAGCAGCACGTATTAAGCGCTTACAGCATACTGGAGCTAATCAAGGAACCTTAATGACTGACTATAGATATAGAAAAGGGTATTTGGCAGGAGAGAAGAGGTGCATACTTTGTGGTGCAGGTCCAGACCACCTCCGCCTCTTAAATTTTAAGGCAGAGTCCAGAGGAGGGGTAGAAAATTTTTATTATCGATGTGGTGAGTGCAGGCAGTATTTCGTCGAGTTTTTGATCAATGGAGAATTGAAAACGGTTCTCGCTGCCTGAAGTGGACCTCAGTGCGGTTCAGGTGAACCTGGGTGATAACGATGTTAACCTGATTCCATTGTAGCATTAGCCTTCCCGACCCCTATCTTTTTTTATCTGCTTTTCAAGTGCTTCAGCAAATCCTTGGTCACTGAATGCTCTCAACCGCTTCATTGTGGTATCGTACTCATCGATCTCCTCCTCCTCCAATGTGGCGGAATAGTCTGCAGAGGGGTCGATTTCATGTAACATGCTGATTAAAATCCTCCTCTCCTCCCTCTCCATAACGCTCGGATCCGTCATGGCTGCTGCCCTGGCATAGATTCCTTCATCTAGTAGGAATTTTAGGGCTTTGAAGGGGAGTTGAAAGGATTTGCCCCTGGCTCCAGTTCTTTGAGTAAATCCTTCTGCTGTCGCCGCCTTAAATGACACTCGAACATACAACTTGTCTCTAAATTCAGCTAACTGTGTCACGTAGCTCCGGTCGTACCCAAGCAGAATCCCATTTGTCTCCAAGATGAAAAGTGGATAGTTGGAGTTCGCTACATAGCGCAACACAGCCAACAGATGATCTCTGGCCAAGGTTGGTTCGCAACCGGAGATGCGCAGCTTCTCAACTTTGAGTCGCCTAAAGCGTTCCCAGCCTGGAGCTGTGATTCCCTTCTCGGCGGCGTTAAAAAGACTTTCGGCTAGCTTCCTTGGCGAGTAGAACTCACCAAACTTTTCCGGGAAATCCCGTGACCAATTACTCCAACAGTAAATACAACGCAAGCAACAACCTACAGCGTATCCCGTCGCAATTCCTCCGTATACCGGAGCGGAGTAAACTCCAGCATACTTTCTCTCTAACCCTTCAGAACCCTCCCTGGTCGCTATCCTCTCCGTTTCCCTCGCCAAGGCTATTGGATCGAAGGGTTGAAAACCTGAAGTCAAAAAACGTTGATAGGTTTGCATTTAAGCCTCAGCAACTTCCGAGCGATTTTCCTCTGCTCCATCCGACACAAAACTTAAACCATCTTGCCATACCTCTGTTTGACTATACCATATGAGAACTAAGCTGAGAGCAAAACTAGCCCTGGGAAAGGTTGAAATGAACTTCCATCTTTGAGAGCCAAGGTTCTCCCCGCTCACCTCTCCTTCACCCAGTTTGGCTTGAAGATTGCACATCTTACTTTTGCTGAGCCATGCTTCACTGAGCCCGATCTCCAGAAAGCAAAGTTTGGCTGGAGCGGCGCCAGAGGTAGAAAAATGAAAGTACCGAAGTGGTTGATAATTGCAGCTTTGGCCATAGCTGGTCTGTTATGGTGGTATCAGGGCGGCAACGTCCCAGACTCGCTGCCTGACTGGTTGCGTCTCAGTACGCCAACGAGCGACTCTGATGTGGCAGAATATCGCTTGACGGGAGGATTCCCCGCTGCAGCTACTTTGGCGGTGTTTAAAAAGTTAGCATCGCTCAGCCAGGGAAATCAGGTTGAAGCCATTGAAGAGTTGAAATTTCAGGGTTTGGTCTGGGAGACAACTGAAGGACAAGAGGTGCGGGTTCTCAATAGACAGCGGAGCTCTAGACTCGTTGAGGTGCAAAACCTTGGAACTTTTGAATCATATTGGACCTATGCAGACGCATTGGAAAAATAGCACCGGCTTAGATACAATCACCCGCTCACCTATCGGTGCCATGGTAAAGGACATTCCCTTTTCACATTTCAAAAAACGACATTCTGTTCTACTTCACTGTACCTCGCTTGACGCATTGGATGATCTATCCTAAGGGGTCAGCCGAAGCTTCTGTCCCGTCCTTATCATAGAGCCTTGTATTCCGTTGATTCTCCTCAGAGTGGCTATAGAGATTCCTGTTCGCTTGGCAATATGGCCCAAAGTATCGCCTTCTTGAACAAGGTAATGGCTATCAGAAATATTTTGTCTACCCCTGGGTGGAATAGTAAGAAGTTCTGGCCAGACAGTAGTCACCTTTGAACCAAATCCGGGAGGGACCTTAACCGTATGCTTTCCTGGGGGCAGATAGTGATGACGGATCTTTGGATTTAGTTCCTTGAGAACTTTAAAGTCAGTACCCAGCGCCCGGGCCAAATCCATGACCTTGATGGAATCGCGGATGTTAATCTCCACTGTATCATACCAGATCGGTCTGTATGCCTGCTCCGGTGGCAAGTTAAATCCATAGCGCTGAGGATTTTCCATGATGAGTTTGATAGCGGCGATGCGGAAAATAAATCTTTCTGTCTCTGGAGGCAGACGAAGTCTGTAAAAGTCCTTGACCTCCTGCTTCCTGATCTGTTTTTTCAGTAAAGCGTCTCCGCAATTGTACGCGGCTAGCGCTAGGGTCCAGTTATCAAAGATATCATGAAGCTGCCTGAGATACTTAAGGGCTGCCTCAGTGGACCGCTCGAAGTCTAGACGTTCGTCAATCGTGTATGTTTTACGGAGGCCATAGCGTCGACCAGTGAGGGCTCTAAACTGCCAGAACCCGACGGCTCTCTTTCTTGATCGAATATCCGTGAGCAGAGCACTCTCAGCTACGGCAAGGTACTTTATGTCTTCAGGCATACCCGTTTCAGCTAATTTCTCCTCAATGTACGGAAAATAGCGTCCCGCCCGTTTAAGCCACAGAAAGACTTGGGCCCGATCCCACACTGCTATAGTAAATTCTCGATCCAGCATTTCCAACACCCGTCGATTCTCGAGGGGAATAGGCTCATTACAAAGAGTTACAGACCCTGGAAGAGAGAAGTCATTCAGGATCTGATTATGGCTTTCCTGGGCTGGGATCGTGGCCGATGGGATAAGCGCCACCAGGACGTTGAGAGCCAAAAGAAAGGCAATAAGGCCTAAAAGAACGTGTAGTGCACGCATACTGTATCCTAGATTATACCCCTCAGCAGGAGGGGATCGACCTGGCCGTCAAGCGAGCATGATACCGCAAGATCAGCAAAGCGATGTATTTGCGATAACTTAGCGCTAAAGCGCGATCTATTTTTTAACTATATGGTAAAAGCAACTTCCATACCATGCTGGTTGCCGATATTTTTTTTCTCATAATTATTTTTCAGGAGAAAAGGCTCTAACCGCTCTCTATGAACAAGCCCGAGCGTGGCGGACTCAATCTCTGTCGGCAAGCTTAAAACAAGCTCCCCGAAGCACCTGGAGATTCTTCGGCAGAAAATGACGTTGTTGGAAAACTGCTTAAGGGAGCTTGCGAGCTCGGCTGGACGTCCGGCATACCATGCAAGCAAAAAGCTTAGGTGTGCTACCTGCTAAACCGTTGGGTTTTGAACCTACTCCAACCATCTCTGGACTGAATTTCAAAGGGAGCCGCATTGCGGTATAATCGAGAGGTGGCTTGACGTATCAAGGGGTTTACATCATGAACTGAGATAAGGAAATAGTTCCGCCAACCGATAGCGACATTGGTCAGCTGAACATCCAGATCGGCTGCGGGACGCAGAGGCTTCTACCGTTCTTGGGCTGAGCTGCTTGAAAGGACCTTACTGCCAGCAAGTCCTTTACCATGTTGGGTCGGTATATGTTATGGAAACCGATTACTTACCCACATATGGAAGTCTTCCCATTTCCATTCTTGAAATCGCCCTCTTTGTTACAGCTTTGGTTCTCTTGGTTGCAACAGGTGTACGTTGGCATCAGTGGCTGGGCTCCTTGCTGCTTATTCTTGTAGTTTGCTCGATTGCAAGCCGCTTTTGGCCACCTCCTAAATTTGAACTTCCTTCCACGCCGCTTCTGTCGAAAAGGGCGCCCCGAGACAATCTCCCCGGGCCCAACTTTGTCTGGAACCCCACATACCGAGTCCGTTTCTGGCTGCATATTTTCCCGGCGGGGAAATATGGTCTCATTTACGACCATGCCATTGAAAAGAGGATCTTAACAGAGGACGACTTTATTAAAAATGCTCCTGTCGATGACCATGACCTCCGTATGGTGCACGGCCGCGGTTATCTATACCGCCTTTATTTTCTCGGATATACGCCACTGGGTCTCATAAATGGAGAAAATCCTATCAGCTTTAGGATTCTAAATAGGTTACGGTTTGCTTGCGGGGGTACCTACTTGGCCGGAAGGATTGCTCTAGAGCGGGGTCTAGGGATGAACCTTTGCGGCGGCTTTCATCATGCTTTTGCCTGTCGCGAGGCGGGTTTCTGCCATCTCAATGATATGGCGGTGGCGATTCGCAAGCTCCAGCAGGAGAGGGAAATTGACCGGGCCATGGTGATAGATTGTGATGTGCATCAGGGTGATGGCACCGCTGCCATTTTCCAAAAGGACGACTTGGTCTTCACCTTCAGTATTCATCAGGAAGACCTGTATCCTCGTCCAAAGGCGATAGGAGACTACGACATCAGCCTTTACAGCAACCTTAAGGTCGACGATGACAGGTATTTAGAAGAACTCAAGGTCCTCCCTGGTCTCATAGAAAACCATCGTCCTGATCTTATTATCTACTTGGCCGGAGCCGATCCATTCGTTGAGGATCGATTGGGTGGCTTTCTTCTTACCAAGGAAGGTCTCTTGGCCCGCGATGCTTATGTCCTGGGGCTTTGCAAGGAGCTGCAAATTCCGACGGCGATTGTTTTAGGAGGAGGCTATGCCAGGAATACTGAGGATACCGTGGAGATTCACCTGAACACCATTCGCGTGGTTGCTCAGTTAATCAAGGCAAACAAGCGGCCGGAAACCCCACATCGTTGGCATGATAATGGTGGGCAATGATTGGTTGTGGCGTTTTTGACCTCGTTCCCTATTTTGTAGTAGCCTGGAGACGGTGATCGTTGGCATGTTCTCGGCATGGAGGAAAATGTTATGGGACACTCAAAACTGAATCCAACGGAGGTATGGGACCAGCATGTCAAAAAGTTGGAATCCATCCAAACTGAAATGATGGCGGCAGAACCTCTCTATGAAAGTGTGAGAGAGAAGCGGGCGAGCCCCCGCATTCGTTCCCTGAATCTGACTTCGTATATCCCCAAGAAGGGTGAGCGGCAAGAATACATTATTTCCATCGGCCGCACTCTCGATGTAAGCGAGGGCGGAGCAAAGGTGGAAACTCATCGGCAACTGGACAAAGGTACGGAACTAGAATTAGACATAGCAGTTGAAGACGAGATAATATCTGCCAAGGGAGAGGTAGTATACTCTGAGGACCTCGGGGATGGTCTTTTCGGGACTGGAATCAGTTTCATTTCCATAGATGAGAAGGATCGTCGGTTGCTTCGGTGATGAGGGGCAGGGCGGGCCTCACAAACATTTGGCATTTTTTAAGAGTGGTGAGAACGTGTTCCCACCACGAGTCGTCCATGCTGCCTCTTAGAAAACCAGCTCATTTACTAAATTAGGGGGTCTTTTGCCTCGCAAACCTTCCACCATATTCCTCGCTGCCATCATCGCCATCCGCAACCTTGTCTCCTGTGAAGCACTGCCTATATGGTGAGCTAATACCACATGCTCCTCCATTTTCATTAACTCCGGATGGACTCTGGGCTCCTCTTCGAAGACGTCCAAAGCTGCACCTCTGATCTGTCCATTCTTGATTGCCGCTACCAGCGCCTCTTCATCAACCACCGGGCCTCTTGCCGTGTTGATCAAGATGGCGCCCTTGTTCATTTTTCTGAACTCCCTGCTCGAAAACATATGCTTCGTTTTCTCGGTAAGGGGTACATGGATGCTGATAAAGTCGCTTCTGACAATGAGCTCATCAAGTTCAACGAACTCTGCCTGGAGTTCCTTCTCAACCTGCTCATTTGCTGATGAGCTGAAGTATATGACTTTCATCTTGAAGCCCATGCTTGCTCTTCTGGCAACGGCCTGCCCTATTTGGCCCATACCGATTACGCCCAAGGTTTTCCCGTAGACATCGATTCCCATGAGTGGCTGTACCAGTTCCCAGTGTTCAAACTTGCCCGCTCTGACGTACCTGTCTGCTTCTGGTATCCTGCGAGCAGCCGCCAACAGCAGAGCAAAGGTCAAGTCAGCCGTTGTTTCGGTCAACACTCCCGGGGTATTGGTTACCATGATGCCCCGTTTGGTTGCGCTATCAACGTCAATGTTGTCGTAGCCAACCGCAACATTTGAGATCACCTTGAGGGAGGGAAGTGCCTCCATCACCCCCGAGTCAATGCTATCGTTCAGCAGGCAAATGAGACCTGCCTTGCCGGTGGTCCTATCGATGAGTTCTTTGGATGGCAGGATTCTGTCGGTATCGTTTATCTCAATGACGTGCTGTTCCTCCTCCAGTACTGCTATTGCCTCTCTGAACATTTTTCTCGTAATCAATACCTGAGCCATGTTGAACTACCTCCTCTCGTGGACATGGGCACACATACGGAATGTCTAAGAAATTCTATGTTCCTGAACGGTTGTCCCCTTAGTTTATGTCCTGAGGGCTGGGGTATTCCTGTAGCAGCATATGCCGAGATCCCTTGTCACCTATAGCTGCCAAGCCTGCAGCCGCAGGATTGCGAAGGGTACCAGTCCGCTGTAGATCGGACAACCGTTTTTCCTATTATAGTATTGCGAGGCTGGAAGTCGAGCAAGACACGTATTGCAAAGAGGTTGGCGCAGAGCATCAATAATGCTCATGGCCCAAAAGGCGAGATAGGGTTAAGGGAGGACACCCGCAAGACGGGAACTCGGGTGATACATGCTGTGATAGTTTCAGGCTAGGATTATTTTTCCACAAGTTTCAGCAGGGTGTTTCGAGGAACATGGTCATCCAGACGCTTCCCGTTCAGTAGGGCCTGCTGTTCCATGGTATCCTCTGGGGTGCCGAGAGACCGCAACACCTGGCGCAGAGTGCCCGCTTTCGGGGCAGGACGAGCCCTAATACGGGCGGGTTTGACCTTCAGTTTGTTACGGTCCGTGAGCTGCCTGAACTGCTCCATAGTGCTTTGAAACGTGGAATTGTAGCGGTCGAACCGGCTCGCTGGACTGATTCCATGTAATTCATACACCCTCTTGTCTTTCTCAATGAAGTAGGACATTATCAGCAGAATCCCTTCTTGCGATCTGAGCTTTGAGATCAACCGATGAGCGACAAGGCCATTTACCTTGATCCGGTTAGATTCAATCACGCTTGCCTGATTTTTCCGAGCGAATTTTGGGGCTGCTTGTTCCGCAGAGTTCTCTGATGAGAGGATGAATAGGACAAGGGCATCTTTCTCGGGGCTGATCATCCGAACAAGAGTGTGCGTGTTCTGCAGTTTCCAGCCTGTGGGCACGGGGAACTCAAGTTGGAGAACGGGATGATAAAATACATTGTTCTCAACAAAGCCCTGGCGAGGATCTTCCCCAAATACCAGACCGTCGACCCTTCTGAGGTACGCGGACTGGTTCACTTTCGGATTCCTGAGATGCAAGGTCTCCTGCCATTCCTGTGCTTTGCGCTTCACCGTCTCATTCCGCTCAACTGGGTTCGGGTGAGTGGAAAACCAATCAGGCAATCCGCTCCGATCTGAACGCGTGTGCATTCGGTTCAGCGTATCGAAAAAATTGGCCATCTGGGTGGCGTCGTAGCCCATTTTACTGGCATATTCCACGCCCAGGTCGTCAGACTCCCTTTCGTCGTCACGACTGAACTTCAAGAACAACATACCCACCCCGGCCTGGGCTAGATTTGACAGGAGAGCAGACTCTGAAAAGACGCTGCCCAAGGTCAATCCTACCTGAGCGAGTTGCGCCCGGGTGTATTGTTGGGCGGAGTGGCGTGCCGTAATGTGTCCGAGTTCGTGCCCCATCACGCCGATCAACTCGGCT
This sequence comes from uncultured Desulfobacteraceae bacterium, assembly GCA_964346905.1. GTDB lineage: Bacteria > Desulfobacterota > Syntrophobacteria > BM002 > BM002 > BM002. The sequence goes on along the minus strand of CAYFXH010000043.1, from coordinate 7,819 downwards.
TCGTTGTTCATATAAGCCAGAATACCGCGGGTAAAGTACATGTAGCCGCCGGGAACGGCAAAGGCGTTGACCACAGGTGAGTCCACCACTTTACACTGGTACGGGAGGCTGGGGCGATGGGAGAGCTTGGCCAATTGCTGGCAGAAATCGTTGACATAACGGGTCAGCCCTGGGTCATCGTAGATTCCATACTCCCGAACCACCTGTCCATCGGTCTGACGACCAAGCTCGATTTCCTCGGCTTCACTGAGCAGCATCAGCTCTCGCTGACCTGTCACCGGATTGATAGCACACGAAACTACCCAGAAAACGAGAAGTAGGAGGAACCATCCGGCTGAAAATATTCTTAGAGCCCTCGTTGTCATGGCAGCTGACTCACGGTTTCAAAAGTTCTTGAAATCGCTTCTGGCTCCTTCGATTCAAGGTTTCAGTCACTTGTCCTTATCTGACTAAGAAAATAAGAAGCACGCGGTTGTCTGTCAATTAAAGCTGGAGAGCCGGGTCCTCACTACAGCAGCAAAGTTAGTTGTGGTCCTCGGTGTCCTCGCACTGCTCAGTCTCCTGATAACCTGGTTGTCCGCTGTTCTGGTCCGAAAAGTATCTTCACGCAGTCAGCAGTAAAGATCTTAGTAGCGGGGAGGAAAGATCCGGTGTCGCTAAATCTCTGGCGTACGAAGCGATTAGCTCAGGTGATGGCACGGCGACCCGAACCTCGTAATCTTAAGCAGCTAGTTGGAATTCGCCGTGACATGTTTGTTCGTCACGGTAATTAATCCTACCGCTGGTTTGCGGTTTGATTGAGCCTCCCAGGTATTTGATGTAGTTAATCAATACGTCTCTCAAAAACAGTGAATGCTCATATCTGTCCAGTGCATTGAGGAGCATTGTGTAACCATCTCCCCCTGCAGCCAGGTAAGAGTTGGTGGCAATCTTATACGTCTTATTTGGGTCAAGCGGCTTGCCATCTATCATGATCTCTTCACATGTTTCGGTCACTGTATTAATGGTGAGGGATAATCCCTCTGATAGCTGCGGGAAACCTCCTTGCCCACTTGATATGGTGGCTATGTAGTCACAAAGAGATTGCACTGTGGAACCATCTAACGTTAGCACAACCACAGAATTTTCGAAAGGCAACACCCCATATATCGACTCCTTGGTTATTTCGCCTTTTGGAATATCAGACCGTATGCCCCCGCCGTTTTGCAGGGCAAAATCCACCCCCATATTTTTTGTATACCAGAGCATGGAGTCAGCAACCAGGTTTCCCAGCGGGGTTTCCCTTTTTCGCACATCTTTAGAAAAGAAAGTTTCTTCAGCATGACCTATGACCTCAGATAGAAGGGATTTCATTTCGGCAACATATGGCTCCAATAACTCTAAGAGCACCTCATCTTCCGGGATCTCCTCACCCACATAATGATATGTTCTGGTTCCGTCTAATTGCTTCTCCACTGTTTTCAGATTAATGGGAATTGCTTGAAACGTGTAATCAATGACTTTCTTGTTCTGAATAAACAGATCAACCCTCCCAAGAACAAGCCCCCATTTCCACGCTTGGACTATCAATGTGCTATGACCTGATTCAGGATGGGTTATTACGATGGGAGCATCAAGCTTTGTGTGGGTGTGTCCATCCACAATGAGATCAATACCACTCACCTCCGAAGCTAATCTCTTGGAGCCTTTTTCAAGAGAGTCGTATATACCCATATGCACCAAGGCGATCACAATGTCCGCTTTCTTTCTCAACTCGGGAACAAGGTTTTTGGCAACCCTGATTTCATCTTCAAACACGAGATTTTTCGTGTGTTCTGGGTTTCCTGTGAATTCGGTTTCTTTGGTGGTGAGGCCGAAGATGGCTGTACTGAACCCGTCGAACTCCTTCACCATGTATGGCCGAGTCACATATGGGCCTTGCTTGGTTCTAACGTTGGCAGAGAGGAAGGGAAATTCTGCCAACTTCATTTGTAGCTTTAACAGATCCAGCGGGTGATCAAACTCATGATTCCCCAGGACCATGGCATCGTAGCCAATGTAGTTGTAGCCTTCTATATCCGGTCTCGCCTTGAAGAGGTTCGACTCGGGCTTTCCAGTATTGAGATCCCCACCATCTAAAACCAGAACATTCTTGTTTTGCCCTCTTATCTGCTTCACAAGCGTAGCTCGTGCAGGAAGCCCACCAACATCTGGGGTGGGATGCTTGAAGAACTTTACCGGGTGCCCGTGGGAATCATTGGTATGGAGGACAACGAGGTGAAGGGTTTGAGATCTACTGCCTGCTTGGAAGTGCTGGATTGCACCGCAGGAGAGAAAAAACCAGGCGAGCACGAAAGCCGCAGTGCGAACCAACGTTTTCACTTTTGCGTTGGTGAGAAATGAATTCATTTCACCTCACCGCCAGCGATTAATCAGGCCTGGCTCTCGAATCACAGAAAGGGACATGGAAATGTAATCGGCCACTTCTTCTTTCACGTGCCTTACAGCCGAATGATAACGGATTGTTGCCGAGATGGGCTATAGTTTTTGACAGCTAGTATTTCGCCACAAAATCCACAAAGATCACAAAGAAAATTTTTGTAAACCGGCTATTACCTTGCTGAGTTGCTTACATAACCGCTTTTTACAATTATCTTCAACTCTTTGTGTTCTTCGGGGTCTTTGTAGTTTACTGAAGTCGTAGCGAAACTGATCAAGGTTGGCTTTGAGTAACAACTCTTAGGGGCAGCCGCAGAAACGTGGAGTTTCTTGCGGTGGCTAAGGAAGCTCTAAGTATACAGGCTGCTCAGGCTGTTCCTTGTTGGAGGTTTCTTTCGTGTATTTGTCAAGAAGATCCATGAGGGCTTCTTCCAGGAGATCCTTGAAGGTCCGGTTGAGATCTGTGGAGAGTTTTTCCACCGACGAGAGAAGAGTATTATCTATTCTATTAGAGTCTTTAGGCTTGACCTTTTTTTCAACGGTGGCGGGACGCTTTATTCGGGAAGCACGGTCAATGGCCTCGTGAAAGAGTTTGCGATCTTCCAAGGACATATCCATAAAGCGAACGGCCAGATCATATGATGGAGGTGTCTTCTCACTCTCGCTGTCGTAAACGTTTAGTCTAACTTTTTTTACCTTGGCTGCTATGGGAAAAAGATAGTCGGGTATTTCGATGGTCACCTGGAACGTTTCATCCAAATCGGGCAGACTCCGACAGGTTATGAGTGCCCCGCCAATACTGATGTTTTTTAACTCTCCGTCTATTAACCCGGCAGTAGTGTAAATACTGACAGGCCAGGAGACTTCGACTCTGGAATACTCTCGTCTGCACTTGTCCAAGGTTCACCACCTCATCGAGAAAAAATCTATCTCTGTAAGTAAGGGGTCGCAAACGAATAAAGCCGCTACCCGTGCGGCTTGGTTTTTATGCAAAGGGGGTGCCAACTGCGTGTCGCGGGGCGCGGGACGTATTGCGTTTATGACTAGTGAAATTGTTCATTCGTCAACTAGTCACATGGTTTAGCGGTAGACTTAGGCAGAGTGATGTGGGATGTGAGAGTTCGGATTGCGGAGTTCGGATTGCGGATTGCGGATTGGGGATTTAGGAGTTCGGATTGCGGATCTCGGATTGCGGATCTCGGATTTCAGATCTCGGATTTTGGATTGGGGAAGGCATAGGGCATCCTTCGACAGGCTCACGACAGGTAGAGAATGGGGCATAGAGAAAAACAGCTGGCAGGGGGGCAGCGGGCAGTTACTTCTACTAGGTACTATGCGGGGCGGAACGAAGCGGAGATACGGGGACACGGAGACGCGGCGAGGAGGTCAGAGGTCTAAATTTACCCAAAATTGGTAATACCAGAAATGGGTAAGATGTGGGATTAAAGACTGACCAGAGGCAACTAATCGCGTTTGAGTCGCAGTTCCTCCAGGGCTGTTTGGTAATCTCCTTGTGTTATCGGGGTTGCCCCTTGAAATGTATAATGGCGATCGGTTGTAAAACGCTTTACGGAGCCCATCACCACCCCTATGACCTCGCCGGTCCGCTCAAGCACGACAGGACTTCCACTAAAACCCGGTGCGCCAATCAAGTCCAAGAGAAGCAGCGGACTACCCTTCCTTATATCTGTGAATGCAGTTGAAGCAATGATGGATCTCCTAACGATAGGGTAATCTGCGGATTGGACGCCAAGGCGAGGAAAACCGCCCACAAATACTATTTCTCCACCCAGAGAAGACAAATCATACAGTTTGCGAATGAGAGGGAGTGGTTTTATTGTTTTTAAGTAACAGTCCTTTGGTTCAAGGAAAGCTAAATCTTTATTTTCATCTTCATACATCACTTCAACTGGAAGCGTCTGGAATCTATTCCGATCTTCTACTGGAATATACTTGATATAAAGTCTCTCCTTATCAACGTTTTCCAATAAATGCTTGGCTGTAACCACTGTGCAGTTTTGATCTACGAAAAAACCACTCCCCAGCAACTGCCCAATTTTGCTCTCACCATCCTGTTTGAATTGTCCCACATGAACGACAGCATCGCGGATGTTTGTAAAAACACGGTGTTGCTTGGATGTAGCATAAGGAAACGTGCAACTAACCACCAGGGGTAGCAAAACCGACAATAGGATCAGGCCATAGTGTTGCAAACGCATCTCTATTCTCTGGGCTCTTTGCTCTGGGTTTCCATCCCTCCACACCTTCTCTCTTTAGAGTAGATTAACATCCTTAAGCGGACAACCCTTTTTCCCTAGAGAGTGGAGAGGGAGATTTCGACGGTCCTCTCATAATTGATTTAAAGAGGAGAATGCACAAAATTTGGCTTGTGAAAAAGAACGATCTCATGACCATCTTTTTGATCTCCCCTCGATGGAGCTCGGGGGTACAGTAGGTCCACTTTGATAGAAGGCTAGCGACCGAGAAAATTGGCATGTCCTGCCTGATTGGAGGGCTCTTGCGGGAGAGAAGGGTTTCGCACATCAGGAACGCGTAAATGGGAGACCGTTGCAGGATCGGATGCGATCAGGTTTTCGCGCCCGTTATTGAAGTTTACCAGTACCATCCCCGAGAATTTCCTTCCCCGGTAGACTTCGACCCGATACGTCTGGCCGCTTTTGTCTACAGAGAATCGTTTCTGGATATCGTCTTGCCGAATGGCGATACCGGACTCGTTGACAGTACCTGGCTTCTTGAAGCCGATAACGTTTACCCGGTAGCCTTCTCTGGGCATAACGAGAAACGACTGCTCCACCTCCACAATCTCGCCGAAACCTACGTTCATTTCGTTGCCGTCTACTTCCATGGTGATGGTGTCTATGCTGAAGTCATAATCGAAATACTGGGGGTGGAGACGCGTGACTCTGCGGTTGCCGTGAAACACCCGGTAACCTCTACCGGATTCCACCAAAGCGATAAGAGGGTTGCTCGGTTTAAAGACAATCTTGGAGGCTTTCTTGAGTGGGATGTAGCCCAGTCGTTTTCTTGCATTGGCCACGTCCAAAAAGATCCTGTTTCCGTACAATGTCAGCTTGACGTTACCCCCGATAGCGTTTTTGACACCTGCTGCAGAAAGAATGAAGCTCCTGTCGTACTCGATTCCCAAGAGCTCCATGTAGGCTTCAAGTGCGCGGAGATGATAATATGTCCGCTGGTGCGTCGGAAACGTCTTGCTAACCTCCAGACCAAAAGCGGGTTTCAAGTTCCGTATCGCGTAGTAGGTAAGCGTCTTCGCCATCTCCTTGTTGCCCAACCGGGTCCTGGTGTTCTTGACGTGGTAGGTATGTTCTGGTGAAAACAGGTAATGGTTGACCTCTGTCGCTACCTGCCAGGCGATCTCACTTAGGTTGCCGAAACGCTCGGCTTTGATCCGCTCCTGGTCAATGATGATACTCTGCCCCCAGCGGTAGGGATTACGTGTCAGATCGACATAGCGTGGGCGGTAGAAGCCACTTCCATCATGGAGGTTGACAACCAGATCCACCTGGTCATTGAGGATGATGGCTTTTATCTTTTCTATGGTGTCAAACTCAGGATCTGTACTTCTAATTCTAGCGAACTTGCGGTTAAGGTCCCCGTAAACGCCCCGCGAACTTTTAATGATACTAATGAAATTCAAATTGGGCACCACCCACACACTTCCCTTTCTGATCTCATAGTCGGTAACAAGAAGCGAGGCAGCATTAAAACCACCTGGTTCGTCCCCTTGTATGCCGCCAATCACCAACAGGGTGTTACCTGGCTGGCCTGACTCCAGCTTGTGCAGCGTAAAGTCTATGTGCTTGTTGGCAGAGGCGGGATTTGCCAAAACAAACAAGCAGAGGAAGAGTACTGTATTAAGCTTTTTCATATCTACGAATTAACCTTGATGTGCCAGGGCTCGAATCTCACCCCCAATAGGTTGTCCCTCATGTAGCGTATTTTTACGTAGCCGAGCTCTGCGAGCTTTCTGTAGACCTCTGTAGTAGTAAAGCGCTCAGTGAAGTTATCGGCTCCGTAACCGATCTGGCCGACATCAAAGTCGCCGATACCGTGAAAGGAATAGCCTGGCGGCGCCAGCGAGCGGGAGGCTAGGGAGAGATTTCCGTTGTTTTTGTACGCTTTGTTTAGAAACAGCAGGAATTGCTTGATAACACTGCGCACCCCAGAGGTAAGGATTACCTTGTTTCCCAAATGCTGCTTGATTTTCTTATAGGTTTCCATCGGCAAACCTTTGTACAGATAGTTGCCGGTATAAGGGACTTTGGTCACCTTTCGTCTCTGAATCCTTGAGGTGAGATTTTTCAGAGGCTTTTCGCCGAAAAAGCCGTAGGCGGTGGCATCCACATAGAAAATCATTTCAAGAAAATTCAGTTCCTCTTTGCTGAACCGGCCCACCCGGGGGTAGTTGCGGGCGACCCTTATGGCTGCATCGAAGTTTAACAGGTAGAAGTTACCGTGACCTACGGTCCGTTGGAGCCTTTTGAAGCGCTTTACGCACGACCGTAAGAGCTGAAATTGTCTCCGGTCGAGCCAGACGTCCTCCTGGTGATGTCCGTCGAAGTTCTGCATCTTGTGGAGATAGTCCTTGATGTAGCTGTCGTACTTTTCGGGAATGATGATGCGAGAAGTTACTCGACTCCCTGCCAACACCTCAGGAACGAATCCCCCTCCAATGACTAATCCTATTGCGGTCTTCAGAAAGTCTCTTCGTTTCATTTTGTTCTAACGTAATGGCGTTTTGAGGATGCGGCCGTTCTCAGCCTTGATTCATTAGTGCTGCACTCTGTGCACTTTGGCAGAAATTGGAAGGCTGCTCATTATACACCAATTAAACCGCCCCGGGTCAAGTAAGAAAATACACACACCACTCATGAGGATAGCTCATGGTGAGTTTCGCAGTAGGCTCACCGTGCGACCATGATCTACGTACACAAATCATACCCCCTTCTCTCGCCTGGCTCGGCTGTCAGCCTGGAGCTGAGCTTATCAGCGAGCAGCTAGCAGACCGTAGCTGGCAGCAAGCAAAGTGGCTGAAGTCTGAACATTCGCAGCAGTTAACCATCTCAGAATGAAGCGGGGGATCAACCGGACCGCAACAGACGGTTAGTGATCTGACATTGGGGGCAGAGGAGTTTATCCGCGGCAAACGTGGAGATACGCTCAGCACGAACTGACCGCTTATGAAAAGTCCAGCTCGCGACCGTTGTGGCTCTGGGTGGGATGATTTAGGACAACGTACACCTGATTCTGAGAACCGAGACGAGGTTAAATCCCTCCGGCGTAGATGCGCATGAATAAAGGATTTAGGAATATCAACCAATTACAAGAAAAATGAATTTGTGAAACTTATCTTCTTGAC
>CAYFXH010000042.1:5780-29702 GCA_964346905.1 uncultured Desulfobacteraceae bacterium | reverse complement strand
CCCTGTGACTTTCACCACTGGTATAAGGCGTTGGCGTCAGACCCGCACAGGCGCCAATGGGGACAGCCGAAAAATATCATGAAAGTAAGGGGCATCCAGACCTTTATGAGTTGTGGACGCTTTTTTTATTTAAACCCTTTACATCCTGTGTCTTCGGCATGCTTTCTTGATGTTGGATACTCTCTACAATGCTTAGGCTTTACATCTTGAATGCGACAAATGTACTCATTCTTATTAGGTAGCTTTCGCAACCAAGGACATCTTTCTACTTCTTCTACCGTAATTGGGCTAATCCATGCATGATACTTATCATGCGGGTTATTCGTTGAAGAGACAACAACCCACGCCAGAATGTCATGCCTCCCTTCTTTCCTTCAAAGTTCGATATCATCAGGATGAAGAGAGGTGCAATATGCTTCAAGGAGATTTAAACAACAACCCCCGCATTGTTTACACTTGATTTTTTTTTGGTGGCACATCTCTCTCCAGTCTGTGCCATGTTCTTTGAAAAATGAATAGCCCTGCGGGACCTGGATAACACCGCCTAATCGTTCAACACGAGATGTGGTGGCTGGACTTCAAGCGATAAACTGCTGATTAAAGTGTATTAATGTTACCACCTAAAAACCAAAGAAGCTTTTCGCCTGTCGGCAGCAGCGCATGGTTAGGTGCTGTTTGCCTGTAAAGCTTTTTTTCGAAAAATAAGTATGAGTATTCCAGCTATAAGACCAAACATGACGTCACCGGCATACACCCAAACCGGAAATACGTATCGTATGCCACCCACGAGGTTGAAGACGCCGTAGAACAGTAACCCATATGCTGCGAGTAGCAACATTGCTCCATATTTGAAAGGATTTCGGGCAAGGATTACAAAAAATATCCCTATCATCCCAAATGTCGCCAAACATAGTCGGAACATAAAGACAGTGATAGGTTGTGCAACAGGGGGTTGAAGTCCAACCCAGTTGAACAAAGCGGTTATCGCCCGCCACGGGAAAACAGCAAAAATAAACCCCAGCAGACAACCTATAGCACATATCCACAGTATGATCTTTAAACCTTTCATTTCTGTATCTCCTTCAATTAATCATCTGACACTCAATAGTGCCTAACGTTAGATTACACACGTATTATCCGCTTTATAATGCGAAAAGTCTCGTATCACTGTGAAAGTTTAGATCCCTTAATTCACAGTTCTAACTTTGGGGACATTAATACTACATCTAAGGACGGGGAAAAAAGCGCGTAACTGTAAGTTGAAGTACATAAACTTTCAGAAAATATGGCAGGAGATACCACATACTAACGATTAAACCCTGCCAAAATCTCCGTACGTCCGCCCGAGATCTACAGCGCACTTCACCGCTTCCGCTGACCGTCAAGTTAAATGTACATACTCGAGGGAGGCGTAACTTGCACTTTGAGACGGCTTCTTCTAAACGACTACTCAGGGCAGAGCGGCGATGATGTTTCGGTATTCATCTTCTTTGAAAGCCCGGAAAGATTCCGTCCGAACATTTCCAAGTGAACCAAGTGCCAAAGCTATCTTAGCAACGGTCTCATCATTCGGCGCTTCCGTCACGAGAATGATGTCGTAGCGGCCCATAACCAAGTAAAATTCTTTTAGCTCAGCACCCATTCCTTGAAACGCTTTTTTGGCGGCCTCAAGTCGCTGGGGACTTTCCTTTACGTTCTCGATGCCTTTCTGCGTGTAGTTCACTAGACTTATATAGGTCGGCATGGTGTCACCTCCTTTGCTATTTGTTTTAAAGGACCCCGTTTAAAGTACAAAAACATCTGATTGATAATCGATTAAAACCCGCTCTCGATAGAAGGAAGTATGGCATGGCTGAGAAGAATTTGCTTACGATAGGAAAAACTATAGGACTAGAGAGCCCTATGTGTCAAGCCTTGGGGAACGCCACTGTTCCAGAGGGATGAGGTTGTTTTGAAGGAGGGTAAGTGCTCCATAACATCTCGCGGGTGCAAGATCATCTCTACACTTTTCAAGCAGGTCTAAAGAAAGAGACTTATCCCATCAATGAATTCCCGCACCTCCTCTGGCTGAGACAAAAAACTGAATCGTGCGTTTTTTCTCTTTGACAGTATGTCTACATTGGGAATAGGATATTATGTATCAGCCCGTGCTGTGAGATCATCTGAATTCAAGCAGACAAAAGGGGGAAACATGCATGCTAAAACGTGCTTGCTAAGCTCCCATGAGACCTTTGTCTGTTCTCTTGGGGGCCCAAAACAGTAGCTTGATGACATTCAGCTGTCCGACTGATCTCCGTAACCTCTACTATCGGGTATTGATAGTGACATCTGTTAGCTGTCAGCAATGCAGTAAAGAAAAGCTTCTCCAAAGCGATTGCCAAAGACTCTGGACATAACCCTCCGGTACTCCTGTCTCTAAAGGTTTTTCATCTTCACTGCTTCTCTTTCTCTTATCCCGCGCTCGACCCTTTTGAACGTTAGTTGATTCGTCTAAGCCATCGACTGCTTTCGTCTCGCACACTCTATTTTTCCTCCCGGGCCGTTATTGATCCAACAGACGACATACACCTGCCAGATCAAATAGTGTCTCAAGGAGAAGGGTAATGCTAGATAGACTTATCCAGATGATAGAAAAAAACGCAGGAAGTATGGCTGAGGATCTTAAACAAAAACTCCTCAGTGATCCGGAAACTTCATCGTATCAGAGTCTGCCCGAAAGAACGCTGTACGAAAACATCTTTGAAGTTTATAGCCGTCTTGGACACTGGCTACTTCGAGATAGTGAGAGGGGGGCGGTACGAACCCACTATTCCAGTATTGGAGAACAGCGGTATGAAGAAGGGTTCCCACTTCACGAGGTTATCCAGGCGCTGGTTGCGACCAAGAGACACATTTGGGATACAGTAGTGGAAAAGGGAATAATGAGAACCGCAAAGGAGTTAGATAGTACTGTCGACTTCATAACGTATTTGAATCGTTTTTTCGACATGGCTATCTACTACACCACCCTGGGTTACTACAGCAGGTTAGAAGAGAGAACTGAAATCTGATGAAAATCTCAAACATGGATGAACCGACAGAGAAACACCGAGGAGGCGCACTATGCTAGCGAAAAAATGTGTTGATCTGATTGAAGCCAATGCCCTGCAACTATCCAGCGAGATCCAACAGAGACTTTTGGCTCATCCATCTACTAGCTCTTACCGGAACATTGATGAAAAGACTCTACATGCTTGGATTCATGACGTCTGTAGCCGCTTCAGTTATTGGCTGGGAGAAGACAGGGAGAAGGGGGAGGTGCAGCAGCACTACAGAGATTTGGGAAAAGAGCGCTTCCATCAAAATTTCAAACTCCCAGAGGTGATTAGCGCTCTTTATCTCACGAAAAGACGGCTCTGGGAATTCATGGCAGCTAGTAGAGAAGTTGACTCAACCCTCAATCTGCATCAAATCCTTGAAGCCTCATTTTTGCTGGTACGATTTTTTGACCATGCGGTCCTACATGTAACCGAAGGCTACGAAGAGATGCTCAAGAGCACATACGGCTATGAGGCTCACCTGAGTAATCCTGAACGGCTAGCTGAGGTGATAGCGGCCAAGAAAAAACGAGAAGAGGTGATTAGCGAGGAAGCAAAACTCCCTTCCATCTATTTCAGCAAAAGAATGATTAGGCGTGGTTAGTGTTTATCCATAACGAGGACATGGCTAGCGGAAAAGGGCCATGGATGGACGCAAACTGGTTAGTTCCATTGCAAGCAGCCGAAGGTAAGGAAGAGTGGCTGTGATTCCAAAATTGTATACGTCTCATAAGGAGGTGTTTCCATGATAATAACCCACGATGAAGTAATGCGGCAGAAGAGTTTACCCAATGTAGGGCAAATAGTCAGAAGCAAGAAGTATGGCACTCTTTGGCGAGTCATGGAGAAGCGGGAGATGTGGCAGAACACTGAAGACAACCCGCAGACCGGGGAGCCACGAATGGTCCCGGCCGTTTATCTTGCCTATTGGCGGGTCAAAAAGGGAGTGCTTCCTGGAATCGGCAAGATGTTGGGATATGCGTACACTCTTCATGACAATACCTTCGAGGTCAATTGGGAAATCATGCAAGAAGAGTGAAAAACCCGCCATCGCAAATGAGTGTTGCAGATCTGCTTTGACTTGCTATCGAGCAGAGGAGGTGGGTCATGAAAGCAGGCATAATTTTTACCGGAACAGGACCCATTTTGATACTGACTACCTACGAGGATTTCGTGGACGGGAAGTTTATTGAAAAACTCCGACTTAAAGGGATCAAAAAGTTTATGGCTTACGAAGTGCCGCTGGACTTGGTGAAACAGAAATATGGTCAGCAATTTGACGCGATAATGAAGGACGTCAAGCAAACGGATGACCTGAGGGTTTTAGATTTCGATGGTCACAAGATCTTTTATAGCTTCTCTTTCGCAGATCTTGGGACGGTATATCAGCACGAGGCGGCCTGAGGATACTGTTCAACCGTGTTTTCTCCTTTTAGTCGGCGGACTCGCTCCACCACAGGTGGATGACTGTAGTAGAAAGCGGCGTAAAGGGGATGGGGGTGGAGATTGGCCAGATTCTCTTTGGACAGCTTCACCAAAGCTTTGGCCAGGTCCACTGGCTGTCCTGTGAGCTCACAGGCAAACCTGTCTGCTTGCCACTCATGCTTGCGGGAGAGAAAGCTCAAAGCTGGTGTCAACGGAAACATCAACAGGGATCCAATAAATCCCAGAATAGCAAAGCGCACATAGAAGGAGCCCCGCTCCAACCCAATAAGTCCAGGCAGCCCCTCCCAAGCGAGCATCTTAAAGGCCAGAAAGATCGCCCCAAGTGCAACCATTTCGGTCAGGATGATCCGTTTCATAACGTGTTTTTTCTTCCAATGCCCTACCTCATGGGCTAGAACCGCCAGAATTTCTCGCCGGCTCATACTCTCTATGAGGGTATCAAAAAGCACAATCCGCTTTACTCTGCCGATTCCAGAAAAGTAAGCATTAGAGTGCCGGCTTCGTCTGGAAGCATCTACTTGAAATACATTGTTCACCTTGATGCCTGCTTTTTCAACCAGGCTGCGGATCTCAGTCTCGAGGCCCTCGGTCCGCACCGGCTCAAACTTGAAAAAGAGTGGTTCAATTACATAGGGCGAGATATACATAAGAAAAATGCTGAAAACAAGAAAAACAGCCCACACCCATAGCCACCACCACTCTGGGCTGAAGAGTACGAGGAGAAGGGCGGAAGCGACGAGCACCGACAGCAGGATTGAGGAGATTACAGTGGATTTAACCAGATCGGTCAGCCAGAGCCATCCAGTCATAGTATTGAAGCCATATCGGTTCTCGATACTGAAATTCTTGTAGAGGCTGAATGGGATGCTAAATATTATCTCCGCGTACAGAAGCCCCAGTACAAAAAGCACACCTTTCAACACGAAAGATTGCGAAAGGGAAGCAATCCATTCGTCATACATGATTATGACTCCCCCGAACAAGAAAACAAGAACGAGGAGGTTATTCAGAATTGATACAATCATGCCCAGCCTGCTGGTTTCACCCGTATAGGCCACGGTCCGTCGCAAGGTCTCGAGATCGATGGTATCGCCGAACTCAGGAGGGATTTGGTGGCCTCTCTCCCTCAGGTATTTCAGATTCAAACATCTGAGCCAGAAAGAGAAAGAGAAGAACATCAGGTAGATAATAAGGACTATCGCTTTCATACAACCAATCATACTGGATTCAGCTGGTGGAGTCGAGCCCCCCTTTCAGCTGGCAATGGGTATAAGGTATGACCCTTTGGGCAAGACGTGGTAACCCGGGGACGCGCAGATACGGCGAGACTCATGGTAAATGCAAAATGGGAAATGTGAAATGCGAAATGAAAAATGCGAAATGCGAAATGACACTAACCGCTCTGGGAATTAGCTTTGCGCTTCCACCTCCTTTTGCTTTTTCGCTTTCTTATAAAGGTCGTAGAGTTCAGGAAAATGCTTCTTCACATGCAGTTCCGCTTGATCGCCGCTCAACCCCTCCTTCTGGGCTAAGGTTTTTACCAACTGATCCCAAGCCTTGAGCAATTTATCAGCTTCTCTCATGTATTCTCCTCGAGATCAGTGGAGCCTTCTCGGACACACTCTTTAGGGGCTTCGTTGCTTTTCCCGAACTAACTTTCTTTATTGTCATCATCAGATTCATCGGAAGCGACACGCTTCGCTAAAGATAAATTCAGAGAATACAGCCTATCATCAACACGGCTCAACAGCTTTTTCATAACTTCTTCCGAGATGATTCCCGTTATATAGGCCTCCTTGATTCCGTCCTTCTCTGCATAGAGCAACCGTTCCTCTGCGCGGTGCAATTCCTCGGCAACCGCATCCGTATGCTCGGCAGAAATCTCATCCAAAGCCAGATGCAGCTCCTTCAAACGATCATGCAAACGTGGTGCCAAGAGGTCGTAGTTGCGTTGCGACAGAAGACCGCGGCCAACCATTTGCTCCAGTTCCAACTGGGCTTGGCCCAGAGCGTAAATTTCACCTTTTCTCGTCTCATAAGCTTCCCGAAAAGCTACTCGAATAAGTCCCAGTCTTTGGAGCACTATCTTGATGCTCAACCCCTGAGCCAGCAGGGTGAAGATCACCACCGCAAAAATCATGGCCATCAGGAGCTGGCGGAGGGGTAGGCTCTTGGGTAAACTCAAGGCGAGTACCATGCAGATAGCACCCCGAATACCGCCCCAAAAAAGTACCCCCTGCCAGCTTCTGGGCAGAGGTTTGTCCACCTTGCCAATGATGGGTGCGGTGCAAAACACTGCGGCAGCCCGACCACAGAGCATGGCCGCCACCGCCACCAGTGCCGCGACCCAGATGGGGCCAAAATCTACGATTTTCACTTCGATGCCAATCATAAGGAAGAGTACAGAATTTGCCGCAAAGGCGGCGTACTCCCAAAAATCACTCACCGATATACGGGTCGTAGGCGACATGGCCAAGCGAGTGCCGTAGTTGCCGGTCATGAGACCAGCGCCTATCACCGCCATTACCCCGGAGACATGCAAGTGCTCGGAGAGCAAGTAAGCACTGAATGCAAGTACTGTGGTCAAGGTAATCTCAATGAGGTGGTCGTCCACCAAACTCATCACCTTGGCAATGGCCAGGCCCAAAAGGACACCAATGCCACCTCCCCCAACCACGCTCACGAAAAACTGGCGCACCGCAGTGAGCGCACTAAATTCACCACCTTGAACCATTCCTAAAAGAACCCCGAATAAAACCACCGCCACGCCGTCGTTAAAGATACTCTCACCCTCGACGATAAGGGAAAGCCGCTTTGTCACTCCAAGCTCTCTAAAGAGGGCCAGCACCGAAATGGGATCGGTGGCAGCGACAATGACGCCGAAAAGGAGGGCATGGCCCCAAGAGAAACCTGGGGCCACATTCCACAGCCGGAAGGCGGTGTGGGTGACAACAGCAGTTACCGCAGCGGCCAGCAGCACACCGGGCAGGGCCAGCATGGCAATGGGTCGAGCATTTTGCTGCAGATCCAAGAGGTCGATGTTAAATGCTGCTTCAAAAAGTAGAATTGGCAGGAAAATGTGGAAGACCAGTTCCGGGGTGAGGAGCATCTGCGGGAGAAGATCCAGCGCTCCCATGACAATGCCTACAACCACTAGGGCAATGGTGTAGGGTAGCCGAATGTATTTGGTGAACATGGCCACAGCTGCTGCAATGATCAGCAGCCACAATACCTGCGCTTCAATGCCAATTTCCATGGGAGACCATCTTTCGCTCAGCGTCCCTTGTGGGCGACGCCCCATCTATCCAAGTCATTTCGCATTGATCATTTTTCATTTTGATGAAGTGTTTGGTGACTCTCATCGCTAAATGTGAAATGACAAATGACTTGATTCCATCAACTTTCGGGAACTTTAGCTCCGACCTCCGCGGTGACCTTTTCTGTCAAAGGAAAAGAAGAGAGCCGATCTTGCCATCCGACGGCAAGTTACCAGAGCCACCCCGGGCACAACCAAAACCAACCTGGACTTTACTCTGAAATAGTGACCGGTGGAGAAACGTCTCTTTTCAGCACCCGACCAGAGACCCAACCGACGATGGTACCGAGGAGGAACGCACCCAGCAGAATGAGAGCGCGAGATGCCTGCGCACTCCAAAAGAGAAAGCGCACCTGCGCCACTTCAGAGTTCTGAATAATGAAAGTTGTAAAAAGCAATCCCAGTACCAGGAAAACAATTCGCTTGGGAGTCATTATCACCTTCCTTCTCAAGATCAGTGCCTAGAGGTTGCGGATGTGAAATTCCTTAAGAATCCAAATATCTGACTCCTCTTAAGCTTGGCCCCGCTCTCTCCTGCCTGCTGCCCGCTGCCTGCTGCCCGCTGCCTGCTGCCTGCTGCTCACTGCTTGCTGCCGTCCGTCCACTGCCTTCTTGTAAAGCGCCACGTATTTGCGGGCAGAGGACTGCCAATTAAAATCTTTGGCCATACCGTTCTTCATAATATTCTGCCAGGCCTCGGGCTGATAAAAAAATGTAAGAGCCTTCTTGGTGGCTTGCCAAAATTCTGCGGGGTCATATTTGCTAAAGCGGAAACCAACTCCCTCATTCTTCTTCGGATTAAAAGGGCTAATGGTGTCATAGAGCCCCCCAGTGGCCCGCACTACAGGTACGGTGCCATAACGCAGGCTGTACATTTGGTTCAAACCGCAGGGTTCGTATCGCGACGGCATGAGAAAGATATCAGCCCCGGCTTCAATTTTATGAGCCAACCGCTCATCAAATTCCAGACGTACTGCAATCTTATCTGAGTACCGCTCCGCCAGCTCAGTCAGCAGGGTATGGTAACTCTCGTCCCCAATTCCCAAAATTACCAGACCCAAATCGTGGGCCACAAACTTCTCGATAACTGCCGCTAGTAGGTCAAAACCCTTCTGGTCAGCGAGCCTGGAAATGACCCCGAGCAGGGGTCTGTTCATGAGTCTCTCCGGAAGTTTGACCGAACGAAGAAGGTCCAGTTTGCAGATCCGCTTCCCGTCGAGATTTTCTTGTGAGTAGTTAGCGGCGATGTGCGGATCGGTTTCGGGGTTCCACTCCTCGTAGTCGGCACCGTTTATAATCCCCGACAGCTTGTGGCGGTGTGCTTGGAGGACACCTTCCAACCCTTGTCCGTATTCCTTGGTCTGGATCTCCTTACTGTAGCGAGGGCTTACTGTAGTGACCGCATCCGCACAGACAATTGCCGCCTTCATAAAGTTCATTCCACCCCAGAATTCCATGCCATCGGCAGTGAAAAAATGGTTGGGCAATCCAGTCAGCGGGTAGAGTTCCCCAGGGAATTGTCCCTGATACGCGATGTTGTGAATGGTAAACATGCTCGCTGTTTGAGCCCAATAATCCTCCCTTTCAAATATAAGCTTCAGGTAGGCGGGGACCAAGCCGCTCTGCCAGTCATGGCAGTGAACTACATCAGGTTGGAACTGCACGGCCGGACACACGGTCAAAACAGCCCGACAGAAATAGGTGAAGCGGTGGAAATTGTCGAAGTAAGCGCCTTTTGGAGTTCCGTACAGAAAACCCCTGTCAAAAAATTCATCCCGCCGGATGAAGTATACATCTATGGCATCGTTGAGCTGACCACGATACACATCCGCGTCGATCACCTGGGAACCTAACGTCACTGGCAGGTTTTCCACGAGGGGATCTGCTGTAATCATCTCTTCGATGAACTGGTTGTAGAAAGGCATCACTATGGCAACTTTGCAGTCAAGCTCGCTCAGAGCGCGAGGGAGAGCGCCAGCCACATCGGCAAGACCGCCGGTCTTGGCAAAGGGAGCGACTTCTGAAAAAACCATGAGCAGCCGCAGCGGAGATTTTTTCTTAGCCATACTGCCTGACCATCAACATTTCCCAGACGCAAGCTGCTGTGACGTCTCGGAATTCCTCCAGGTGTGGCAACTAGAACCTAATATTTATAGATGCAGCTTGAGACGGTATTACACAAGTCTGTTCCCCAAAAGCTCCTACAAAGGAACTGCTTGGGACTAGATCACAGAATGAAGTCTGTACGGAATTGCCATTCTCGTCAAAACAAAAAACTGCCATTCTCGTCCCTCCGGGAGGCGGAGATTGCTTAATTTGATAAAATATACGTAAATGTTTATTGCCGCCACTGTCCGTGTCCAGTCTATAATTTAGTATTTTCAAATAGACATTGCTTATTATTCCTTCAAACTCCGTCTTTCTTTTCTGACTTATTATCTTAATCTTTTTCGACAATATTTTTTTAACAGCTTGCGGATTAACATAACCGACTAACTCTGTACATACTTTTCTTCCTTCTATGTCTTGTTTGACTATCTTGATGTTTTCTACATAACCCGAAACTATTGTTTCAATCAAATCTTTCCTTAGCTGGAAATCCTTGACAACAGTCGTTGAGGCGACAAATGTATTGTATGTTGCAATAGCCCTTCTCAAAGCCATAGCGTATGCTATTTCCTTGGCAACTATCAGGGATTCGCTATCTCCATAGTGATAGCAGTATTCTCCATGTATCTCTGCTTGAGCTGCATGGGTCGAGCTTGTATAGGAGATAATCGCCAGGGAGAGTAATATTAGTAAACCATGCTTCTTTGTGCGCATTCCTTTCTCCCTCCCACTCGTGCGGGCTGACAGTATCCTGTTGTGACGAGATGCTCAGCTTCTCGACGTTGGCTCTTGCACGGTTTTTCCAAGAGCGTTCTTCTCTCCGACGAATCAAAAGATAGCCGAGAAACTACGCCAGCAGAACATCAGATTGGCTTTATCAGCATCCACCGGTAGGTGAGTACTCCTGCGATGAGCAGGTTACAAAAACGAGGGGAGAGGTGGCAAGGAAAAAATGGACCCCAATAGACCAATGTCGGTACAGAAAACAAGTCAGTTGGGGCTGGAAAGGGAATGTCCGGTGGGAGATTTTCTACACTTCTATCCGCTTCTTCGCTCTATGGTGCTGCTGGACTTTGGAATCAGTGCATGATTTGCAGCTCAGTTAATCCTGCCATCCGACAACACGGTAGCCCGAATTTGGGGTGTCAGGATTACTGTTTTTTAGGTAGATATATCTATCTCCGGGATAGACATACTGCATGAAACAACCATGTGTTTCGCAGATTCGGTTGAAGGTTTTAGGCATTCCCCAAGCATCAACTGCCTCCCGAAGAGTCATACCAACTCGAAGCTGCTGCTGTCGAACCATATGGGGCGGCTGGCTGCTTGCCCATTCTGCGCCGATTTCTGACATGACGTCCTCCCGACTCCGAGATGTGTTATTGGAAACCTCTCCAAATAACTCCCTCAACGGGATAGGAGTAAGCGTCTGCGTTGAGTTCTTTTTCAGGCCAATCAGAGTAGTGTTGAACAGAATCTACGATCGCGATAGGATGAACGAAAGCATCGAATTCAACTGGTCTTAGATTACGCAAATGAGCCGGCTCATGTCAACTCCTAAAAACAATTTAGGCTTGCACTGAGTTGGGCAGCTTAACCAGAGCTCTGAAAGGAATAGAAAACCGCTTGCAGAAAGTTAGGATTAGAGGGTAAACTCTTGGAGCATCTGAAACGAACAGCAGTATTGACAATAGCTTAGGATGCGAGAGTGGCGGAATTGGCAGACGCACTGGACTTAGGATCCAGCGCCCTTTGGGCTTGGGAGTTCGAGTCTCCCCTCTCGCACCATCAAGGAAATGAGAGTCTACGTTCACCGTGCGACCCTTCGATGAATTCCGGGAGGGGAGTCGGTGCTGGCCACCATTCTTGACCGTTCTCGATTCTGGACTGTAACGCTCGCCACTCCTCTAATACTCCATAGTTTGCTGCTTCCAGATCATGCCGCTGAAGACCTTTTGCGACCTACTTCTGGCGATACCAAACAAGGACCCATTTGGGGTTGCCAGAAACCATTTACTATGATTATATTGTCGGGCGGTTCAGAAAGCGCTGGTAAGAGTGCGATTGTGCTCGAGGTTTTGCCAACAGGATAACAGTTTAAACATCTCGGTTTCTTCGATAATTTCGGAGAGGAGTTCTAGACCGCATTTTCATGAAAGTGTCCGTTAAAGAGGTCAGCGAAATCGCACGCAGGGTGCACGTGGAACTGCCTGAGGAAAAGGTGAGTCGGCGGTTGCAAAAGGCGTATCAGCAACTGAATCGCAATGTTAAGGTGAAAGGGTTTCGCCCGGGTAAAGTGCCGCTCGCCATTCTCAAGCGGCACTATGCAGATCAGGTCAACCATGACGTGGGCTTAGAACTCGTCAACGAGACTTTGATGGCGGCCCTGGAACAAACCGATTTGCAACCGGTTTCGCAATCCGATCTGGACCGAGAACCCTTGCAGGAGGGTGAGCCTTTCCGTTATTCGTTCCTTGTTGAGGTCCAACCCGAAATCGTTGTCAAGGATTATCAGAAAATCCCGGCGCAGCGACAGCGACTTGTTCTCACTGACGAAGAAGTTGACGTCGAAATGGAGGTTCGCCGCCATGCCAACTCTTATCTCAGAACCCTGGAGGAATCGCGTCCCATCCAGCAAGGAGACCATGCTGTTCTTGATTTCAAGACATTCGCTGACGGCAAGCCAGTACCTGATGGCGAAGCCAAGGGGTTTCACCTGGAGGTGGGGGCCAACCGGTTCAGCCCCGAGTTTGAAACCAAGATTATCGGCGCCAGCAAGGGCGACCAGAAAGAAATCGAAGTTACCTTTCCACCAGACCACGGTAACAGATACCTCGCCGGCAAGAGGGCGACTTTTCAGGTGGTGGTCAAGGACGTCAAGGAGATGGTGCTCCCAGAGCTCGATGATGATTTTGCCAAGAGTCTCGGAGAATTCGATAACTTGGAGGGGTTGCGCGCTGCCGTACGTGACGAATTGGAACGCAGAAAGAAGAAGCAGATAGATACAGAGGTCACCGCTCAACTCCTAGAAGAGTTGAGCAATCGTAACCCCTTTGAGGTCCCCCGGGGCATGGTGGAACAGGAATTGCAAAGAATGTTGGACACCATTCGTTACCGTCTATCAGCTCAGAACCTCACCCTTGAGCAGGCAGGAATGGACGAAGCCACCTTTATAGAGAGCAATCAGGACTTTGCTGAAAAAAAAGTGCGAGAATCAATTCTCTTGGAAAGAATCGCCACCCAGGAAGGGTTTGAGATCAGCGATGAGGAACTGGATGAGGGACTGCACCAAGCCGCCGAGGAAATGCAACAGCCTTATGAAAAAGTGAGAGATTTCTACCAAAGAGGTGAGGTGATGGAATCATTCAGGCGACAGCTGATGGCGGAAAAGGTCATCAAGTTCCTCCAGGATCAGGCGGAAATGACCGAAGTGGACGCTGCCGCCGCTGGCCTCCAAGACGATAGAATTGAGAGAGAGGAAAATTCATGACTTTGATACCCATTGTTGTTGAACAGAGCAGCCGTGGCGAGCGCGCCTATGATATTTACTCCAGGCTGCTCAAGGATCGCATCATTTTTTTGGGCACCGCAGTGTCTGATGAGGTGGCTAATCTGATCATCGCCCAGATGCTTTTTCTCGAATCCGAGGATCCGGATAAGGACATTAACTTCTATATCAACTCACCTGGAGGGTTGGTTACCGCCGGCCTAGCCATTTATGACACTATGCAGTATATTAAACCGGATGTGGCAACACTCTGTCTGGGCCAGGCCTCGAGCATGGGTGCCCTGTTGCTGGCTGCAGGGGCAAAGGAGAAAAGGTTCACATTGCCGCATTCCCGCATTCTTATCCACCAGCCCTTAGGCGCGTTCCAGGGCCAGGCCACCGATGTGGAAATCCAGGCCAAAGAGATTTTGAGAATGCGTGAGAAGCTCAATGAAATACTGGCTCAACATACCGGTCAGCCCCTGGAGAAGATTCAGAGGGACACCGATCGTGATTTTTTCATGAGCGGTGATGAGGCCAAGAATTACGGGATCGTGGACAAGGTGATTGTTGAGCGGGAGATTCTCCAGGAGACTCCCATGAAGGAGGCTGGGGAGCGGAAGGATAAATAGAGAACCCATTGAATTCAACCTCTCTTCTGCTATATAATATGTACGACGAGACCAGAACTAAGGGACCCAGAGCGAGATTGTTGGACCAAGGAGGATTCGATGACGAGAAAGAAGGATGATCGGGGCGGCGACTTAGTCTGTTCATTCTGCGGCAAAAGCCAGGACGAGGTGAAGAAACTCATAGCTGGTCCCACTGTATATATTTGTGACGAGTGCATTGAACTCTGCAATGACATCATTGCCGAGGAGTTTGAAAAGGAAGAAGCTGCCAAGCTGAGCAGCGTGCCCAAACCTACCGAGATTAAGCAGGCTATCGACGACTATGTCATTGGCCAAGAGCGGGCCAAGAAAATTCTCTCAGTGGCAGTTTACAATCATTACAAGCGTATTGAATCCCGGGCAGAATTGGAGGATGTGGAGATCCAGAAGAGCAATATTCTCCTGATTGGCCCAACCGGATGTGGTAAAACGCTGTTGGCTCAAACTCTTGCCCGTATCCTTGACGTCCCTTTCACCATTGCCGACGCCACCACCCTTACCGAGGCAGGCTATGTCGGTGAGGACGTGGAAAATATTATTGTCAACCTGCTTCAGGCCGCCGATTACGATGTGGAAAGGACATCACGCGGCATTGTCTACATCGACGAGATCGACAAAATTGCCCGCAAAGCTGACAGCCCTTCCATCACTCGGGACGTCTCCGGTGAGGGAGTTCAGCAGGCACTCTTGAAGATCCTAGAAGGCACCATTGCCAACGTCCCTCCCAAGGGGGGGCGCAAGCATCCTCAACAGGAATTTATCAAGATTGATACGACGAATATCCTTTTTATATGCGGCGGCGCCTTTAACAACCTAGAGGGCATCATCAAGTCACGAATTGGCGTCAAGGCCCTTGGGTTTGCCGCCGAAATCAAGAAACGGGAAGAGCGTAAACTGGGCGAGATTCTGGTGCAGGTCCAGCCCGAGGATCTCATCAGGTTCGGCATGATTCCCGAGTTTGTTGGACGACTTCCCGTGGTAGCAACATTACACGAGCTGACTGAAGACGAGTTGGTGGAAATCATGCTTGAGCCGAAGAACGCTCTGGTTAAACAATACCAGAAGCTTTTCGGTATGGAGAATGTAACCTTGCGCTTTACCGAGGGCGCGCTGCAGGCGGTGGCTCGTGAAGCCATGAAGCGGAATTCTGGTGCTCGAGGGCTGCGGAGCATTTTGGAACACATCATGCTGGACATTATGTACGAAATTCCCTCCCAGCCAGATATTCGCGAATGCGTCATCAGTGAAGAGGTAGTGGCAAGCAAGGAAACGCCCCTGCTGCTGTACGAGGGCAGCTTAGAGTCGGCCTGAAAGCAGTGACTGCGTTTCTCCTATCGGTTCATGTGGTTGGAAACTGAGGTTGTATGGCCTGTGATGAGATGGGAGAGACGGCTATGATTTGGCAGCATAGTCTCTTCTTTACGCAACGAGATGAGGGCAAATATGTTCAAGAAAAGTCGTGACAGCGTTGATTCGGTGGACTCATCCGAGTTCCAGGAATATCCACTGCTTCCCCTCAGGGATATAGTGATTTTCCCTAATATGGTGGCACCCCTTTTCGTGGGTAGGGAAAAATCAATCAAGGCCCTTGAATATGCCATGGGAGAGAGCAAAACGATTTTTCTCGCCACCCAGAAAAAGGCAAAAACAGACACTCCCTCGGAAAAAGATATTTTCCGGACTGGTGCTGTGGCAACCATTCTGCAGTTGCTCCGTCTACCAGATGGCACGGTAAAGGCGCTTGTGGAAGGCAAGCAACGCGGCCAGATCACACAGTTCCTGCCCAATCCTGACTTTTTCATGGTAGAGGTTAAGGAGATCGCCGAGCATACCGAAAAAAATGTTCAGATAGAAGCTCTCATGCGCAGCACCACCCGCGCCTTCGAAAAATATGCCAAACTGAACAAGAAAATCTCTCAGGAAATGGTTCTCTCGGTCTCCTCTATTGAAGATCCAGGCCGTCTGGCCGATACCATCACCGCCCACATGCCGTTCAAAATCGAATACAAGCAGCAACTGCTTGAAGCGATCCCGCAATTCAAAAGGCTGGAGCTGCTCTATGCGTACATCAGCGGCGAGATTGAGATCATTCAGACAGAGCAGCGTATCAAAGGCCGGGTCAAGAAACAAATGGAGAAGACCCAGCGGGAATACTACTTGAACGAACAGATGCGCGCCATCCAAAAAGAGATGGGCGAAAAGGACGATTTCCGCAACGAACTGGCCGAACTCCAGAAACGTATCAAACGCAAGCGCATGTCGCGTGAAGCCGCCGGTAAAGTCCGCGCCGAGTTCAAGAAACTCAAATTGATGTCACCCATGTCCGCCGAGGCTACCGTGGTGCGTAACTACATTGACTGGCTTCTCTCGCTACCCTGGTACGACCGCACCAAGGATAAATTGGACATCGATGAGGCCACATTTATCCTTGATGAGGACCACTACGGCCTTGAAAAACCAAAAGAGAGAATCCTGGAATACTTGGCAGTCCAGGCGCTGGTGAAAAAGATCAAAGGACCCATCCTTTGCTTCGTAGGTCCCCCAGGGGTAGGCAAGACTTCACTATCCAAATCCGTGGCACGCGCCCTGGGTCGGAACTTCATCCGCCTCTCCCTGGGTGGGGTTAGGGATGAAGCCGAGATTCGCGGCCATCGCCGCACCTACATCGGCGCCTTGCCAGGAAAGATTATCCAGAGTCTGCGCAAGGCCAAATCCAACAATCCGGTCTTTTGCCTGGATGAAGTGGACAAAATGAGCATGGACTTTCGCGGTGATCCGTCAGCTGCACTGCTGGAAGTCCTTGATCCAGAGCAGAACTTCGCCTTCAATGACCACTACCTGGACGTAGACTACGATTTGTCCGAAATCCTGTTCATTACCACAGCCAATACGCTATTTACAATTCCGCCGGCCCTGCAGGATCGTATGGAGATCATTCGGTTGCCGGGTTACACCGAGTTTGACAAACTCAACATTGCCATACAGTTTCTCATCAAGAAACAGAGCGAAGCCAACGGGTTGAAACCTGAGAACATTCGTTTCTCTGACGGCGCCATCTATGAGATCATCCGCCGCTATACCAAAGAAGCCGGGGTGCGCAATCTGGAACGGGAAATAGCTTCAATTTGCCGCAAAGTGGCCAAAGAGGTGGTAAAAAAAGGTCCAAAGACGCGGGTGCGCATCACTGAGAAGAGTGTAGCCAAATACCTCGGGGTACCCAAATTCCATTATGGCCGAGCCGAAGAGAAAGACGAGGTAGGTCTCGCGGTTGGCCTTGCCTGGACCGAGGTGGGTGGTGAACTTCTGGGTATTGAGGCAGCGACTATGTCTGGCAAAGGTAACCTCACCATTACCGGCAAACTTGGCGAGGTGATGCAGGAGTCGGCCCAAGCCGCCCTGACCTATGTTCGCTCCCGT
This sequence comes from uncultured Desulfobacteraceae bacterium, assembly GCA_964346905.1. Taxonomy (GTDB): domain Bacteria; phylum Desulfobacterota; class Syntrophobacteria; order BM002; family BM002; genus BM002. Next base: position 12,179 of record CAYFXH010000042.1, on the reverse strand, counting down.
GCCGCCGCCCTGGAACTTGACCCGAACTTTTACAAGAAACTGGATATACACGTCCACGTGCCCGAGGGCGCTATCCCCAAGGACGGTCCTTCTGCAGGAATCACCATGGCCACGGCTATTACCTCCGCCCTGATCAAGGTACCTGTCCGTAAAGACCTAGCCATGACCGGAGAGATCACCCTGCGAGGACGAGTGCTTCCCATAGGCGGGCTCAAGGAAAAAGTGTTAGCGGCACACCGGGGCTTGATCAAGAAGGTGCTGATCCCCAAAGATAACGCCAAGGATATCAAGGAAATTCCTGGTAAGATTTTGAAGGATCTGGAACTTATCCTTGTGGAGCACATGGATGATGTGCTCATTCAAGCTCTAGCAGTGGACGATCCGGAAAAGCTGTTCAGCAAAGCTGCAGAAGATGCGGATGAGGTTCTCGTTGCCACCGACGCTCCCGAACCCCCTGAGGAGGTAACGGCGCACTGATCCTTTGACGCTCCACCGACTTTGCGAGACAAAGCGCCCAGCATTTCGCTGCTGGGCGCTTTTCATTTATAAGGTCCGTGGTCCGTGGTCAGTAGTCCGAAGTTGCTCACTTCGTTCGCGGCATAGAGCAAAGAGCATAGGGCAGAATTTCCTGGTTAGCGTGTCCACACCCTATGCGCTATGCCTTCTACACAACGGACCACGGCCAAGAGCCAAAATTCCCTTGACAGAAACCAGACGACCTGTTAAGGCCAACAAAATACACGTGGGCGGGTAGCTCAGTGGGGAGAGCGCCGGCCTTACAAGCCGGGGGTCGCAGGTTCAACTCCTGTCCCGCCCACCAAAAAATCGAGGACTTACGAGAAATCGTAAGTCCTTTTTATGTGGTGAAGGGATCATCCATTACATGGCCCTGTCCCCGTCGGATCAGAGAACCAACGGGGCAGACAAGAAAAAGTACTCCTCCATCGCAAGAAGACGATTTCTTGCAGGGTTACCTATGGCCCGTTCATGATGGCAGCTTGAGCTAAGGCAGCAATAAGAGTTGAAAACAGACGTGACCATTTTCATTGTGTATGCGACGACGCTTCCTCTTACGAGTGGATACCATGGCCGAACCGTTGGGGATAGCGATGTTGCTGGGAGATGGTGTGTCCTCATTAGATATCGATACAAACGAATTCCCCACTTTGGTCACGGATGCATATATTTTCCTTATTGTAACTGGTCATATCGCCGCATCTGGGGCATGGAGGCCGATTCTTAACGAGGGCGTCCATATCAAAGCTTTTCTTATCTTTGAAGCTAATAGAGGTGGGAACCAATTCTTGGCAACGCATGCAACGCAGGTGAATTTCTTTGGCTTTGGGCACTTTGAACCTCCTCCTTTTTGTCTTTCTCTCTTCAATCGATGCAGTACTTAGATATGCTTAGAAATTGCTTTGCTAAGCAACTGGTTATTATGTTCAGGGATATATACAAAGCGCACACCCATTTCATAACACATGGAATTGTCGATGATAGAAGTTTTCGACCAAACCCTCTCGGCAGTTGCCAACAAGAATTGACTGTCTGAAGGCTTAAAGACGAGGCGGAAGCTAAAAAGAAGGTTCGGCACTACAGAGCAACGGATGAGAGTTCCAACGAGACTGAGGTTTCTTGTTGTTCCCTCCCAAAGAGCATGGTCAGTTATGACGGTTACAGGCCATGCGACTTCGACTCTCGGGTATCGGCGTTTTTCAACAGCCATGATGGTGCCCCTTTGTTTGGATATTTATGCGCCGGTTACTTTTACAGTGGTGGTGAGAACTGAAACAAACGTCCTGAATGAGATTTTTGGTATCTTACCAGAAACAATGTAGTCTTGGAAGGAGGAAAAAGAAAGCCCCCATTGACCAACAGTGAGTCCAGGCGCATTAAGCAGGTGGGGCTGAACCTTGGTAGGAATAATGGGAGTGATCTACCGGATTCGCACACTAGACCACAAAGAGACTGTGGATAAAAGACCCCAAAAAAAACCCCCACTGGCACAACCACACAAAAGCCAATGGGGGAGGGCATCAGCGTCAGAGGAAAAATCCCTTGCCCTAACGAAAGCCCTGGCAATTTCAATGCCAACCAAACAACCGGAAAATAAGGAAGAGCCAGTTTTGCCAATTACATCTAAAATACAGGTAGTTATGAACAGTATTCTCTTCATCATGACGGAAGAGTTTTTGGTTTGTTTTTTTCTCTGAGTATGAGAAAGGATACTATTTCCCCTAACCTGCAGGATGGAAGATCATGGTTTGAAGCACCAAGCCTGAACGCTCCTGCCCATTGGTCCAGACTGGCTGGAACCATGGAGTGCTGAAGTAAAAAAAGCGGAGCCGAAGCTCCGCAGTGTTTTTTTTGAAAAAAGCGTACGGTGTTTGTTATGCTCTTCCGTGTCTGCTCATCGTTCTTTTACGGTAACAATCTAGAGCACCTCTTGAACCCGCTTCTATCTCGGTGGACTCCCCAGCACATCTAAAATGAGATTGTCTGTGGCAGCATCTGTAACTTTGATAATCGTCCAGGGATACGCTAAGGAAAGCGACTTGCAAAAGCTGTGTTTTTCGTTGAGTGTCATCTGATGAAAAAGAGTGCCCACGGTAACCTTGATTTTATCCTGCTCAAGTACCAGCTCATAGATGTTATGGATCACCCCGGCTTCCCGGTACTGTTGCACTTGGTCCATAGCCTCTTCCTGCGACGTCTCTCCATGGGCGGTACCAATGATGAGTACAGGTACCAGGACTAAAAGTGTAAAGAATGAGGAGGGTCTTAAACCGTTCATGAACAACCTTTTTTACGAAACGTATAATCCTTCGGGATAAAATAGGCCGGTGGACTTCGCGAATTTCGAGATAGCCTAATCCATCTTTTGGTGTACATACAAAAAATTACTACTATAGTCAATAAAAAAGCAGAGCCAGTGACTAAAGGTAACGGGTTCACCTCACTTTCTCCTTAGTTACCTATTGATAAGACGGAGCTCGCAAAATGGTGGTTTTTGCTATTGACACTGATATGAACGTTCTTATGTTAATCCTATCTAATTACTAGTTCATTATACGGGCCGTCACCATGGAAATTAAGTCAATCGAGGAACGCATAAAATCTTGTCCTCTCATTGCTAGAGGAAAATGTCCACACTATGAAATGTTGGTAAAAGCCTATCTGTTTCCGCAATTGCTAAGCCCCGAACTACTCCACCAAGCCATGAGTATTGGTTGCCCCTGCGATGAACCTATAGTGTATTTTCTCTAACCACATTCCGCTTTTTTGTTGCAGCATCCGGGGCTCTGCCTCTACCCGGACACAAGGCAACGTAGAGTTTCTACAAAACGTAGCTTGAGGTCTTTTTTTGCTTACACGTGGCATGCAGGTAACTGTCCCGGGAGTAGGTGACAGAGAAGTGCTGTAGGGACCTTGACCGTATGGTTTTTAATACCACTTCCCCCGGTCGCACCTTCTCTTTACAAACAGAAAAAACAATGTTCTCAATAACTTATATAGAAAATCCTTCCTGGTACACCTCTTGCTCCAACACTTATGTAGTTGTTGCCGCCACAGTCATGAGTTGAGGCAGCTGAATATCATTCATCGACTTTCACAGAAAGGACCGATCATGGCGGTACCCATATGGCATAGGATATTACCAAATGCGACAGCCATTGCCCTGTACATCCAGCGGTTGCAGTCAGAACTTGATACGTATCGCTATTGTCTCGAGACTGGTGAAAAAGAGAGCCAGCAAACCATCCCATCGAATCAAGCAAGGGAAGTCTCGCAATCCTCACCCATTCAACCAGGAACAGATGGCTGAAACACTTCGCTCATTTCCACTCCATCCCCCAACTCGCAGGTGATCCATTGTTTGGGGGTAACGTAATTCCGTGGTAGCGAGGGGGTACTTTACCGCACCACCCCCACTGGCCGAGACGCACTGGTCAATGGGGACATTTTTTACTTGCAACTCCCTCCCCCATTTCTGTAATTTGGTACTCATTCAACCCCTTCTGACGAACTTCGAGAAATGAACCTTTGAGCAATTGTCCTGCTGGTTGCGAGGTTTTTTGAACGGTCATCTGATGCAATCAGGGGTTAGCTTGAAAGTCAGAATCATTCACAAAGGAGCCGGGATATGGAAGAGAGGATTGCGATTACTTTAGATGACCCGATGGTATTCCAGAAGTTAGCTAACCAAGTGGTAGCTTCCAATCTTACCATCGCCTATTTGGAACTCCGCAAGAGTGGCACGTCGGATGAAGAGGCTATAACGGCAGTCATCGACGTATATGGGGCAATCTGGAGTACGCTTGATGAGATAGGTTCGCAAAAGTTTGAGGAAGAACAGAAACAAGATTAGCAGTTCTCTTCCCACTGGGATCTCGGGTCACCCCAAAAGCAGAACCATCATTTGAAAAAAAGAAGAGTACTCTGAGAATTGACGTCACAAGGTTCTGAAGTGATGATCCTCACATCATCAAACCCAGACACCGGGCAACATTCACAGAGCGATGAGAACAAATAATTCATCGATTGTTACCTCTGGCTTCCTGAGAATGTAGGTTCATGTACCTGAGGTCTGCGCGAGCTTGCGGCCAAGAAGTTCGAGATCCATCATAGCACTGAACCCCCTGTCTGGTACCACCAGCAAACAATTCCCCAGTCGTTATCGTGGATATATTACATTTTTCTCGCGGATCTCCCTGAGGTGCAAAGTCCAGTACAGCCGGGCAGATTTCTGGATTCTTCCCTCCTGAACCGGACCTTGACGTGGTTCAATACCTTGTGCAAAACTCCCTTTAAGTGAATGACAGCCTGGTAATGTTATCCGAGGTTTCCCCGCTGTTTCGTAGAACTTGTATGGATCCACAGCGTCGCGGCCGAGGATAATTTTCCAATCACATCTTTCGTTTGCTCCTAAATGGGATGGAGTCACTGAAAGTGATGGATCGAGGGCTTCACATAGCACCTCATGCCGGAATAGACGAGCATTTTGTTACTCGGATTAGAACATGGTCCACTGAGGTTTTGGAAGAGAAAGAGGTTGTATCTACAATCAATGTATTCATTTGGAAAACCATCCAGGAATTGCAGGATTTCTACCAGAAAGAAAAGGATGAACTTGGTATCGTTACCGGAGTGGAAACGGATTTCTTGGCAACGCATGAGGCATGGAGGGGCCACCCGAGAATTCACATCTGTCAAGAACGGCTAGAGGGAGTTCCAAACGGTGTCATTCAAGGTGCCATACACCATGAGATTGGTCATGCCCTACTCCATTGCGGCCCAGAGTTTTACACCTTTCGCTTCTCCAGCAGCCTCCAGGAGGTAGCACGTTCCATCGGATTGGACTTGGCCCTTCTCCAGCAATGCGTGTACCTCCTCTCCTTAACCATCAAAGATCGAGAAGTCGTCCAGTTGATTGCAGAGTTAGGATTTGGTTTTAGTCAAATTTCCCTTTTAGATTACCTCATTTCCGACGTAGAGGAGGAACGGCGGACATGGATGTTGATTCGTGGCTCTCCTGCTTTAAGCAGAATAGGTTTTGCAGCCTTTCTCAAAGTCCTTCTGCCAATGGAGACCTTACGCGCATCAGGGATCCGGGGGGCCCATGACCTCATTAAAAAATGGCATCAAGCCTATGGATGGCTTTCCGAAAGGGAACGAGCAGATCTCTGGCAATTCGTCCATGATGCTATGGATCTTGAGGGAGAGACCTTTCAACAGCGATTGGAACAGATAACTCATCGATTGTTACTCCAGGCTTCCTGAGAATGGTGGCTGATGTATCGAGGGATGTTGCCCTCGCCGCTGCTCCTTTCCGACCATCAAGAGCTAGTGGGTATTCTCTTGTAAACCAACACATCACAAAAACGTGGGTGTCACCTTGCAAAATCCGCTCGTTGGCAGTATAATAGAGATGTAATTAACGGCAGTAAGTTGCCGTCATTAGTAAAAAAATAGGAATAGGTAAGCGAAAATTCGTCGCTAACACTGTACCAACAGGGAGTGGGGGCGTGGACTCACGATTCTCAGGACCACACAGAGTTCCCACAGGCCCTCTATGCAACCACATCTAGTCTCCTCAGGATAAACTTCTCTTGTTAGTGCGTCTCCTTTTACCCCCGCCAAAGTAGCTGCCACCGTCCGCATTGCAGTGAGCTTTTGCGCCGGCCTTGAACCCCGATGACTTCGCCAGTGTAAAAACGTCCGCGCCCACCTCCTTGGAGGAGATAAAGCTAATGCTAAAGCTGACCCCTGGTCAACTCCTGGAAGCCATAGAGCACCTCTCTGAAGCGCTGAGGGTTCTCACATTCGTGCTCAAAGAGATTGAGTGCGGCGCAATGAGAGGGCTCGAAATTTCAGAGAGCCTGGCCAGAGCATGGTTCC
>CAYFXH010000042.1:0-5770 GCA_964346905.1 uncultured Desulfobacteraceae bacterium | reverse complement strand
AAATTGCTGTCGCCTCTATACCCAATCAGACGTCAACCTTGAAGAGCTCAACCAGGAGGCTATGGGACTCATTAATGATGCCAAAAGCATGGTAGATAGCCTCGTTAGCTGGCAAAAAGGAATGACCCCCCATGGAAAGTTTTACATTACCCATGACATCAGATCCGCCGGAGCTAACCTGAACCTTGTTCTTACTGAGCTGGAACGCTGGCTCTACCTTAAGAGGAGCAGCATGCCTGGGGAAACATCTCTCGCTTCATAGCCAGTGAGCCAAGAAGAGATCCGTGCTCTCACCGCCGGTAGTTGCCCATGCTTGAACTATTGGAAGAAAGAGACAGTGTTTGAAACAATGAAGAAAGCCAACTCCAAAAAACGCGGCCGGACCTGGCCCGGGGGCGAGCGCAAGAAGTTCAAGCAGTTTAAAACACAGCGTTTTACCCCCGGTGGTCCTGTTGCGCCCAGGTGTCCTGGGGATTGCCCCTACATCACCACCGATGACCGATGTCGGTTGAGAACCGACCCTATCTTGCAATGGCAGGAGAGGAAAAGCTGCTGTTTTTACGAGTGGTGGGCGAAGGAAAAGGGTCAGGACGCACGGGCTGGTCTGCTTGGGAAGTGAGAACCAAGCCTTTTGTTGAGCAGCAACGTATGAAACTGTTAAAAGCAATATTACCTATTCCGCAACCGCTGAGTGGCTGGAACCTTTCCAGGAGAGTTCGCCGCTGGCGGCGGAGTTTCCGCGAAACTTCTTTATATACACTTTTGCTCCATAAACGCTCCAAAGACACTACCGAAAAAGGAACACAAAATGGGTGACTACTGTATTGTGGTTGCCAGTGGGTTGCATGCCCGTTGTTTCACCCTGGAGCCGGTAGAATTGCCCGAGTTGGAATCGGGACCCAAGCTGGTTGAGCGTGGGCAACTTTTTAATCGCGAGAAGGAGATGGCGAGACGTGACCTGTATACGGACTCAAAGACGGGTCGCGGTCGTGCCCCGCAGGGAGGCCCTGCTCATGGCTATGATGACCACCGTTCACAACATGAAGATGAATTGGAGCGCCGCTTTGCTCGTAGAGTCTTAGAGAAAACCAACTGTGTAGCTGAGGCCAACAATTCCCGCTGTGTGGTGTTGGTGGCGCCGGCTCGCATGCTGGGATTGCTTCGCCGACATCTGGACATCTTTCGTAAACATGGCGTGGAAGTCCATGGATTGGCCAAGGATATGACAAAATGTTCTCCCAAGCAGATCCATGACAATCTTGCCCGGGAGCAATTACTCCCAGCGTGCAAGAGGCCGAGAATGTGAGGAATCTTCAGCTTTCCATGGAGCTGCAAGATTGAGGCGAGGGGTATATCTCAACACACTTGCAGACTGGCGGCGGCAACGGTCTTTGGAGAAGATCTCTTGAAATGACGCCCATGCCGAACGCATACAAAGCTTTGAACCCGGACGGTTGGTTTTGCCGCCAACGCTTCAGAACCAGCCCGTTACGGCTAGAAATCCGGGTTGTAGTGTTCGGTTGTGTTGTGGAAGCGAAAAGGCCATGAGATATTTCATCAGTGATCTTCATATAGGCGATAAAAGCCCTTGGGACCGGTTTGGTAATGAAAAGGCGGAGTTGTTGATAAAACTGCTTGAACGCATCGATCGGGATATGAACCATCGCGGAGAATTAATACTGCTCGGGGATATCTTTGATTTCACGTTGCTCGGAGGTCATGCCGCATTACCTCAGAAGATTGATTCAGCAAAGATATTCTCTCGGGTGAGGAAAGCGTATCCTCATTTGTTTAAAGGTTTTCGGGAGTTCATCCGGGCGGGAAACAGCCTGTTCTATGTTTGGGGCAATCACGATTATCTGATGAGGTTCAAAAAGCATGGCCATCAATTTCAGAAAGCTGTACTGAACAGGTTGTGGGATTCATTCCGACATTGGCATATCTGGTTTTCGGATTACTATGTCAGCCCTTCTCACAGGTTGTATGCGGAGCACGGGCATAGATTTGACCTGGCGAATCTTCACATCAACGGCAACCATGCAATTCTCGGAAATCTCATGGCAGCAAAATTCATCAAAAAATGGCAGTCTTGGAAGAGCAACGGTCATATTGACGGCAACAAACCAAGAGAAGAAGTGCAACCTTTCAGTGTTTTGGGCAACATCCGTCCATGGCCAAACATCATTTATTATATCAACCGATTGATTGATAAAGGTGTACTTCCGGAGGAAGTAAAAAAGGAGTTGGTGAAAGATTTATACAACATACAAGAGGAATCAAAGTCATCCTTACCACACATTTTTTTCCGGATTCTCGAAAGTATGCCGTGGTTCATCCAGAATGGCTTCGTAAGTTCAAAACTAAGGGATGAAGCACCGAGGAGTTTGCGGGAGAAAGCAAAGCTGTTGTTGAAGGGTTATTCTACGGATCTCTCGGTTGTCAGAAAAAGGGCCACCATCGGGAATAGGAAAGACTTGAATTTCGTTCCAAAGATGGTTGTTTTCGGGCATACCCATTTCATGGAGCATACGTTAGAGGAGGGGAAATATCTTTATGCCAATACAGGTTCATGGCAACGTACCGTATTTGTTGATCATAAAGGACGAATTATGAAGATTCAGGACCCTTGTCCTTACCTTGAAGTTTTGCCTCCAGAACGGGACGGGCTGCCCAAGGCTATTCACAGAAGAGCAGTGGACGGTAAAGAAATTGACCTGAGCGAGCTGGGCAAAGAGTATGAAGAATTCGGTCTCGCGCTTGCATGATAGTGAAAGGGTACCCTAGAAAGCAAGACCAAAGAACCTTTATCGCATGAACTAGGTATTACCGTGAGAAGGATATGGAAGAGGGAATACAGTATGATGTGGTGATCATGGGTGGAGGACTATCAGGTCTCACCTGTGGATTGTATCTCCAAGAAGGGGGGCTGAACGTCCTTATTCTGGAAAGGGCCCCTGAGGCAGGAGGGCTTACAAGTTCATGGCGGGTGTTTGAACAGGGAGATGCGGAGGGAAAAGATTTTGTTTTGCAGTACTTAAAAGATGAAGATATTGTGCTCCAGTACCCCATGCATATGATCTTCAGAGAAAAATACCCTAACCTTATAGATGTTTATAATCATTTAAGAATTCTTGATACCAACCTGACGCAACCCCTAAAAGAATTTAACATTATTGATTCTCGCCTTGTCAAACATAAGTTTAAAATGGAAGAAAGCATTCTTCCCGCTCCGCTCCACTCCATCAAAACAGTGCTCGGACTCAAGATGGGAGTCATTGATCGGCTCTCATTTCTGTTTGCAAGTCTCCCTATTATATACCTTGGAAACAGCCTCAATTGCGAGGAACCTTCCCTCTCAGTTTGGGATATGGTCTCCATGGAAGCCCTGTTACGAAGATCATGGGTAACCGCGCGAGCCCGCGACTTTATCGCAGCCTACGTCCCTTCAATTTATAATCTGGACTCCATTGAAGTGAACGCAAGACGAATGGCAGCGGTTACCTTCGGCACTCTCTTTATGTCTAAGCGAGGTTTGTGGTACCAACTTGTCAATGACAACTTTGCAACCGGAACTGTTGAACCACATGTTGCACGCTTTACCGAGGCAGGTGGGACAATCAAGTTGAATTGTGAGGTTCGCCAGATCATTCACAATGAAACCGAGGTGGAAAAGATCCTGTACCAAGATGCCAACGTTGGCATCTGGATTACCTGTCCTTGTTGCGGCTGTAGACAACCTGTATTGGATGAGGGGTTGTGTAAAAAGTGTGGCCTCCGGTGGGCATCACGAGAGCCCAACAATCCTACTCTACCTCAAATCGAACCCTCTGCCGGCGAGAACCTTCAAGAAGTCCAGGCAAAATACTACGTAGCTGGAGTACGTGGACATCAATTACTTCCCCTCATGAGTTTAGGGTCTCCTCTTCGTGCTCATCCCTATTTCCAACGGTTAGGCAGAGAAAAGGGAGCATGTCTGTCCATTGCCAGGATATTTTACGACAAAAAAATAACCGATGAGAAGTTTATTACCGGGACGAGCAGACGTGCCTTTTGTTTTAATGGATGTCAAGATATTGGCAATAGTATGCCTCGCTACAGCAAATATCCTGGTAGTGTTATCGATGTCTTGGCAGATCGGGCAGAGTCACTCCAACAGCTTCCGGTGAAAGAATTTCTCAAATGCGTAATTAAAGATTTGGCCAGGGTGTGGCCACAGGCCAGAGACGCAAAGGTAAAATTGGCACTGGGAGCGCACATTCGTCCTGCTGTTCTCTATCACAAAGAAGTTCCCAGACTTCCCGGGGAGCGCAATAGACTGGTGGATACCCCATTACGAAATCTTTACGCATGTAATTGTTCTTTGGGGTTGATTGGTATTGGCATGGAGTCGGCCTATCAAACGGGAAAACTGGCGGCCAACAGAATTTTGGAACAAGAAGGGAGGCCAAAGGTTACCGTATACGGATTTCCAGAATACCAGGTAAGTTTTTTGTCTCGAACCATGTATATGTGTGTCCACCTGATGGCAAAGGCGAGAAATTTTTTGGCTAGAATTGTTACCTCTCTTTGAGCCCGGATACCTTGGCAATGATCGTTCAAAAGAGCCAGGACAAACCGTGCTCAGAGAGTATGGGTAAGCAACACAGATAGAGAGTTCGATGAATGCGTTCCAGCGCCGTCTATACGGGGTGGTCAACCCAGAAGCTGCGCTCGGAAGAGCGAGCAGCTTCTGGCCAACACTGCAAGCGCAGCTCCGGGAGAAAATAGGTCCGTTTCCCTGGGATTGGACGAGGTCTCCCCTGCATGCCACATTTTTGGTTCGCAGCGCTCTCCAACAGGGATACGACTACATTGTCAGTGTCGGCGGTGACGGTACCCATAACGAAGTGCTCAACGGATTTTTTACTGGCGGTGCGATCCTCAACCCCCGAGCGACTCTCGCTGTGGTTCCGTGTGGATCTGGTAGCGATCTCTGCCGCACCCTCGGGATCAGTAGCACCATAGTTTCCGCACTTGAGACTATTCTGTCTGGCCGGGAGCAAAAAGTGGATGTCGGCCGCTTACAGTTCTCGCACCCTTCACGTTCAGCCTGCGAACGTCTCTTTCTCAATATTGCCAGTTTGGGACTCTCGGCTCGGGTCAACCGCAATCTTCGGAGTCAGCCACGTTTTCTTGGTGGCCCCGGTCGCTTTTTTCTGGCCACTGTCCGAACCCTTATAGTAAACCGGAACCATCGGGTTTCTCTAAAAATTGATGGGGAGGTATTCCCCGACCAGCTTATTAGCACGGTAGCTGCTGCCAATGGCCAGTTTTTCGGTGGCGGCATGCGGATAGCGCCGCATGCCCGAGTGGACGATGGCCTCCTCGATGTGGTGATGATCGGCGCGGTTAGCCTCCTGGATTTTATGCGCTGGGGCCCGCGCTTCTACCAGGGCAAGTATGTACGTCACCCCCGCATCCAATACCGAAAAGCTCGCACCATTTTGGCCACAAGCGAGGCGGTGGTACCTGTTGAGGTGGATGGAGAGACTGTGGGTATACTGCCAGCCAGCTTCACAGTCCTGCCCGGGGCCGTTCGGATACGAGTGCCTGGTTAGTCCAGGCCGGCTCGGGTAAGCGGTCGGTGTTTCGTGGCTTCTGGCAACTCCTTGCGATTTCATTCCCGTCCCTTACATCACCATGGACATTCCCCTCTGCCAACGTACAGACGAGGACCAGTTGTGAAGACGAAAATGGTGCTCAAAACCAATCTTGATCAGTTTTGCGACGA
>CAYFXH010000041.1:8170-30015 GCA_964346905.1 uncultured Desulfobacteraceae bacterium | reverse complement strand
GGATTAAGGTGGGGGTGTCCCCCTCCCCTTTATCCCCTCCCGCCAGGGGAGGGGAAAGGAGGTTCCCGGATGGACGCCAATTAACTAATTGACTAATAGACGATTTAACGATTTGACTAATTAACGAACTGCGTACTGCCAGCTAGCCCTCACATTCTGCGTTTTATCCTTGACTTTCACCTTACTTTCACCTTATAATCCAGTTATCCATTCTCAGAGGAGGTCATCCTAGTTCGTCAATTCGTTAATTAGTCAATTTGTTAAATCGTCAAATCGTAAATGGTAAACGGTAAATGGTAACAATTTGACTAATCGACTAATTCTCTAATTAACTTAAGCTGCTTACCGTTTACCACCGTGCTCTATGGTTGCCACGTGAAATGAACCGTCTATTTCACTGTGGCGCCATGCGACCAGGAGATGCACCATGCAATTGACCAAACAGCAAACTCGAATCTATCGCTACCTGGAGACCTATCTTCGCCAGAACGGTCGGCCGCCGTCTTACCAGGAAATCCAGGAGCACTTTGGCTTCCGCTCTTTAAACTCGGTGGTCAAACACCTCAAACAGCTTGAACGCAAGGGCTACTTGGAAAGTCCCTGGGGAAATCAGAAACGAGCCTTTCAACTTTTACCCCTCCGTACTACTGCAGCCGCCGTGCCCTTTCTTGGACGGGTAGCTGCCGGTGCTCCCCTCGAGGCTGTGGAGATACCCGAGACCATGGATGTACCCGAGAGTTTGCTTTCCGGCGGCAACAACTTCGCTCTTCAAGTGCGGGGAGATTCCATGGTGGATGAGGGCATTCGCGACAGGGATGTGCTCATCATCCGCAAGCAAGAATATGCGGACAACGGCCAGACCGTGGTGGCCCAAATCGAAGGAGAAGCCACGATAAAAAAGTTTTACCAGCGGAACGATCAGGTGGAATTGCGACCAGCAAATGAGAGGTTGGAACCCCTCGTAGTACCGGCTGACAAGGTGGAGATCATCGGCGTGGTTGTTGGATTAGTTCGACATTATAAAAGATGACGCAGAGCGCAAAGCGCATAGCGCATAGCGTGGACATTGTTCTTGTTGAGAAGGCGCAATCTGATTGGAGACAAAACCCTCGAATTTCTGCTCGACCGACTCGACCATGTATGCAGAATGATTACCAAATTCCAGGATTCTTTAAAGTAAAGTTTTTTTAACGCTATGCGCTCTGCGCTCTGCGCTTTGCGAAAAAGAATGATTCGAAACATCTTACATCTAGACATCCGCAACTTCTGCATCGCCCTGGAACGGCAGCGGCGGCCTGACTTGAGGGATTGGCCCTTGGTCATCGCCCCGGGCCTAGGTCGAACCGTGGTCCAAGCGGTCTCGCCTGAAGCCAGACAGGAGGGAATTCAGCCGGGTATGGTCGTAGCCCGAGCCCGACGGTATTGCCGCCATCTGACCATCTTGCCTCCAGATTTCTCTCTCTACCGGCAGGTCCAAAAACAACTCATGGTCTCTCTGGGCAATTTCTCCCCGCTGGTGGAACCAGCCGGCTGGGGACATTTCTTTATTGATATCACCGGCACCCGCCGCCTCTGGGGAACACTATTGGACACTGCCGATCGGATGCGACAGGTAACGACTCGCGATTTTCAACTCAATGCTGCTGTTGGCCTGGCCAGTAACAAGCTGGTGAGCCAGGTGGCGGCCAGGGTGGTACGGGTTCAGGAACTGTGTGATGTCTTTCCTGGGGTTGAGGCCTCGTTCTTGGCACCCCTTAAGGTGAATCTGCTTCCCGGGGTGGGTGAGGTAACCACCACCAGGTTGCTTGCCGAACTCAATCTTCGCACCGTGGGAGAGCTGGCTGCTGTCCCCCCAGTACTTATCGGGGAGATATTCGGCGCTGTAGGGCAAAGACTTCGGAGCATGGCGCTGGGAGAGGATTCCTCGCCGGTGGTGACACCCAGAGCTGTACCCACGATCCGGGAAGAAATCCAACTCCCAGAAGACGACAATCACCGCTCTCGATTATTAGGTCACCTTTATGGATTAGTTGAAGGACTGGGCCAACAATTACGCTCTCGGAACCGCTGCCCCGGCGAACTGGCACTCACGGTTACCTATGCGGACTCCGTTCGAGCCTGGGCTCGAGAGCGACTTTCTCCTGTTGGTTCTGAACTCCACCTGAACAGTGTCCTCTACGGGGTCGCTTTGCGGTTGTTTGATCGGGCCGTCCAACGGCGTCTACGCATCCGACGGTTTGTCTTGAGCGCTGCCTACCTGCAACCTCCTGTTGGTCAACTGGCCCTGTTCCCCTGGGATGATTCCCCTCGCGGCAAAGAAACAAAACTCCTCCAGGCGATGGACCGAATCCGCCAGCGCCATGGCAATCAGGCTGTTTATTATGGACGCAGAGCGCAAAGCGCATAGCGCATAGCGTATTAAGAAAGGGGGCACCAATGAGCAAGATCAAATTTAGGTTTCAGGATCTGGAAATCTGGCAAATGGCAATGGAGATCGCGGATGAACTCTTCGACATCGCAGATGAACTGGAGGGGAAGAAGTTGTACCGTTTTGCGGATCAGCTACGTGGTGCTGGAATGAGTATGTCGAACAACATTGCCGAAGGCTCCGGTTCGACTTCAAAAAAGGAGTTTATACGGTTCCTAAACATTGCCAGACGGTCTACCTTTGAAAATGCCAACATATTGTTCTTGTTGAGAAGGCGCAATCTGATCGGAGACAAAACCCTCGAATTGCTGCTAGATCGACTCGACCACTTGTGCAGAATGATTACCAAATTCCAGAATTCTTTAAAGTAAAGTTTTTTAACGCTATGCGCTATGCGCTTTGCGCTATGCTAAAAAACTGAGACTAATGTTCACCCACTTACACACTCACTCCTGTTACTCACTTATGCGCGGTGCAAGTCAGTTGGAAGCACTGGTTGTAGCGGCTCGCCACCACTCCATGACCCATCTGGCCCTCACCGATACCAATGGTTTCTATGGCCTCCCAAATTTTCTCGAAACGGCTAGAAAATATAAAATCGCCCCAATTGTCGGGGTTCAGGTGGCGACCCAGGACGGAGAAGCGGTATTGTTGGCTAGAACTCCGGAAGCCTACCCCCACCTGAGCGAACTGGTAAGCCGGTTCCATCTGGAAGAGACCTTCTCTTTGACGGCTGCCCTTGCCGTCAATCTTCCCGGTGTTGTCGTGTTGAGCGCTGATCTGGAACTGCTCACTCAGCTACAAGGCCGGGCCGAGCTCTATGTGGAGATACGGCCTGGCTCGGCGGGGAAAGCACCCTTACGGTTTGCCCGGGAACACCAGCTGCCAAGAGTAGCCTCCAATGCCGTCTATTTTGCCGAACCTGAGGACTACTCTCTGCACCGACTGCTTCGTGCCATTGACCTGAACACCACGCTTGCCGATCTACCCAGTGATGAAGTGGTTCAACCTGGACAGTGGTTGAAACCGACAACCCGGATGGCAGCCCACTTTCCCCATTGTCCCGAGGCTCTGGCCGAGGCGATCCATCTTGCCCGCCGCTGCCATACTGATTGGAAGTTCAGCGGGCAGATCTTTCCTCACTATCGGGATCAGGAGCAGGATCATTTTTACCTCTTGCGCCAGAGGTGTTTGGAAGGGGTGAAGTGGCGCTATGGAGAAATGAATTCTGCGGTGACCGAACGTCTGGAAGAAGAACTCGCCCTCATTCGAGACAAGGGATTCACTGACTATTTCCTGGTGGTGGCGAATATTGTCCGCCAGGCTCCCATAACCTGTGGACGCGGCAGTGCTGCTGCAAGTTTGGTAAGCTATCTGCTCGGTATTACCCACGTGGATCCTGTCCGCCACCAGCTCTTCTTTGGTCGATTTCTCAGTGCCAACCGGCGAGATTTTCCCGACATTGACGTGGATTTTCCCTGGGACCAACGGGATGAAGTGATTGATTTTGTGGAGCGCACCTACGGAGGTGAACGCACCGCCATGGTAACCAATCATGTGGGCTTTCGCAGCCGGGCTGCGGTTCGAGAAGTTGCTAAGGTATATGGAATCCCGCCGAAAGAGATCAAACAGGTAACCAGGCGGCTTTCTTTTTTCGGCCGGCCCACAAGGATTCAGGAACGGATGACCCGCCATCCCAAATTCCGGAACGTGCACCTGGAGCCGCCATGGCCGGAAATTCTCCAGCTGGCGGGGCGTCTGACCGGAATACCTCGCCATCTTTCGGTACATTGTGGCGGCACCATCATCGTTCCCGATCGAGTCAGCCGTTACGTGCCGGTGCAGCGAGCCCCCAAGGGGGTGCGGATAATACAGTGGGAAAAGGATCAGGCCGAGGCTGCCGGTTTGGTAAAAATAGATCTTCTGGGCAATCGCTCCCTGGCAGTGATCCGCGATACCCTTGAGGCCGTTCGCACTAACACTGGCAAAAATATTTCTTATGCACAGCTCAACCCTCTCGATGATTCTGCGACCCAGAGGTTGATGGCCAGGGGTGAGACCATGGGAGTTTTTTACGTGGAATCGCCGGCCATGCGCCAGTTGCAGCAGATGACCGGCCGGGGCGACTACGAACACCTGGTCATCCATTCTTCCATCATTCGACCGGCAGCCAACCGGTACATCCTTGAGTATGTACGAAGGCTCAAGGGTGTTCCATACAAGAGTATACATCCGCTGCTGGATGAAGTTCTTGCCGAAACGTACGGTATCATGGTCTATCAGGAGGATGTTTCCCAGATCGCCATGAAGCTGGCCGGCTTCGATGCAGCCGAGGCTGATACTCTGCGCAAGGTTCTGTCCAAAAAGAGCAAAGAGCGGTTGGCCGACTACCGCAACCGCTTTTACAAGGGATGCCGCCGACGGAGGGTTTCCCGCCAGGTGATCGACGCCGTCTGGGAGATGATTGAATCTTTCGGAGGCTACAGCTTCTGCAAACCCCACTCCGCCAGCTACGCCTTGGTGAGCTTCAAATCAGCCTATTTCAAAACACACTATCCCGCTGAATTTATGGCAGCGGTAATTTCCAATGGCGGGGGCTACTATTCTACCTTTGCCTACATTTCTGAGGCCAAACGTTTGGGACTTCAGGTGCTGGGGCCTGACGTCAACGCCAGTGACATCGACTACCGGGGCAAGAACCGGGTCCTCCGGGTGGGATTGATACAACTTCAGGGAATTCATCGGGACGTCCTGGAAACCATTGTGAAGGAGCGGCAGAGGGACGGTCCCTTTCGCTCTTTGCATGACTTTTGTCAGAGGATTGTCCCTGAACCTGCTGCTGCGCGAATTCTGGTACAGAGTGGTGCTCTTGACGGTATAGCGGGTGGACTCAATCGACCACAGATGCTCTGGCGATTTTATGGTGAAGGCCGGGATAAGGCCGTGGGCGACTCTCTTTCCCTGTTGCCTAATGCAACCGCCTCAGTGGAATGGCCGCAGGTTCAAGACTACAATTATTCTACCAAACTGTCTCACCAACGCGAGACCCTGGGTTTTATCCTCTCAGTTCACCCTCTCAGGCTCCATAGCAGGAAAATCGGTGCCAGTGGACGGAGGATAGTGCCGGCAAACCAGCTCCAACAACATGTGGGACGGAGAGTGACCCTGGCAGCCTGGTCCATCACCGGAAAGGAAGTGCTTACCCGTAGCGGTGATCCCATGGAATTTGTCTCTTTTGAAGATGAAACGGCTATCTTCGAAACCACTTTCTTTCCTAAAGCCTACCAGCGCTTCTGCCAGATCCTCGACATGCTCCTCACTGGCCGCGTGGAGCAACAACATGGAGCGGTAAGTCTAAACGTAACGGACGTTCAAAGACTGTGACATACAATGTGACATAAAGACTCCCGATCCAGTCAGATCCAGGCCAGCTGTGAGGGATTTCTCCTTAGATAGTAAGGGTTTGACCCCACTAAGCAATGTTGAAAAGCAAAGGAACATTAGCTCTCCTGAGCAATCTCATCATCTGGTTCGAATATGAGCGCCACTCCGTTGTTACAGTACCGCTTGCCGGTGGGAGGTGGCCCGTCATCGAAAACATGGCCGTGATGGCCGCCGCAGACTACGCAATGATATTCGGTGCGCGGCCAAAGTAGCTTGTAGTCCTTTTTCGTTTCGAAGACGCCGGGTAGTGTATTGAAAAAGCTCGGCCAGCCGGTGCCGCTATCGAATTTCATCTCCGATGTAAAAAGCGGTGTTCCGCACCCAGCGCATTTATAAACTCCTTTGCTCTTGTGCGCATGCAAGGGACTGGAATAGGCACGCTCAGTGCCTTCTTCACGCAAGATAGTATATTGCTCCGGCTTTAACCGTTGCCTCCACTCATCTTCGGTAAGATCAAGTTTTATCATCGATTTTCCTTCCTTGGAGAAAGATCAAACCAGTCTAAAGATCGTTTGATCTGGTAAACCGAAAATGAGATTCTCCATCTCTTCCTTGCCGCCCGCAGCTTAATCTACCGTCAACGGTTCACCTACTAGCTGTATTATCAAGCGTTCTACCGGGGATGGATCGAAGCCTCCGAATTTTTCAAACCGTATATAGCCCCTTTTATCAATGATCGCCATTTCTGGCGTTCCTTTTGTCCTGTACCTTTTCATTGTTTCAGGAATCCTTTCCCCCTTTTCGTGTTTATCAATTCCTACAAGGTGATGAATTCCTTTTTCTTTTACAAACGATCGTAACCGCTTTGGGGTCTGATAGTCATGTCCCTCAAACACGGTGTGAATGCTGACAAGCACCAGATCGCCCGATGCAATCTCATTTCTGAAAGTCTTGTTCCATTTTTTCATCAAAGGGATGGAAAAGCTGTTGCAGCCTGGACACCACAGCTGAAAGAACTCGACTATCACAACCTTTCCCTTTAGCTCACTCAAAGTAACGCCGGGACCGTTGATCCATTCAGAGATCAGCCACTCCGGCGCTTTCACCGATCTGGCAGTTCCAAGATTATGCGCCATGAGCGTTACGATGGAACTTAACAAAAGTATTCTGAAAGTTTTCATTACACACCTTCCTCTTGCTTGCCAAGATTTATAAGACTCTGACCATAAACCCTGCGATCTCGCAAGGTTATTATTGCAATTCGTCTAGTATCTTAAGAGAAAGCTAATACTGACTTTTCAGGGTGGCAAGAAAAAAGATGGCACCATACCTCGGGAGTGGGGGGGATTTTTGTCTAAATATGATGTGTCAGCATTAAGGTCGAATCGCGTCTGATAGGTGCTCCCACAGGAGACAAAGTTCGGGGAAAAGCTGACGATTGTATATCACATCAACGAACATTGGCTTTAGGTAACATGCCTTTGACAATTGACCTGAGGTAACGAGTGGTTAGCTGGCGATTTCGATGCCAAAATATTGCTCTAGGATTTCATGGTATTCGGTTTCTGAACGTAACACAATTTCATGTGTCTCCAGTCCTCTGGTGATTCGCAGCTGCATATTAGTCAAGGTAATGCGGCCCTCGGGTGTAGCAATGGTTACCAACCGGTGTTGGGTGAAAAGAGAATCTGGTGATGTTTGATGGTAGTGACACATGGCCGAAAACTCCGCCCGCTCCCGGGGGGTGAGGGTGAACAGAAACCGCGGCGACCACTCTGCATTCTGTTGCTGGTAGTATAGTGCGTAGTCTTCGCCATGGGTGGATACCCGATACGTATACCCCTCCGAGGCGGCGCTGTTTGTCCCATCAAGGCGAAGCGGCTCTCTGCAGGACTGCCCGTTTCCGACATCCACCAGATAGTCGTGCTCAAGAGTGACCAGGAGCACCATATGGTCGTATTCTGGGCCTGCGGCAGTTCCCTTCACCATTCTGGCAGAAAGATACTCCACCTGGAAGCCTAGCGCCTTGAGAAGCTCGAAGAAGAGTATGTTGCATTCATAACAAAACCCACCCCTTCTTCTCGACACGATCTTTTCGTAGATATCTTCCAAAGAAAGCTTGATCTGTCGACCAATATGGATGTCAAGGTTTTCAAATGGAACCTTTAGCAAAAAGGCCATTTGAAGAGCTCGAAGAGTGTATAGCGTAGGCTCGGTTGCTCCGCTATAGCCGATGCGTTCTAGACAGCGGTCTACATCTATCACGTTACCCTATTTCTCCTCAAAACTTCCAATTTGCCAGCGAACAGTGCGGATAAGTAGGGGCAGGACAGCAGAGTTCTTTGCCCGTCAGACTGCATCCGCGGGTTATATTAACATGTTATGGGGGGCAGTCGTCCAATACGCTCTTACGAAATACTAATATCTCTCCTGAACGTCCTAGAATCTTGATTTTTGTGATGCCGAGCTGCGCGTTAAGGTGCGAATAGACGAATCCAGAAACGACACCACACACTTGGCTGATTTTCTTGTCTCCACTGGATAGATTAGTTTTCACGGTTGCAGTGTCACCCGTCACTTGAACATCGGTGATGTTCTCATACCATAATGTCTTAAAGCCGGGGACACCAAAGATGTCAGCAAGGTACTGTCTGATCACTTCAGAGCGAGGCTGATTGGTCTTTGGTGTGGCCCCCGCAAGCCTAGATGCTTGTAATGATTTGAGAAAGCAGGTCAAACTAGGTTTGGTAGCACGGTTTCCTCGTACCAATGGAGCTAAAAAGAATGTGGATGCTAAGACTATTGTGAAGAAGGATCGGAGTGAAATGAATGTCATCTATCACTCCTCATGAAAGAAACGCATAACAAGTATGAGAGATCCCGATCTTTCGGTTTAAGGATACCTTATCCCTTACCTGTAGTAAAAAGGGAAGGTTTTCCTCAAAGTGGTACGGCAAAAAACGGGTAATTCTTAAAGAGAAGGACATGAGTCGTCTCTCGCAACAAAGCAGGGAGAAGTTACCAGAAGCACTCAGGTAAATCACAATTATTTTTTATACATCAAACACTTATGGCATAACGATTGCATGAAATACCCCACGAAGATCATTGGTGCCGAGGTGAAAAACCAAGGTCCCTAGCGAACAGTCAATCAATAGAACTATTGAATGGAGAGTTTTCTGGTGGCTGAGGAATTCCTGAATCCCGAAAGCAGGCGTCGCTACCCACGCTTGGAATTCGGAATCAGAGTCTTTGAAGAGAAGGATTGGATGATAAGAGACCTGAGTCCCCTTGGCTGTTTTATTGAAACCTCCGATCCTCTTCCTATAGGTACGAAGCTAAATCTCCAGTTCCAAATTCCACTGGAATCTAAATACCTGCGCATTGAGGCCAAGGGTATCGTTCGCCGTAGCGACCCTGAAGGTATGGCCATCGAGTTTATTCAGATGCAGCCTATTTATTATGCCTACCTAGAGAAGTTTGTTGAGACCTACTACTAGAGTCGTTCAAGCCATTTAAGTCGTTCAAGTCGTTCAATCAGCTGGCAGCTTCTTGTCGGATGAACCCGCTCCGCAGAACCATCCGATCTATAGGCCTCGCCGGTTATTGGTCATCGGTCATGGGTTATGGGTAATAGGCTGTTACCCATGACCCATGACCCATGACCTATGACCTGAAGAAGTTACATATTGACCCATGCATTAGCTTTTGAAGCGGAGGGCGAGCTGGTCGGTTGAGGGTTCATCGCGCAAAGAATCAGTGCTGGGAGAAGGCTTGAGACCCGCATGCCTCAGAATACGGCTGACCATTTTACGGTCCACCTGGATGGGCCTTCGCGCTGAGACCCGGCGAGCTATTTCACTGTCAGAAACACCTGGCTCGTTAACGTATTCCTTGATTACTTCTAGACGAGTGGCGTGATCAGCCTTCCATGGCCCCTTCGGACCGGGTTTGTCATCCATAACGGCGCGCAAACCGCGCTCTTGGGAGCGGATCAGATACCGCTCCAATGTCTCCCGGTCGACCTGAAAACCGGCACAAAGCTCCCGGAAGCTGGCGGCGCCAAGACGGGCTAACTGGATTATAATCGCCTTACGAAACTCTCTATCGTTCCCAGCAAAAACGGCATAGAGTTCACCATCTTTGAAAACCTCCACCCGACCCCGCCGTTCACGCAGATAGACCCGTGAGTTGATGCGGTTTTCGCCGTCACTTTGGGCGAATTCAAAAAAGTCGTGCATCCCACCACCTCGGTCCACTGCAATATAGCGTAAATTATACAGAATTACAATGGTTTAGTTTAACATGTCAAGGCGAGGTCCGATAGGTGCTCTCAGATGTACATCCTTTCCGGCGCCGGGGTGGATTTCTTATCTCCACTGTGAACCTATGCAACGGATTTTCAAGAAGGACAAACCATTGAGAGTGGGGGTCAGGATCATCAAGAGTTTTAGAATACGGATTTGAGCTTGAAGCATGCAGATTGAGAATTTTTGCTAAAGATTGAAAAAAACATACATTTCAATCCGCATTCCGCATTCCGCAATCTCAAATCTCAAATCTTCAATCTGCAAATAGCCTCCTTACTTCCTATCTAGCAGGGAGATTACCTTCCCTTTCTCCCTGTTCGCACTCGGCTGTTCCCCAACATCCTTTTTAGATTTTCTCTCCTGCTCTGGAGGAGGCTCGCCAGGCGGCGCTACCACTTGCTCCATGAGCACCTTTTTTCCCCCCATGGTAAAGGAGGCCCCGGCTATATACTCCTGCCGTAATATCCAGGTAACCTCAACAAGAGGTACCTGAAGAACTAACAAGGTAACCTGGTACCAATCGGGCTTAACATCTTCCGCAATGCACTCGATCCGGGCAAAAAAGGCTGGGGTATCCTCAACATGTACTAATACCAGGTCGCCTTCTTTGGACATGAATGGCTCCGCTTTTAGGTATGCTCAGTTGGTCAGCTGATAAAAATAACTTCTACCTTTCCCTCCGCCGTGTCTCCGGGAATATTAATCAAAATATTGGACTACCGGGAGTTGCATGGTAAATTAAAATAATGTTGTGCAAAAAAATAAAGCACCTTTCGCCCTACGGCAAAAGGCCCATCAATAAGTCGTGGTTGTATCCAAGTTGGAGGGCTTTGTTTGTGAAGAGAAAACCTATCCAGAACATAACAGCTAAACTATAACACGGGCAGAGAGCCCGTTCAAGATGAGGTTAGGGCTGGGTCTGGACGCATCATCGTTCGAAGAATCTCGACAAAAATGATAGAGGAAATTCCTATCTTTTGCTTGACAACACCCCAGATGTTTATCTAAAGACAGAATAGGTCATAACTTCTTAGTCTAGTTAACCCCGCCATGACCCTGCCATTTTTAGGAGATATCAGTGGTTGCCGACTTTCCGCTTTTTGAGAAGAGATTTGCTATTGGAGATAACAAAGACGCTACTTTTAGTCTGCTGGAGTCCAAGCAAGGGCTTTTTCTCCAGCTGCAAACTCAGAAGGGAACTGAGGACAGTGCAGTGGTAGAATCAAAAACAGCCATCCCGGCTGCCCTACTGCCAGAGATGAAGCGGGCAATTAGTGAGATAGAGAAAATACTTTCTGATCGTGGTGAGCTGGATGATTATGACAACGCTCAGGCTTATCAGCAGAGTCGCACAATCGCTTTTGCTAATGAGAGTGAGAAGGAATTTGCCCGCATTCTGGATTTCTACAAAATCAGCTGGGAATATGAGCCCACAACATTCCCTATTGCCTGGGATAACGAAGGTTACGTCCGAGAGTCTTTCACCCCTGACTTTTACCTTCCTGATTATGGTATTTTCATTGAACTTACCACAATGAAACAATCCCTGGTTACAAAGAAGAACCGCAAGGTACGCCTCTTTGACGAACACTATCCCAATATCTCCATCAAGCTTTTCTATGGTAAAGACTATAAGGCTTTGCTCGCCAAATTCGGTATTACCGCCCAGGACACAGGCTCAGAATCCCACGAGGACGCGGTGCAACGGGAGTCCCCCGAAGATGAATGATGACGGCTCTCCTCGGCGAAGCCGAGACTTCTAAAGAGGAGAAATGATGAATAAAGATCCACTAGGGGAAGTCTATTTGAGCGGTGAAGAGATCCAAGCCCGAGTGAAAGAACTGGGGAAGAAGATTTCTGCTGCCTACCGAGGCAAAGAATTAGTGCTCTTGGGGATTCTCCGGGGTTCGTTTGTATTTATGGCTGATTTGATCCGAAACATTGACATTTCCCATTCCCTTGATTTCATGGCCATCTCCAGCTACGAAGGTGTGGAGGGTTCACCAGGAGCCGTTAAGATTTTAAAGGACCTGGATGAATCCATCACCGGTAAGCATGTGCTGATTGTTGAGGACATTATCGACACTGGCCTCACCCTCGGCTACCTTATCCGACACCTTGAAGCAAGAAACCCTGATAGCATCAAAATCTGCACATTGCTTGATCGTTCCATCCGTCGTATCGTCCCCCTTCCCATAAGCTTCACTGGATTTGACATTCCCGACGTATTCGTAGTGGGCTACGGCTTGGACTACCACCAGCTCTATCGTAACCTGCCATCCCTTCATCTTTGTGACATAAAAACGTGACTCGGCTGCCGCCCAGTCTCCAGCGCAAAGCGTTACGCCTTATAATGCGCGATGCGTGTTGTAAGTAAACACACCGCGTGCTAGACTAACTTTTGGGATACGGCGAGATGACCTAGGTGGGGGGTGAGGAGCCTTTTATGACCAACGTCATGCTCAGGGATCATTTTCGGAGTATTTTTGCGTTCAGCGCTACGTTGGCAAGCCTTTTGGCCCTGCAGATCCAGCCAAGCTACGGTCAGAAAGGCCCGCCAGCCACCCCAGTCAAAGTTGCCAAGGTTACTAAGATGGACATTGCGCCTCAGGTTCTGCTTATCGGTACGGCGCAGCCCAAGTTAACCAGTGTGGTGGCCTCAGATATTGATGGCCTTGTGGAAGAATTCAATGCAAGTGAAGGTACCTTTGTAAAGAAGAACGCTGTGCTCGCTCGGCTTGAGGACAGCCTCCTGCAGATCCAACTCAAGGGTGCCAAGGCTAGTAAGGCTGACACCGAAGCTCAACTGCGCAGGGCCCGTGCAGACTTGAAACGATCGTCCGAACTGCTGGCGAGTGAAACCATCGCTGACAAGCAGTACACTGATGATCTCGCCGAGGTTCAGTCTCTGGAAGCCCGGGTCAATCGATTGGAGGCGGAGATAGAGGAAATTCAGGATTCGATTTCCAAGAAAACTATCCGTGCTCCTTTCTCTGGCTTTGTGGTGAAGGAACATGCTCAGGTGGGTGAGTGGGTGGACAAGGGCGGGTCAATTGTCACTTTGGCCGACCTCAGCAGTATCGAGGTTGTGGTGGATGTCCCGGAACGTTATGTACCCCGGCTTGCCCTGGGGGGCGCAACCAGGGTGCTGGTGGATGCCCTGAATCCGGAGAAGTTCAGAGGTAGAATCGCAGCTATCATACCGGTAGGGGATTCTGCCAGCAGAACCTTTCCTGTCAAGATCTCCATTGACAATCCCAACAACCGTATCAAGGGCGGTATGCTCTGCCGGGTCAGCCTAGCCATTGGGAAACCGAACTCGGTTCTGGCCGTGCCCAAAGACGCGGTGGTAAATGTTGGCCAGCAGCACCAGCTGTATGTAGTTCATGAAGGAGTGGCACAACCACTGTCGGTGCAACTGGGGAATGCTTCGGACAGCATGGTGGAAGTAAAGGGCAAGATACAAGCCGGAATGCAGGTGGTCACTAGGGGGAACGAAAGGCTCAGGCCTGGTCAGCCCGTGCAAATCATTGAGTAGGAGAATAGCGAGACGGGAGGTAAGGTTTGTTTGGAATAACAATGAAGCTCATTACCTTAATTATTCCATACAGATTTTGCTTGCCTCCCGCGCCTCGTACTCAATAGGTACGTGAAACCGAATACAGAATGAAACTCGTAGACGTTGCCATAAAGAATCCTGTTACCGTGGTCGTGGGCGTTATCCTCCTGGTCATGTTCGGCCTTATCGCCCTCTTTCGCATTCCAGTGCAGCTCACTCCTAATGTGGACAAGGCCGAGATCACGGTGAATACCATCTGGTCAGGCGCCAGCCCACAGGAGGTGGAGCGGGAAATCGTCGACGAGCAGGAGGATGTTCTCAAAAGTGTCGAAGGTCTCGTGGAAATGAAGAGCGAGAGCTTCTACGGTCGCGGCAGGGTGACCCTCAAATTCCAGGTTGGCACCGACCCTGACATCGCCCTTCTCAAGGTGTCCAATAATCTCAGCCAGGTGCCGGAATATCCCGATGAAGCGGAAGAACCGGTGCTAGTCTCCTCCGGTAGCGAGCAGAATGCCATCGCCTGGATCGTGCTTGAACGGCTCAGCGGTGACAACACCGGTATTGCCACCGAGTACCAGTTCGTTAAAGATTTTGTCAAACCCCGCTTCGAAAGAATCCCCGGGGTGGCAGAGTCGGAAATCTACGGCGGTGTTGAGCCGGAGATGCAGGTGATCTTCGACCCGAATGCACTTGCAGCACACCGTCTCACCATTGCCGAAGTTGCGGCCGCATTGAATCGAGAAAATGAGAATATTAGTGCTGGTGATTTTGACGAGGGAAAACGTCGGTTCATCGCCAGAACCGTAGGTCAGTATCAGGCCCCAGATGATGTTGCCAACGTGGTGATCAAATACATCAATGGTGCCCCCATCTATATCCATGATGTTGCCGAAGTAAGGCTAGGTTATGCAAAACCTGCCGCTACAGTACACGAAAAGGACCGCCCCACCATTGCGGTCAACTGCAAGCGCCAGACAGGCGCCAACGTCATCCAGGTGATGAAGGGCGTCCGCGAGGCCATTGTCGAATTGAATGCAGGTCTGCTCAAAGAGCGTGGCCTGCGGCTGCGCCAGGTTTATGACGAGACCGAGTACATTGAGAGCGCCATTGACCTCGTGCGTCAGAATCTGTTCGTGGGTGGCACCTTGGCAGTTCTGGTGCTCCTCCTCTTCCTGCGCTCCATTAACAGCACCTTGATCATCGCCACCGCCATTCCCATAAGTGTAGTGGGGACCTTCCTGATGATGACCTTTTTCGGCCGTAACATTAACGTTATCAGTCTGGCGGGCCTCGCTTTTGCCGTGGGCATGGTAGTGGATGCCGCCATCGTAGTTCTGGAGAACATCGACCGCCACCGGGGACTGGGCAAATCGCGAGTGGAGGCAGCCTCCACGGGTACCAGTGAGGTTTGGGGCGCAGTGCTGGCCAGCACCCTGACGACCATGGCGGTCTTTATTCCGGTGGTGTACGTGAAGGAGGAAGCCGGCCAGTTGTTCAAGGACATTGCCATTGCCATTAGCTGTGCAGTGGCTCTCAGCCTTGTTGTTTCCATTACGGTGATTCCCACCTTCGCCGCCAAGATTCTTGGATTTTTCCGCTAACGCCGCCAGGCCAAATTGGCAGTGGCATCTCGGCAGCTGAACAGGGTGCCAGCCAACCCAGGCTCTGAGCCAATTGACAACGAAATCTACGACCGAGGTGAGACAATCTCGCCGGTTAGAAAATTCTTCCACCTTTTGGACCGCTTTGCTCGCAGGTTTACCGAAGGGTTGGCCAATCTAAACTATCGTATCACGGGCTCGGTGCTGGCTCGGTTCGCAGTGGTAGTGGTCCTCACTGGATTTTCGTTGGCCATGGCCGTTTGGCTATCACCCCCTGCCGAGTATCTTCCCGAAGGTAACCGTAATTTCGTCTTTAGTATTCTCCTACCACCACCCGGCTATAATCTGGAAGAACTTGATAACATTGGCCAAAGCATTGTAAAAAACCTGGATCCTTACTGGAGAGAAGTGAGCAGAGAAGGTGACCCCATTGAATACCGTGAGCCCCGTATCCGCAATCTCTTTTACGTGGCTTTTGGTCGCCTCATGTTTGCCGGTGCTTCTACCCAGAACCCCCTCAAAGCCAGAAGCCTTGTTCCAATTTTCCGCCAGGAGCTTCAAAAAATCCCTGGCTTTTACGGCACCTCTTATCAGAGCAGCCTCTTTGGCCGGGGCATAACCTCAGGGCGAACCATCGATGTGGACATTACCGGGCCGGAACTAGAGAGGCTCGTGCAGTATGGAGGCCGCATTTTCGGTGAGGCCAGGCAACTGCTTCCCGAGGCCCAGATACGCCCTATCCCCAGTCTCGACCTGGGAAATCCTGAAATCCAGATTATTCCTGACCGCGTGCGGGCTGCCAGCCTGGGCCTCGCGGCCCGCGATATTGGGCAAGTGGTGGACACCTTGCTTGACGGCCGCAAAGTGAGCGACTACCAGCACGAAAGCATAGAGATTGACCTCACTTTGATGGGTCGCTCATCCTTTACCCAGAGAACTCAGGACTTTGATGATCTCCTCCTGCGGACTTCAGACGGCCGTCTGGTCACCCTGGGATCACTGGCAGACGTTCGCTGGGTGGCTGGACCTACTCAGATTAACCACATCGAGCGCCAGCGTGCCATAACCATTCAGGTACGGCCCTCCCGCGAGACCCCCTTGGAAACGGCCATGGCGACCTTGGAGAAAAAAGTAATCCAGCCCCTCAAAAATAGCGGTGATATTGGCGGACTGTACAACATCAATCTCGCCGGCACCGCCGACGACCTGGTGGTCACGCGCCGCGCTCTCCAGTGGAATTTCGTCCTGGCCCTGGTCATCACCTACCTGTTGATGTCGGCGCTTTTCGCCAGTTTTCTCTATCCCTTTGTGATCATGTTCAGTGTGCCGATGGCAGCTGCAGGGGGGTTTGCTGGCCTGTGGTTGGTAAGCAACCTCATCGAGTATCAATCCCTTGATGTTCTCACCATGCTTGGGTTCATCATACTCATCGGTACCGTGGTGAACAACGCCATTCTCATCGTCCACCAGAGTCTGAACCATATGCGCCATGAAGGAATGGAGCGGCGTGAGGCGATCCGTGAGGCAGTGAGGAACCGCATTAGACCCATATTTATGAGCACCACAACCAGCGTGTTTGGCATGCTACCCCTGGTACTTTTCCGCGGCGCTGGCTCTGAGCTCTATCGCGGCCTCGGCAGCGTTGTGGTGGGTGGTCTTGCCCTCTCTACGGTTTTTACCATCTTCCTGATTCCAGCACTGTTCAGCCTGGTGCTGGATGCACGGTTCAAGTTAAGTGGAAAGGTAATCTAAGACGCACTGTACGTTCCTAAAGAAATTGATGAAACCATTCTAGACTGAGGCGAACCGCCTTTTGTCGTACCTCTGCTTGACTAAAGCGGTGATCACCGTTTTCCAGAAAATGGAGAGCCTTTGGCTTGTGTAAAGCAGCCAAAAGCCTTGAACCGTGCTCGGGGGGAACCTGCCGATCCTTTTCCCCATGTAAAACCAGAACTCGCCGCACTTTTGCCAATTGAGGAAGAAGTTCCACTCGGCGCAGCTCTTCAAGAGATTCCGGGGACACTTCAACAGGCGCCACTTCCGGTAGTCGCTTTGCCAGATCACGTAGATGAGAGGGTGTGGACCAAACCGATACACAGCGGATTTGAGGATTACGGCTCGCTTCTAGAAGCGCCAGGTAACCGCCCAGACTGCTGCCCAACAATCCCAACCGTCCATTGAAGCCATCCGAGATCACAGCCGTGTCAATCACCTTCTGCAAGTCCCGCCACCGTCCGGAAGGAGAACTCTCAGACAGAGACCCTTCACTTTCACCGCACCCCCGAAAGTCAAACCTGATGGCAGCAATACCTTCTTGGCTAAACACCTGGGCAAGCTCCTTGTACTTGGAGCTGTCCTTGTAACTTAAAAACCCATGGCACAATATCACCAATGGCCACGACACGCTCTCAGGAGTATGCAATACACCTTTAAGGGTCAGGCCATCTGAAACTATTTCCAAACGCTGCTCACTCATATCTCAAGCTCAAGGTTTAAAGTTCCTAGTCCGTCAATAGTCATCCGTTATTGGGTATTCGTTACTCCACATTCCCCAGTCCGTATTTCGAATTCCATCTATCAGCTGCCTGCTGCCCGCTGTGCAAGGCGCCATGTGCTTTGCGACTTAAATTTCCACCTGAAGTCCGTCGAAAGCGACCTGCACAGGGATTTTGATACCATTGTCCTGAAAAACGCGCTCGGCGATCTCCTGCCATTCCCCCTGACAGGTTGGAATGGGATAGGGGATACCCGTTTTGGGGTCTTTTAGTGGATCCGCCGGAGATACCTTTTTAAGAAAATCGTTGGCTGGATCTCCAGGTACAGGGTCAGCATCGGAGATATGAACCAAGAACACCTTCACCTTCGGCTCCCAACCACGAATCATGGGTAGTGCCCGTTGCAAGCTTAGTAGCGAGGGGCGGTTCACCTCCGGTTCATTGAGCCAGTGCGACTGGATGACCAGCACATCTGGCTGGCGCACTAGGTCTTCTTGAGCTTCAACCTGCAGAAGGTCCGAAGTGTAAACCAGCCGTTTCCCACCATCCTCAACCATAAAACCCACCGAGCCTTTGGCCATTGGACCGTGGAAAGTTTTAAAGGGGATGACATTGGTTCGCAGTCCGGTCAACGGTTCACCCGGAATAGCTACCTTCTTCTGTAATGTCTTTTCCAACAGATACTCGAAACGCTGCCCAATGGTCTCCCAAGCTGCTGATGTTGCATACGTGGAAATAGGACGCCATCTTTCTGCGGCAGTGGAGCGACGCAACGCAACCAATTCATCAAGACCTAGATAATGATCTCCATGTTCGTGGCTAATGAGAACCGCATCCACTCCTTCAAGTCCGTTAGCCCACCATTGGCGGACAATGTCCGGTCCGCAATCAATCAACAGTCTCTCCCGACCTTCCAGATACAGAGAGGTGCGGAGCCGCACTTCTTGCTGTTTGCGCATTTGCTGACATATCAAACAACTACAACCCAGTTCAGGCAGTGACCAGGCAGAGCCCGTTCCCAAGAAGGTAAGTCTCATCTGTTCCCCCAACGATCCGCAGGACACCGGGCGGTTTATCAATTAGTTGCATGGTTGATTAGTCAATAGGAGGTGATGCGCAACGAACATTCACAAGTACCCTGCAAGACAAACAAGCAAAGCCAAGATAACGAGATAATCACCATAGACCCCCTAACCGAATGGATCCTCTCACCAGTTGACTCATTGACCACGTGACCACGTAACAACAACTATGCGTTTTGCCGAACTAGATCTCTTCTTTCCTCTTAATCGCGTAGAGACTAATGGCAAATTCTCGGTCGTCAGATCGCATTACTTTGTCCAGTCTTTTGAATTTAAAATGTTGGGTGAGTCTGGAAAAAAATCCTGATGCCGGCAAACTTGTGCTCTTGGCGAGGAAAATGGTGCCATGGGGTTTCAACGCTTGGCGAAGAAACTCTACGAGGGCATCGTATGTCGGCCGATGGTAGACCACCTCAGAGCCAATCACCCAATCGTAACGCTGCTGTAACACAGGATTATTCCAATCAATGTTTATAATGGACACATTGTCCAAATTGTTGAGCAACGTATTGGCCCTGATGAACCGGAGAATCTCCTCTTTGTGATCAGACAGGGTAACCTCATGCCCACAAGCGGCCGCGAAAAGACCGCTCACTCCCAAGCCGGTACCGATCTCCAGAACCTTTCGTCCCGGGACCACAGGCTGTGCGACGAGATAGGCTGCCAGAAGAATGCTCGCTTCCCAAATCTTTCCCCAGAAGGGAAGCTCCGTTGCAGCGTAGTCATTTACGCTGAGAAGCTGAAAGATGATCTCGTCCAGATCCGCAATCCGTAAGCAGCGCAGGGTTCTTCCAGACACAGTTATCGGAACGATCTCCGTTTGATAATCCTGCTGGATATCCTCTAGAATTCTCTTCAGATCTTGGCCGATCACCGCATACTCCTAAGCCATGGTCATGCCCGCTTTTAGTAGCACAGGTGCAGTAATTGATTCAAGTAACCAGTACCGCGAGCAAAATATATTCCGCGAGCACGTTGTGAATTTCTCTTTTCCCAATCTCCAGAAAAAATGCTCAATCTGAAACCTGCAATCTTCAATCGCCAAAGCTCCAACACTCCAACAACATTCCCGCTAAGCAAGGTATTCAAATCTGACAACTCCGGGAAAATAGTTTGACCTATGATTGGCACGAAGGTTGCTTCCCTGTTAGTCAATGTAAAGAAATACATCTCATTATTGGATCGCCCATGGATGACTTATTCAAAGAACCCAATCTGGTAACCTCCTCCACCACCCTCCCTGAAGAGAATTCCATTTACATTCAACAACTCATGACGTGTGTTGAAATTGGAAAGAGCCTGACCTCGACCTTCAACATGGACCAGATTCTGATCATCATACTCAAACGACTGAGTGAACTGATCAAAGCCAAGAACTGGACATTGTTTCTGTTGGATCCAGAAACCCGGGAACTCTATTTCGAGGTAGTAGTGGGCTTGGACAAAGGATCGCTCAGCGATGTGAGAATACAGCTTGGCGAAGGGATAGCCGGAACCGTGGCGCTTACAGGTGAGCCAATACTGGTGCCGGAAGTCCAGCACGATTCGCGTTTCAGCAATCGGGTGGATGATCTCACCGGTTTTGTCACCCGTTCTCTCATTTGTCTTCCCCTCAAGATGCAGGGGGCGGTAATTGGTGTCATTGAAATAGTCAATCCAGAGGACATGTCGCTATTCCAGGACAATTTCATGCCGTTGCTGTCCATTCTGGCCGACTATGTGGCCATTGCCATCCATAATGCTCGTACCTATAGAAAGATCGAGTCGCTCAGCATAACCGACGACGTGACCGGTCATGCAAACAGCCGTTTCATGCATCAACACCTTGACCAGCTAATAGACCACGGGCAGGAGGTTTCACTGGTGTTCCTGGATGTGGACAACTTCAAGGAACTGGTGGACAGCCACGGACATCTTGTCGGCAGCAAGGCCTTGAGAGAGATAGCTACGGTAATTTCCTCTCAACTGGCAGATGATGACCGGCTCGTGCGCTACGGTGGCGACGAATTCGTAATCATATTGCCAGCGCAGGACAAGCACGCTGCCTTCGATAAGGTGGTGGCCATTCGGAAAGTAGTAGCCGATGCTACTCTCCTGAAGGATGAAGGGCTGCAGGTGAAGCTCACTGCCAGCTTCGGCATCGCCAACTACCCGAGTGACGCTGGCGACAAGAAAGAGCTACTCCAATTGGCGGACAATTCCCTTTACCGAAGCAAGGATCTGGGCAAAAATTCCATTACCGTAGCGTAAGCCACACCCCATTTTTCATTTTCCATTGTTCAACTATTCAGTTTTCAGTGACCAAGAGCCAGCAATTTGGGTACAGGGTTCAGGGTAAACTCGACGGGAAGTCTGGTTTGAAAGGGATTCAATGATCCTCGTCTCGCTCCTCTCGCTATTACTCTGTCCACCAATGGTCTTTCCCCTCGAACCACCAGGCGGTGGAATCAGTCTCAAGGATCTCAGCTGCTAACTGCTTACCCAGATCCGTTTTCAACCTTTTAACAGCAAAATGAATCCAATCTTCAGCATAGCGATTGCCCAAATCCTGGTTTTCCTTCAGCTCGAGGATGAGATCCAGCTGATCAGCATCCCGGGCCAGTTGGGCTTCCCTGCTCTCCCCTCTTTTGAACTCTTCTATTAGTTCTTGGAGTTCCTCACCGAAAGGAAGGGTCTGGGCCAGATCCTTTATGGCTTGATCTTCTTTACTATCAACGTAGTATTTGTTCACGTAGTTCAGGTCCCCGGTTCGGGACTCCGGAAGATCATGAAACAAACACATTCGCATAACGGTAAAGGCGTCAGCCTCCGTGTCCAATCTCGCCATGGTAAAGCCAATGGTCGCCACCCGAAAAACGTGATCAGCCACAGACTCACGCCCAGAACCGAGAAATTGAAACCCACTTCTCGGAGTTTTCTTCAACATACCCAGCTCGAAAAAAAAATGGACAATGGACTTCACCAGTTCACTCCTATTTCCCCTAGT
>CAYFXH010000041.1:0-8160 GCA_964346905.1 uncultured Desulfobacteraceae bacterium | reverse complement strand
CAAAAGAGATTCGAGCAAAGTGTAGGATGGGTTGAGCAATGCGAAACCCATCACATAGTTAAAGTTATGGAAAAAATGGGACTTAGTGAAAACACTATAAAAAAAATTGACAATGGACTTCAACAGTTCACTCCTATTTCCCCTAGTTCCATAGGTATATTGTAAAGCATAATCAAAAAACTGGGCACCATGCTCATTGCTCATCTCCCATGTAATAGTCTGTCATTTGCTCTGAGGCTGAGATTCATGAAACCATTTTTCTCAAAAGGAAAAATAATGTATGCGAAATGCGCAATGAAATAGCGTTTTACCGTTCAGTCCTCAAAGAGATCCCGGTGTGCGGGAAGGCCATCCACCCCAACTGCTAATAGAATGCCATTAACAATGGCCTGAGCCATGAGCTGAGCAGCTAGTGCTCCCACCACGGTAACCTCAACTCCTGTATGAGAGCCGGTGCTCAGGGCGAAAATGGTGTCACCGTCATACAAGGTATGAGCCGGAACAACGGCGCGGGCAACTCCATCCTGGGCCATCTGAGCCACCCGAGTGAGCTCAGCTTTTGAGAGTCTACCGTTGGTAGCCACCACCCCAAGGACAGTATTCGTTCCGGAAAATCCCTGTAAAACCTCCAACTTGAGAAGGCTGGCGGCTGCGCTCGCCAGGTTCCGTCCGTCCTCAGTGCGAACCCCTGCTAGAAGCTCGCCACTCTCATGATTGAGCACATCACCATAGGCATTCACCACAGCCAGAGCCCAAACCTTGAGTCCCCCGGGGGAAACCAGAGAGGCAAAACCTTGACCACCCTTCATAGCACGTTCAAGTCCGTGCAGCTTCCCCACGGTGGCACCGGTACCGGCCCCTACACAGCCCTGTTCGACTCCGTCCGTTGAAGCTTTCTCGCACGCCTGGTAACCCATATGAGCGTCAGGTAAATTCCCGCTCTTGTTGAGTCCCAGATCGAATACCACAGCCCCGCTAACAATGGGCACCACTCCATAATCGGTTGTGAAACCACAGTTGTGTTCCCGCAGGTATTGCATCACCCCTTGGACTGCTGCCAAACCAAAGGCGCTGCCACCGGTGAGAACCACTCCGTGCAGGTGATCCACCAGATTTTCCGGCCGCAATGCATCAGTGCCATGTGTTCCTGGTGCACCACCGCGCACATCCACCCCTGCCACCGCCCCCTTTTCGGCCAGAACAACAGTACAACCGGTATGATGTTGCCTATCTGTAACCTGGCCGATCCGAAGCCCTTCAATCCCATTGAGATTACTCAAAGCCATACCATCCTTTTCATTCTTGAAGAGGTTTTATCGGCGGTCACTTTTACGGCCGCTTCAAATCTCCTCAGCGGTATCGTTCTCCCCGTCAAGTAACAGTGAATCCAGATTTCGCTGAAGATGCTGGTAGATCTCTTTACCAATTCTCACTCCCAAATCAATGAATTCAGGGCCGTACTGACCGCCTATGTTGGTTCGAAAAGTATCCTTAATCCTGAGAATGCCGTCGACACCCCGGGGGAAGCTGCCAAACAGCTCGGCAATGTCCGTTTGCTGATAACTCATCATATACCAAACAGTATGGGTGAAGTTATCCGGGCCCCAACGGAATTTGTCAGCATCATAGAGAGCATCAGCCACCAACTGCCCCGTCAACGTCTGGCAGGTTTGGGGTTCAGAAAATGCTTCATGATTGGCAATGGCTTCTGCTATGCAATCTATTTCAACAGGAGCCAGGGGGAAATTCCGCAGGAGTTCTCTGGCAGCCTGAGCGCCAGCCGAGGCATGTTTCTCTTCCGTTCGTTTGATATCGTGCAGGAGGCCGGCAAGCTGAACCAGGACAACCATCCGCTCTAATTCTGCCTGGACAGTAACATACTTCTCCCCTTCAAGTAGTACGATGGTTCCAGCGTCTATACTGACCTTTTTAGCGTGCTGGAGGCCATGGCCAAAATCATCCGTGTACTGTGGCACAACCAGCTCTCTGCAATGAATGAGCAAAGGGTTATTAAAAAAAATTTCCCGCGAAATTGCCAGCAATGGCTTGAAGCGCCGATAGAATTCAGGCAGCTCGCAACGAGAGGCAATCCGGCGCGATTCGTTCATCAAGCGACGGTAGATTTCCTTCATGGTCTTGAAGTCAGCCTATTCCCAACAACATTGCCAGGTCGCAAAGTGCACAGCACTTTGCGCCGCAGGACGGGAGGTCGCGCCCTTCGGCAGGCTCCCCGCTAGAAGGCCTGTCGACGAGGAGTTCTACCGGGATTCACTCAAAGTCCTCAGAACGTGTCGCTCGGGACAGGCGGGACTGGCAGGGCAAACTCGACGGCAGATCGGAAATCAAAATGATTCGCTGATTTTGGTTCTACCCGTCTTGCTCGTCCCTGGGCCGTGAAATCCAGCCTATGGTTATTGCACTGGGGTCGCCAGTCTCGCTACTGGTTTGCTTTTACTGTCTCCTGCTTCCTGAGTGGAACGCACTGCACTCCGTTCTAATGCAGTCGATATTTATCACGCAGGAGCCGCCGAAACCTGGGTAGGTAAATGAGGTCGAAAGTCTCCTCCTTGTCGGGGAAGAGGAGCAGGGCCTGCTTTTTCACTCCTTCCACCACCGCCTGTGCCTCCTCGAGAGGCAATTTCGTCTGGGCGAGATAAGCCAGGGAAAAGTCCACCAGAAGTCTCAAGGTGCGGATGCGGCGATTTTCCTCCTCGATCTCACTCTTATCAGGTCCTCTCTCATCTGGCTTCACTGAACTGCTCTCCGACTTCGAGTCCTTTCTCTGAGGCAAACGCACCAGCTTCCATTTTACCTCCGGTCTCGGCCCGAACTTTACCGACGGCAAGTATGCCCCCATCTACAGCTATCTGAAAACCCTGTGAGTCTACCTGAACAACTGTTCCCGGAGCTTCGTCCGAAGGTTCCCGCAAAAGCCTGGCACCATACAACCGGATTTTTTCTCCCTGCCAATAACTGTAGGCCCCTGGCTGAGGGTCGCAGCCTCGAATGAGATTGTAGATTTCCTGGGCAGGTTTTTTCCAGTTAATGGCGGCCTCTCGATCACCGCATGGTTGCTCGTAGGTGGCTCCTTCTTCCGGTTGCGGAATCTTTGGAGCCTTGCCCTCTTTGATTAAATCCACAGATTCGAGGATGGCATCAATTCCCATGGGAAAAAGATGGTTGAAGTAGAGTGACCCAGTTGTATCATCGGGACCAATCGCCACCTCCTTCTGGAGAAGAATGGGTCCCGTGTCGATGCCACCGTCGGGCCAAAAAATGGTAAGACCAGTTTTGGTTCTACCCATGATGACCGCCCAGTTTATGGCACTAGCACCCCGGTGAAGCGGGAGAAGGGAAGGATGGTAACAGATGGCGCCCAAGGTGGGGAACTGGAAAAACCGCGGAGGAATGATGTCTGTAACAAAAGCCAAAATTGTCAGGTCCGGTTTAAGATCTTGGTACTCAGCGAAAACCTCATCGTCCTTGTAGGTGGTCGGTTGAAAAACCGGAACTTCTCTTGCGATCGCTGTTTCTTTGAGCGGATCCGCTCGGCCCCCAGCTCTGTCAGGTGGCGCATAGACTGCTACCACCTCTTCTCCTCTTTCAAGCAAACCCTCCAGTACCTTTGCACCAAAAACTGCTTGCCCTATCAATACGATTCGCATTGCACACCTCCTACTGAGCTTCCATATAGATCTTCCGCATGGACCCTACTCAGTCAGCCAGGTTAGCATGAGTCTTGGAACTTTTTCTATCTCCTGATTGTTCCGCGTTGTTGATACAAGAATATACCTTCGTTCTTCCCTAACCCATGGTGCAGAGAGAGCCTTCTGCTTGTCAAGTGGATTTTTCACGATCCTGAAGATCCGGAGACCGTAGCCCCACAACTCCTCGCCGACCCAACTCCCGGATAAATTGAGTCATAGCAATTTCCGTCTCCCGCTGGTTCAGATTATACCGGTGACATACAAAATCTACCAGATCTTGCACTGTTCGCTCACCATCCAGAAGAGTCCACGTCAGGCTGCCCATTTCATCCAACTGCAGTTTCCTGGTTAGTGATTTACTGGACTGCAGACCCAACCTTCTGGCCAGACTTATAAACCATGGCCGCAAAGTGAGGGGATAGGTGAGCAGTACGTCACCGCTCTCCAGCTTTTCTTCAAGGACTTCCCGATTTTTCACCGGACGATAAGTAAGAGCCTCTGACCGACTGGAAGGTCCACCAGCAAGGTCACCTTTTGCCAGTTTTCTCCGCTTCGCCCATCTCATAGTTACTGCACATTTCCTCGAGCATAGCTTTATCCAAGGGTTTTAGGCCGCGAGCCCCTACCCCGAGAATCTGGTTGTAACCGGATAGATGCCAGATGCGAAGCCAAAAATGGGGTAATTTTCTGGTCACCCGAGCCCACAACCGCAGAGCAATAGTGTCTGACCGCTGGCTCTGCCCATGGAGAGCCAGGTTATCGTCATACGTATGTTTTTTCAACCATGCTGCATCGCACCAGCGAAACTCCTTACACCCTTTCTCAAACCAATCCAGTAGGTCTCCATCCGTAAGGAGCACGTCCGCTGGGCCCCAGCGACTGAGGTAGAGCTGTTCCCGGCGACATCGAAATTCTAGTTGATAGTGTCCCGGGTGAAAACGGTGGTGCACCAGGGCAAACCGCTCTGGCAAAAGGGCATGCATGCCAAAGAGAGCCCAGATCACCCTGCTGTCTTCGCCATGGTCCTTAAATGACTGCAGGACCTGCATCGGTATCAGGGATTCATCTCGCCCCCTTTTCTGATAAAACTGCAGCAAAGTGGCCCTCTGGCATGCCGAGCAATAGAGGATTGCCCCCTTTCCACTGATCTCCGGTCCTTTCCACACAAAGGATTGCACCTCAAAATTGGGCAGAGCTTGACGCCATATCTTCGGCAAAGGAGTTTCTCGAAAATGCAAGCCAGCCGCTGAGCGGGAAAGCCGAGCCAGTTTTTTCAGATGAGCCTTGTGGGAGAAGAACCCTTTGAGCTGCTGCCATTTAAGCTCAAGCACCGGGCCCATCCCATCGTCCAACTGAAGATACGACGTTGCCAGTGAGCTAACCTCCCATTGAGGAGGCACCCGGAGGCTAACCCCGTTCCAGGCCACTAATTTCCATTCTTTTGGAGTCGAATATAGCATAACGCCAGACTAGCTCTCCAGGATTATGACCAACTCAACAGCACCACACCCAGTACCAATATGACCAAGCCCCAGACTCGCCACGATTGTTCCCTGGCAGGAGCAAACCACCAATTCAATAATCGTTGGTAGCGCTCCCCGGACAGGAAAGCAAATACAACGGCTTTGGCCATGGCCAGAAGACCGAGCAAGCGGACAAATCCCACTCCCTGGCTACTCGCGGGTGCAACCATCACCAACATTGTGCCCACAACCAGTGCCATGATCGCCGCCCACCTCGGTGAAATTTTTTCGAAAAAACTCCGTAGTCGTCCATGGACTTGAACGGGATAGAGGTTGGCCCAGGTACCCAAAACAATCCAGAAAATCGCAATGACAAAAAGAATCCACTTCACCACTCAATCCTTTCTCAATACCCATTGTTCTTTTCAAGATCTGGTGCTGTCAACGTAACCCCATCCAGGATTTTGCCTAAAAACCTCAGCTGCTCGTTGTTTCACAGCCTCCCCCTTCTGGCCTTTTCTGGTGTTTCTTCTGAGTGACCTGCCCAGTTGAATAGGGTTCCCTTCGGGA
Source organism: uncultured Desulfobacteraceae bacterium (assembly GCA_964346905.1). Taxonomy (GTDB): domain Bacteria; phylum Desulfobacterota; class Syntrophobacteria; order BM002; family BM002; genus BM002. The sequence goes on along the minus strand of CAYFXH010000041.1, from coordinate 2,420 downwards.
AATTCAACAGGGCTGACGGCAGGTCTGAGCCACTTCCCCGTTCACAAACATCAACCATCCATTTTGGTAGGAACCCTGGATCCCATCTTTACAAGCGTTGAGCTATAAGCTTCGTAAAGAGCGTAAGGCGTAAGCAGGTAGAACTTCAAGGTCATTTGCATTGGCCTTTTTCTCAGCTGAATTATGAATCCTCACTTCTTACTCTTTACTGACTGCTGATTGCTCAGAGCTGAACACCTCCTTAGATTTAGCCCTAGAAAACATTCGAGCGCAAGCGGAAAGTTCGCAGGATTTTCCGCAGAAATGGTATGAGCGGTTAGGGGCAGACTCCTACCCAACGAGCAATTGAAAACTCCCAGCAGTCAGTCTTAGGCGAATAGTTCCCTCGCCCGCCTCGCAGGAAGACCGTCGACACGTCTCACTGCCGAAAGGCTCGGACCGTACGGAAACTCACTCGAAGTCCTCAAATCCAGTCGTTTCGGGCAGCGCTCGCTGGAACACTTTTGCACCGTTGGATGGCAGTCTCTTTTTACAGGTGGAGAAAAGGGCCATTTAGACCATTTATGGATGGAAACTAATCTAGATCTCTGGTAGTATTCCCGCTTGATCCATGTTTCTACTATCCAGGTTCCGGGCAATGGCAAAAGAAATCATTTTCCCCGTCTCCAATGCGTATAAGACTCGCTACCTCATTTTGCCGAGTTTAGAAGACAGATTACACCGGATCGTCGTGGGATGGTCCAACGCTGGGCCTTGCGATCTTAGCGTCTTCTGGGCTGAATTGGCCAGTGGCTTCATCGATCTCTTGGTAATCGGAGGCGATAAGGGTCTCCGCATTTTGGCCAATTCGGAAGAATCTGTCCCTTTCAGGCCTGAAGAGATCGACCTGCCACCAGGTTGGATGGTCACCCACATCTCCCTTGAACCCCGTGATTTACCTCCGGACGTTTTGAAAGTAGTTAACACCTTTTTCTACGATGTTGGCATAGATACCTCCAAAAAAGAGAAAAAGGAAAAGGTTCGTCTCCTCTCCGACATTCACAATACTGACGAAGTCTGGCTCATTCTCAGTAGTGACCAGAAGCAGCGCCGTGTGATTGGCTGGTCCAGGGAGGGAGCAGCCCAGGTTAATATTTTTTGGGCGAGATTCGCTGACGACCAGGTGTCTGTTTGCGTAGCTGGAGGGAGCGAAGGAGTTCGGATCATTACCGCCGAAAAGTCGCAGGAAGAACCGGCTAGATACGACAAGAACCTTCCCCCCGGCATTGGCGCCCCTTATCTTCGGATCAATTACGGCGCTTTGCCTGAAGATGTCAAAGAGAACATCGGACCCGAGCCTGAGATCGAACCGGACGAAGAAGAAGAGATCACAAAAGCCCCACCCGATCTCGATTTGGATTAATGAGCCCACCTGGTCAGATCCATCCCCAGGTTCTCCCTCGACCCGGAAAGCCTACGCCTTTTCAACTCAGGAATGTGAGATTCTGGGAGATCTCTAAAATGCATCTCCCATCCCACATCCCACATCGCACATCACATATCCCACATCGCACGTCCCTCGATTAGCCTTGTGACCTTCTTGACAGGACAAATCTCATTCTTAACGTAATGAAGAATAACATGTACCACCGATGCTATTGGCAAGTACCTTCTCGGTCAGTTCATCGGATGATGGGAAGTAGATATGACGGGGAACATGGATTACTTTGTCAGGTGTAACCATTGCGGTGCCAAGAATAGAGTATCATCTACGAGACTTGGACAGAAGCCGAACTGTGGTAAATGCAAACAACAACTCTTTTCTGAAAATTCCCCTATTCACAGCGGTGCGCTCGTTGTTCCTTGCACCAAATGCCAGACAAAGAATAGCGTTCCACTTAAGAAAATTGCCCATCAGCCACACTGTGGCACGTGCAAAGGACCACTGGCCCTTAATCTCGGTACCCATGGCGGGCCATTGGTGCTGTCGGACCAGAATTTCACTGAAACAGTACTGTGCTCGCCCATACCCTTTTTGGTTAATTTCCACTCACCCAACTGTGGTCCGTGTAAGCTCCTCAATCCTACCGTGAACAAAATAGCCAAAGACTACCAGGGCCGCTTGAAAGTTGGCACCTTTAATGTTGATATACACCAGCATATTCCCACCCTGTACAGAGTAGGCGGAACGCCTACCCTGCTGCTCTTTCAGTCTGGTAAAGAACTCGGCCGCCTCGAGGGGTACCACTCCTCGGGCGCTGTCACTCAGTGGATACACCCCCACGCCTGGTAGAGAACAGGAAGTGACAGCCAGCAGGCAGGGAATCCCCACTCAGATACACAGCAAGAACAACAACCAATGATACATGCGAATTGACAAAAACGCCTATGCATTTAACTCCGCAGGACAACTACATGTCCCCTCTTCTCTCAGGAGACTG
>CAYFXH010000040.1:0-30315 GCA_964346905.1 uncultured Desulfobacteraceae bacterium | reverse complement strand
TTGCGACACAGTCTCTCGAGGGGTGAGGGGCCGTGTAATTATCCTGCGGAGCAAACGAAATAATCGTTTTCGAAATTCGAATTTCGAAATGTTTAGGGCCTGTGGTTTATGCCTTGCACCTGCTTACGTGCTGTTCACTGTCGACACCTTTTTATTCGCTGAATCCCAGACCTCTGAAGGGCTCCAGCAGGGCTCCTTTGACCAACCAATCTCCGTTTTTTTTCAATAATTCGAGTTTGAGTCGGTACAGGTCGGCATTCTCTCCCACCTCCTCAAGCCAGCTTTGAGGATTTTTGTACAGTTCTTTCAGTTTCGGAACGGATTGTTCTTTCCTAACGATCAGGAAATAGACCTTGGCACGTGCCCCACTGCCACCTGACTGGAGTTCGACACTCGGTTCAGGATACATGAGACGAAAATTTCCATAATGGTTAAAAGCCAGCCAGAGTATCCTCCTAACCTCGCGGCTATTATGCTGACCCGGCCGGGCAAGGAAATCCTCGGTGGTGAGTTTCATAAGCCCGTGGGCATTGTGTTGCTCCGCGAGTTCTGCACCTTCTTTGATTAACTGATGGATCACCTCGGCCTCGTTCCGACGTGAGCATGACGTCAGGCCCAGGAGGACGATGAGCAAACATGTAGCCAGCCTTGCTAGCCATCGGTTCCGTCTGCCAATTTTACAAGGCGATCTCGGCAAAGTGCTCATGATACGCCGCCGGGGAAGACTTGCGGAGATTGAGTCCGCCAAAAAAGGAGCATTTTTTGAAGAGATGCTCACCTATCCCCACCGCCAGGAAGATACCGTCACAATTCTAGGTGTCATCTCCTTTACGTGGAGACGGCAAAGCCAGTTTGAAGATAATCACAAACACAATTACAATGATACCGACGAGGCCCACTCGACCCATATCTTTGGAGGTTAGATAGTTAGAGTCATTCACAAAAGATGCTAGATGATTGGTGATGGTGAAGTACTTGTAGCCGTAGTGTTTTGGATCTAAGTCGTAGGCCTTGTCGAAATCTGCATCAGCTAGTTCCTCGTGGCCCAATTGTCTGTATACCTTCGACCGAACTGTATATGCTCTGCCAACGGTTGCCTGACTGTCACCGAGCTCAATGGCCTTGGAGGCGTCCTCAATGGCCTTCTCAGGCAGATCCATCAGTCGGTAGAGTTCTGCTCGATGGGTGTAAGCACTTGCCAGTAGTGGATCTAGCTCGATAGCTCGGGAAAGTTTATCAAGGGCCGCGTCTCGGTTTCCCAAGCTCATATAGGCCACGCCGAGCATTCTGTAACCTTCCGGATCAGAAGGTCTCAGAAGGGTAACCTTCTGGAAGTCGTGCAGCATTTTGGCGTAATTCTCCTGAAAGTAATAGATCCTCCCTCGTTTCTCATAGGCAGCAGACAGTCCCGAGTCCAACTCTATAGCCTTGGTGAAGTAGTGTATCTTCGTGTTGAACATGGAGCTTTCAAGACCACGGTTATAGTAATCCATGGCACCCTGACCCCAGGCTGAACAGGTAGCAAACAATAGGGAGATCATTACACCAACCAGTGTTTTTTTCATTGCCGATCCCTCTCATTCTCGGAAGGTTCCAAGGTTGATCAAACGGACATTGGTTCAATCACTGAAATCTGGAAAGCCTCATCCTTCCCCGCATAGCGGGATCTTCCATGGGCCAGGTCAGGGTTCAATGGTTTTCCCAAGCAACGCGGTCTCAGGAACAAACGGTACATCGCAAGGAAGAGAACGTTTTTTTCCCTTGTTTCACCTTAGGCCTCATGCCTCGAGCCGTCTTATTGGGGGCAGCTCAAAGCCAGGGGTTTCATGCTTTAGGTACACAATAACTGGTAAAGATTTGATTTCCAACCCACCCTGTCAAGATAGTCGGGCAATAGGGGATACTTATTACAGACTGGGAAAGATTACAGGCAGGAAACCCCATAAATCCTAAAGCTCAATTACTCGCGGTTCGAGAGAGCTCCCCCGTATGCGAAGCAGAGCAACTGTCCCAGGTGACCTGAAGGAGGAAGCAGTGCCCGGGTTCAAAAAGAGCACACCATTTCGCCTCTCTACGGATGCTCTGTGGGTGTGGCCATTTATGACAGCGACAAAGCCGGCTGCAGCCGGATCCAGGTCCAGGTCATAGGCGTCATGGAGCACATAGAGCAAGACCTCCCCGATCTCAACAACCTCCGTTTCCGGTAGCCCAAACGCCCAGCCACCGTCCATATTCCCTCGCACAGCATGGACCGGGGCAATCTGTCGCAAAGCCTCAAGTACCTCGGGTTTACCGATGTCCCCGGCATGAATGATTAGATCAACACCTTGGAAAGCCGCAGCCGTCTCAGCTGGTAGGATGCCATGCGTATCTGAGATGACACCAACGAGATACCCATCTTCTCTTTGCGGTTCCGTTGACATTACCACAACCCCCGAGTTGATGCGACGGTTCTAGTCAGCGATGAAGGTTGGATCTCACTATCACCCTAAATTATCAAGCAAAACCCATTCCAAAAATTGTCCATAGACCTCCCACGAACTATCGCCATAGCCGCCGGCCATGAGATAAGCCCTCGGGATATCGTTATTTTTCAAAAAATTGTAGACGAGTTGATCTCGTTCTTTCAATTGGTTTAAGGATAAGTTCAGGAGTTTTGTCGAAGGAAGCTCATCTTTTTCGTACGGGTCTGCACCGGACACGACAATGGCGATATCTGGCTTTGGCAAGATTTCGAGTTTTCTTAGTCCTTGTTCCAGTTTTGTTACATATGTGTGCTCTTCACCAGCAGCAATGGGTATATCTATATCGCTCGGTATAAATGAGCGTTTCAATTTCCCCGTGTCGTCATATTTTTTGGAGTCGAGAGGCCAGCCCTCCGCCATGTGAATACTCAGGGTTGTTACCGATTCGTCACCCACGGTTAGTGCTGCAGTTCCATCGCCCTTATGAACATCCACATCAATGACCCACGCATTGCTAATAGCATTCTCAGCCTGGAGCTTGCGGATAGCAATCACAATGTCATTGAGGAGGCAGAATCCATTGCCGTACTCCCTTTGTGCGTGGTGCAATCCTCCCCCAAAATAAAAACAGAAACCCTTCTCCAGGGCGACTTTACAACACTGGAAGGTTCCCGATACTTTACGTAGGGTTGTTTCATAGAGTTGGGTGAGAGGAAGACGTGCTGCACCGGGATTATAGCGGTAGTATTTCCCTTTGCTATCAATCAGTTCGTAGGCCTTTATTATTTCGTTTTCGAGCTCTTCAGAAAGAAGGTTTTCGACAAATTCCTGTGAATGTACCCGCAATAGGTCAGTTTTTGTGATCTTCTCTTTTACCGTTTCAATGTGCCACTCTTTGATCCTTCCTCCCAATATTCGGTGTGCTTGTAACTTCTCAAATGTATGTGTCACCCTGCTCTCGGAAACCGGGATTTGGATACCAAATTCGTATAAGGTCACCTTTTCTTCTGGGTCGTATATGACCATAGTCTGACACTCATGCACCGGAATACACCGCAAGCGACTCCACCTCCGCATCCGGGGCGAAAAGCATGATATTGGATCGAATGTCCTCAAGATGATGCTGTACCGCCTGTTGGCCAATGCCTGGAACAGCGTAGACTCCATAGAAAACCTGGCGGGTTTCCGGTGTGATTCGGGTGCGGTGGTCGGGGCCATAAATCACGCTGGAGATCACCCCCCTACCGTCGGCCATGAACATATCGCCAGCCTTTAACACCTGCTCTTGACCGTTCAGCAGGGTGTACCCTTCGCTACCATCTGCCACCTGGAGTCTTACCGGCTTGTCTATTGCTTCCAGGTCATGGCCGGCCGTCAAGAGCAGGTTCTTGAGTTCAGCCATAAACATTGCCTCAACCAGTGCGGCAACACGGGGAATCGACTTACCCTTCAGGGCGACTGACTCAAGTTGAAGTTGGAGGTGGTAGCTTTTCCTGTAGCGCTTATAGTAAGCATTATATGCTTGGATGGTCGGGAGCCCCTTCAGTCCGGCTCTATCGTAATCGGAAAAACGGGCGCGCAGCTGCTTCTCGAGCGCTTCTTTCCGTTGGCTGAAATCAGCGTGGCGATCTGGGTTGGCAACATTCCGCATTACCAGTATTCCTGCTGCTGCCCCGGGATAGGTGGTCTTCCACTGCTCTGATACTACGAACATCTCAATCTGACTCATCCCTCGCCTCAGCCATTTTGTTGATCTCGCTCCCAAACCGTTCTGGCTCTGCACAGTTCTGCATCGTCTTTGCGACGTCGTAAGCTGTGAAGAAATTCTGATTTTTCCGTTTTTGCATAAGTCACTGATATTTCATCATTATATGATGTTTCAGACAGATAATTAATTTCTATCTCTTTGAGTTTATGGGTTTTCAAAAAGTCAAAGGTAAGACTATTCACAATCCAGTCTGTGTACCTCACGTTATTAACATGCTCATGAATATCCAGATCCCCGTATGCAACCTGAACCAATTTTGTGTACTCTGTTTCCTCTACGGGAGCTAATTTGTTTAGCTTATCTGGGAAGACGCTCTCGACACCCTCTGATACGTCTGGGAGAACATAAGAATCTGTTCTTTGTGGTCTCCTGGTGATTAAATCAATAATGAACCAGGTGGTGGTTGCTTCACCAATGATACGGGAAGAATTGTCGAGAATTCTAAAATCACGATACCAAAATAACTTGATAACTTGTCTTTTCCTGTGAGCCACGTATGCACCTTGATCGTTTCACCCCATTTGGGAAAGTCATCTATTGTAATTAGTTGTCGGGACAGTACCCAGATACAGTCCTTTTTGCGTAAATGCGAAAAGCCAAGTCCCAGGTGTTCAGCATGATTCCAGGCTGATTCTTGCATAAACTGGCAGAGAATCACCAAGGTCGCGTTACTTTTGATATCAACCTGGTATGAATGTATTCTATATTCATCCTCCCATACCCGCAAAAATCCCTGTGAGTTACTCATACAACATTTCCATACATCAATGTGTTACATTGTGATCATCGGGACTCGGATCAAGCCAGAAACCTTCCCGCGTTTATACGTTAGATGCCCTTTGGGTTTGGTAGCCATTGGCGCGAAGCATACCACGTATTCCCGTGATATGAGGCGCGCCGACACAGGCAACGGTGTCCCCCTGTTCCAAGTAGCCAAGCATCCTTTCGTATAATATCCGGTCGCGTCGTCCTATTGCGAAGGAGGAGCGGGTAGGGTGCCTGATCCCCATAGAGGTAAGGTTTTCCAAATCACCATTCAGATAGCAGGTTACATAGTCTTCACTGTACCCGTCCCAGTGTTCAATTCGATTTAAAAAATCGATGATTCTCTCATGCGAGAGGTTTTCGAGGACATCGATTTGCTCCTCTATTGTTTCCAGAAAGACGATCTCCTTACCCATTTCCCCGGCTAGGTGGTATGCTTGTAGATCAACCGAATAGCGCCAACCTCGCTTCTCCAGAAAGCTGGTCCAGAGGGTGAAAAAAGCCATCCAGGGTTTCATCCCCTTGAGCATGTCGTATAGCCACTTTTCCGTGCTTGGCGTCATAAGCTCGAAAAACAAAGAACCTCTGTCCGAGCGGGGAGAAGAGAGCACCTTGGAGATACGGGCAATGGTTTGTCGGTCCAGGTCCTCAAAGAGATGTGGCACATTTTCTTGTGAAACACCGGCATCTACGACCTTGTTCATATTGTCTTTATCGAGGGGACCTTCGAACAATACAGCGCGAGCGTTTTCTATGTAACGGGACAGCGATGTTTTGAAACTGTAGGGAAAGTAATGGGCCGTACCAACAAGGAATGACCGCTTATCGTTTTTCTGTACCTCCCAGATCATTCTCAATTCTTTTTCTTTTGCTTTGGTAAAGAGCATAGGTCGTATCTTTCCGTTAGGGGATTTTTAATAATTTCTGTGTGGCCACGATGGTGTCAAGTACAGAGGGTTTTTTCACAACGATCTCGCACATCTCGTATTGTAGGGTGGGTTTTCCTCCCCATTTTTTCTTGAATTGTCTTATGCCCTTGTTCACGCCAAGGCCAAGATGGATATAATTCTTGTCATATTCCTTGCTTATCTTGATGGTCTCAAAGAGCAAAAGATCAGAGGCACCCGGGACATAATTCTTCTTTGAGTGGCATCCGATCACGTAGGTGGAAAAATTTTGAGGTGCTAGATCTACCACGTAGAATGCCGCCAGGTTATTGTTTTTGTCTCGAGCGCTTAAGACAATGGAATCCCTTACCTGGCTCACAAATGCACCCATCTTGAACAGGAGTTCTCTGACGCGGGGTGGCGGCTTGACCCGCTCCACGAACTCCAGATTTAGTTCCTGGTGGGCTTTGCCAATCTCAGAGGTCCGTTGGACCGCCAAATGGTCCTGCGCTTTTTCTACTGTCCGGTTTAAGCCGCTTCTTATCCTGGTGTGGTCAATATCCAGAGTGTAGTATTGGTCGCTCTCCCGCTCCCCGCAGGAGACGGCAATGGAATGGGGCAGCTCCGGCGCTATGAGGGAGAGATACTTGGGACCGAACTTTTTTGTGATTTTGTCAATGGAAGTTTCACATTCATTCAGCCCGAACTGAGCTTGCAACGGATACCCTACGACGATTAACCAGTCATCCTTGACACAGCAAAAATAGTCTTCGATGAGAAAAGGCTCCCCACCTGAAACAGACGTCATCAGCCCGATGCTGTGCTCAGGTACATATGCGTTGGTTGCTATATATTTTTCTTCCTCGGCGGTGAGCACGGGGCAGATTTTCTCCCGGAACCTGGCTTGGGGACTCGGGGCAGGCCCATTACATTACAATCTTCTCTCGCATTATTCAACTGGATTGATCAGGCGGATTACCAGCAATGATCAATCGTTGCAGTGATCCTTTTCCTCGTTTGTTGCGAATCTCTCCCTACTATTTTTCGATGCGCACCACCAGTCGATCCTTCTCTTGGTGAATCTCGGTGCCATATCTTCGGGAGAGCCGAGCGATTCGTTTTCGGATGTCCGCGAAATTCTCGCTCCGGGCGAGATTTACCTGCATGTTGTCAATGAGCACAGGGACAAGTTCCACGCGCTGGAGAGCTGCTCTGGATGTTTTCACGATGAACAAGAGTTGCTGATCGTTCCGTAATAAAGGATCCACGTAGTAATCGTCGATCAGGTCTCCGGTGTCGTAGAGGATCAACTTGCCCTTATACAGTTCTATCCCCTGGAAAATGTGAGCACTGTGTCCATAGAAAATATCGGCTCCAGCATCAATCACGGCATGAGCAAACTGAACGAATTCCGGGGTAGGCACCTGTCTCATGTTGGGACCCCAGTGGATAGAAAAAATCACCAGATCTGCACCATCAGCCCGCGCCATTTGAATTGCGGAGCGGACGCGTGCGAAGTGTCTCTCCATCAGTGAGACCTGGATGAAATTGATACCCGCGGAGTCCTTTCCAGCCGCATACTCTCGGAAGTGATCTGCAAAGGCCACCACGCCGATTGTCACGCCGGCAGCCTCAAGCCTCGCCGGCCTTGATGCGACCTCCAGGTTTCGGCCAGCTCCGGCGTGAGCAATCCCCAGCCTGTCCAGATGCTGAATGGTTTCAAGCAACGCTGCAGCCGTGAAATCCATGGCATGGTTGTTGGCAAGCGACACGTAATCCACACCCGCTATGGAGAGCGTTTCCGCACTTCGAGGGCTGGCACGGAAATAAAAGACCCTGGGAGGGAAAAACGGGGTGCCCTTTTTTGCTATGACGCATTCCAGATTGACCATGGTGATGTCCGCCGCCAATAACAGAGGCAAGGTGTTGCCCCAGATATAACGCGGGCCGCGCTCACGGATAACCTCATCAACCAAACGTCCCAACATCACGTCTCCCCCAAACATAAGGGTAACGGAGGGATCTTGTCCGGTGGTTGTCACCTGGTCGATGGTGTCTGGGTCGGGAACTGGGCCTGCAACCGCCAGGTGAATCCCCACAACAGCAAGAAAGAAGAGGACGGTACAGCACACCACAACGCTCCAGGTCCCCCAGAAAGCCCACCGTATTTTTAAAGAAAATGAGTGCATACCGACAGGTGACGTTCTGTTTGCGTACATCATGGTGTCCCCTAGGAGTTTCATTCAACCACGGCAATACGCCACATTACTCAACGTAAGCCACTTAACCATAACAATGCGGACGCGCAGGAGCTGTATCGTGTTCGGCTCCCATGGGCAAGGGTTTCTGCTACCATGGCAAAATGTCAGTGAGGCCCGTTACTATTGAGACACAGTATAGCCTGTATCCAAGCTAGTGAACAGCCTCCACCAAACTTTCACACTCCATGGTGCGCACGATCTAATGGATTGTTGTTTTTGGGGAAATAAAGGTAAATTGTATCTAGAAGCTGTCGGGTAACGTCGAGGAGCAATCGGTGCGATTGCCCCATGTTCGCGAGGCCATGCATGCATGTTTCAAGGAACGTCCTTACCTGTGACCTCTGTCTCCATCCATGGAGTTACTGCGTGTTTTAAGGAGATCCCCCTCCTATTTATATGAGAATTTCACTGCCTTTGGCTTTACTAATCTTTCATAATCTTCGTATGCCATTTTAATGAGTTCAGTATGGGAGCCGGCGTTGAATGCAATCTCCTCCTCTTCCACCAAACTTTCCGCCACTAGGACATCCATGTCATACAGGTTTCCAAATGGCGGCATTGCCCCAACATCACAGTCCGGAAACATATCTTTGAATTCTTCCTCACGGAGAAGTTCAAGCTCGCGTGCGCCAGTGGCTTTTTTCAAAAGCTTGAAATCTATTCTGTAGGAAGCCGGCAGGACGGCCATGGCAGTGTTACCATCGATCTTGACGATTACTGTCTTGGCCAGTCTTTTCCCCGGTATGTGAGCAGAGGCAGCAATTTCTTGTGCAGTGTAAGCGAGTGAGTGACTAATGATTTCATATCTAGTCTTATGCTTGTTTAAAAATTCCATTAATGTTCTTGATGACATACAAACCTCCCTCATGCTTTCTTCATGTGCTGCTGGATACATGGGTCATTGGAATCTGAGAAACCTGGCCCTTCCCCGCATAGCGGGATCTTCGAAGAACCTGACTCTCCACTTTTATGTGGGTGTTCATTGATATTTTCGCATGCACTCACGACATACACAAGCTTGGCCTTGCAGGTCCGAAGGTACACGCTTTAAGACGCTTTCGGAGAAATGTTCAAAGCGGCACCAGCAGTCTTCCTCAGCTGACTGATTTTCTTTGGCTAGGAGACAATCATTTGGTTTACCGCAGATCGGACAGGTCGATGTATCCATGTGCTCTTGGATGCTTGACATGTGCGGAGAAGAAAAGCAGGAATTTTCTTAGCCTTCACCCACTGGAGGTGCACCAGGCGTTGAACCGGGATCAATTGTAAAGGGACCTTTCATATCATATGCTTTTGCATACGCTTTAACCATATCGAATACTCTTATTGGGCCATACAGTGTGAACAGAGCATACATTATTGCCGGTACCATATAATCTTCAGTTGCCCTGATAACCGAACTGAACAGATCTATGAGCTCCTGTCCCTTAAAAGGACGTTCATTTGTTACAATCCCGCCGTCAGTCTCACCCTGGTACAAGCACATAAATATTACTTCCTGGTTTAGATTCTTTCTGAAGGACCGAATAATGTCTTGACTGATTCGCGATTTTGATTCTTCCATTACAGCCTCCCACAGATGGAACCTTTATTTCGTCCGGGAAAACCACATCCTCTCACCTGGCTTCTTTCCGTGATGAAGGTCTGGGATTATTCAGGGTGTTAGCTGTTCAGATCTATCTTGTCGAATCCTGGTCGGATAAATGCTCTGGCATCTGGAAATGCTATTTCCACTTTCCTGCGTAGCTGCTCAAGATGTACCAGCAGGTTGAGGATGTCATGGTCTTGTAAAGGAAAAAGGTTGCGTATTTCTCCCCAAGCGGCTATGGAGCGGTCTATACCAATGAGTGCTACTTTTGCCGAACCATCCGAGTCCTTTGGAAATTCATCGAGGATCTCTGGCCTTTCTTCCAAATCCCCCCGGGCTGCCCTCATGAGTTTGACGTAAATCTGGTGTTGATACCAGCTGACCACTTCCACTGCCTCTTTAAAGCTTTCCTCCTGTTCAACCGGGCCAACATCCGGTATATGGAGTGAACCGTGAAGGTCTGGCTCATCTTCCTCTTGGGCAAACAAATCTCTTGCTGAATCAAACCAATCATCCACCATCTCACCATAGAGCTTGGCCCCACGGCAACACTCGTGGTTCTTTGCCATTTCCTCTTTGAATCTTTCTCTCTCCGGGAATTCCTCACCATCGAGAGAATCGAGATCGATTCCCTCTCGCTCTGCTGCTTCATGCAACAGCTCGAGGGTCATCTGGAATGTTTCAGTCAGCTTTTGCCAGAATACCTCGTTGCTTAAGTCGTGAGCCTCCTGGTCAGCAAACTGCTCACTGCCCATAGCGAAATTCAAACAGCGGGAGGTGAATTGACAGCGTTCACACCAACGATCGCAGTAATTGTAAATACCCTGGATGAACTGCGGATTTTCAGCCAGCTTCTTGAGGTCTTCTTTACCCATGATGTTCAGTGCCCCCTCTCTCGTTTTCACGTGTTAACGTTTCGCGGATCTTCTCATTGCCATCTTCATTATTAACTAGTCTTTGGCAAAACGAAAGGCGTGATCCCTCTGATAGTTCACTATGAGAATCTCAAAATTGTGTGGACGGCCCTCCTTTCTCAACGCTTCTTTCGAGCCATTCATCACATTTTTTGCGAAGCCAGCGTTTAAACCAATACCTCGCCTTCGGCACCAAAATAGCAAGCCCGGCCAGATCGGTGATGAAACCGGGCGTCAACAGGACAATGCCTGCGATGAAGATGAGCATGGCATCCAACATCTCTTCTGCGGGGAGTTCACCACGATTCAAGCTCTCCCTGACTTTGGTCATGGTTTTGATGCCCTCAAGCCTTGCCAGCGAAGCCCCGAGAAGCCCCGTCACAATTACGATGAGGATCGTGTTGAAGGCGCCAACCTGTGCACCGATTTTTATGAGCAGGTAGATTTCTATAAAAGGAATAAGGGTAAAGGCGAGGAATAGCTTGAGAAACATCTTTACGACCTTTGCACACTAGCCCAGGTGGATCTTTAGGCCATCAATGTGCTCTGTGTTCGGTGTAGATCTCGATAACAACTTTTCTGAACCATGGCGGCCTATCAAGCAAAACGTATACGAGGATTGCCCCCAGAATAGGAAAAGGGATCACCGTATCCACCATGCTCATGAGTATCAAACAGATGATAGATTTTGTCTTGATTGTCATACCTAAAACCAACGTTTAGCTGGGGATGGTCATGAAATAATACCGTTCCTAATTCATGTGCAGAACATAGTATAACCGCTCCATCTCAGGGCTGCCCCAATTATGCTCTATCCCCACCAGGATGGAGCATGTCTTACAATTCGACGAGGAAACAGTCTCGCCGGTGAAAGTCGGCCTGTGGACCGCGGTGGGCCAACGCCCAGTAAGTCAGCTGGCCGTCTCTGTGTTGCATGACGGCGCTGATGGCAACCTCCAGAGCCTGGTCTGCCTGGACGATCTTATCTAAATCGAGTTCCAGAGCAAGCAGCAAAGAGTCCGATTGGTTCTCCACCCGAAAGGGGAGTGAGGTGAAGGCCATTTCCTCCTGCATTCCTTGCCGATAGGCTGCAAACCGATAGACATTCCAGTGCCCGGCCGGCGAGAGGTTGAATTCCCAATACCGAGGTGCATTCTTGAGAGCGAGGAAGAATTCCAAACACGTTTCTTCCCAAAGCTTGTTCTTGCGGGCTGGCATGTCACCCTTCGCAGGAATCACCAGCTCCGCGAGATGGCCGAGGAGTGCAAAGCGGATGACAAGTGTATTGGCGCGCCTGGCGATGTTGCCTGTGATCTTTGCAGAGGGCAGTGAGCTGACTGGGGGAAATGGCTGCAGGGAAAAACTTTGGGTGTTCATCTCATGTCCTGGATGATGGTGTGAATGGCTTTTGCCTGGGCTTCGATACTCTCGGTCAGCTTGAATTGGACCAGCGCCCTGGCAAGATTGTGTTCCTGGTGGTTGGCCTTGAAGTACACATTGCCTTCTAGATAGTCGGTAAAGAATCTTAGTCCCAGCTCGAACGCGATCAACCGGATTGCGTCGTACAGATATTCATAGTCGTTCTCGGTGAGGAAATCTCTTGCCATTGAGAGATATCCTTGGAGGATGGCCTGGCAAACTTCGGGTTCGAAGTAAACCATCTCCCACTGCTCGGTTTCTTCTCCCAGGGGATTGCAGCCCGAGCGGAGGCAGTCGCCAATATCATACTGAACCAGCCCGGGCTTGACGGTGTCCAGATCGACCATGCTGATGGCCTGTCCGGTGGTGGTGTCCACCATGACGTTGTTGACCTTTGGATCGCCGTGAATCGGGCGAAGACGCAGCCTTCCTTGCGCTCTGGCATTCTCAAGGACGTCCGTCCAAGCTCTTCGCTCACTGACAAACTGCACGCAATAAGCCACTTCCAGGGATGTGCTCCCGCTGGTTTTCGCCACGACCTCATCATAGTGGAGAAGGTAGCGCGGCGTGATGTGGAACCCCTCCAACGTGTCGGCCAGTTCTCCAGTGGGCAGGTCGCTGAGGAGGTTCTGGAACATGCCGAGGGCATAGCCGACTTCGCTGGCGTGGTTGATATCTTGAATGGTGTCAAAGGACTGCGAACCATCAATAAAGCTGATTGCTCGCCAAAACGAGCCTTTGGGGTCAATCCAGTGGTCCTGGCCGTTTCGTGCCAGCAGCACGCGCACCACCTCCCAGCGGCGGCCTGGGCTGAGGGGGGCACGCTGCAGACGCCTGTACACATGCTCGGTGAAGGTACGCATGTTCAGCATGACAAGTTCCGGCTGACGAAACACCTTCCTGTTGACGCGTTGCAGGATAAAGTGCTTGTCGCCTTTGGAATCCAGGGTTACCAGGAAGGTGTCATTGACATTGCCATTTCCATATTCCTGGATGTCGGTGACCTTGCCCTGGGGTTTGAATTGGTCTGCAACGGCAACAACATTGTCCAAGGCTTTGCTTGTTGTGGTGAAATCTTTTGTCATGTGAAATCTCTGTGGCGGCCGAGATCAGCGGCCGCGTCGAAGCCTCGGCCAAGGCGGATCAGCTGCATTGAGCTTTCTTCACCGTTGACACGCTATTGTAGCATGCTTACCTAACACTATACGCACCAGAAAAGGAGAGTAGGATGGCATTATACGGTATTTACGGCAGCCATACCACTGAGTCATGCCCGTTGAACAATGGAGAGGTAGCTAAGGGTGTAATCGCTCTTGCCGAAAGTGATGTGCAGAGCACCGCGAGAAAGTACAAGATCAATGAAATTGTTGGTCAGTACCATTCTGCCCTCGAACACACCTTTCTTTGGATTGTTGATGCAGAAGATCCCCATTTAGTCGAAGAATTCTGTATTGATACAGGTGTGGCATCGTTTAATAGGCTCACCATTGTACCCTTGATAACGTTCAGTGGGGGAGTCATCCCGCGTATCAAGAAAATTCACAAACTCTGAATGATCGGATGGGAACTCGGGTTCGTTCAGGTGTTGGGATTACAGATCTTGCTTGATCCGGGGGGTGGTGGATCTTGGAATCTCTCCATGGCGGCTGTGCCTGCAGCATCCACGGGACTGGTGGGCAAAGCTGCGATGAAACACTACCGTTCCCTTTTTATGTGCGGAAAATGGGATGGGTTCGTGACCGTCACCTCATCAACACGGGGAGGTTGGCCGAGACGGGGGCCACCCAGCAGGAAGGCTGTCAACGGTAAACCGTCTAAGGTTACATCTGGGCAGTGTTGGCTGTTCTGCTAGTGAATGGTCCTTTTCCGGTTGAAATGTCTCAGGATGGTCTGCCCTATCTTACTCTTTATGTATTTCGGTCCCTTTTCAATTCCGGCAACAGCCGAGGCGTCTTGTAAGATTTGCCGGATTTCCTCTCTGACTGTCCCAGTCAAATTCATAAAACGAAGTACCATGCCCCAATGGTCCTTCACTGCACAACGCTTACATTGAACCACCGAACTGTCAACCTGAATTGCTTTACCGGTCCGGGGATTTTTCATCTTCAGCGAAAACACTGCTCCCGTGGGAGGGGCCAACTTGGTATACAGATGGCAACCTTTGGTGGAAAAGCGACTGCCAATGGCCTTCACCGTCTTCCCGTCCCTGTTGTAAAACACCGGTAAGCGAACATCGGCAATATTCGGTACGTGAACTGGCCCGGGTTCTTTCCCTACCTCAGCCTCGGGGCGACCCGTGTGTTTCTGAGCCATACCATCAATGGTTGGTTCAGCGTGGTCGATAATCACACTTTGGAGGTAGTGGCGGTCTGTTTCAGAGATGGAGATAAACTGGACATCAGCACCAACACTTTCGGTGCCGTCGGTGGAACAACAGACCGTGGTCCATACTAGCTTGCCGGTGATATCCAGTGGATAGCGATCGGGCGGCTTGATCACAATGCGAAAATTGTCCTCGGGGGGAGGCAATTCCTGACAGGAAACCAGAGCACCTTCTGGACTGATGTTTACTGTCTCACCCTCGATTTGGGTGTGAGCCGTAAAGAAATATACCCGCCACCTGACCTCGGTTCTGGCGTGATGGTGTCTTTTGAGTGACCTGAATGTATCCATAGATATACTCCCAAAAGCAGAGTTTTACCGCATCACTTGGGCTACCGAACGAGTCCAAGTAGGCCGTGAACAAGAAAAAAACTGCTGTCGCTCAAGCATTGCTCAAAAGGTGGTTGAGGAGTCCGTCTGGATAATAGGCAAATGGTATGCCAGACTATTGGGCAGAGGGCAACGTGTTGCCAGATAAAGGCCCGGAAATGGCTCTTGATTCGAGGGTCCATGGAGTGATCCCGGTGAAGAGCTAGCAGGTTTTATCTCTCACCCCGGTGGCATGAAAAAACCGATGCATTCCCCGGGAGAGGCCCAATGGAATTCCGCTTCGAGGACCTCCTGTGGAGGATTCCATTGGGCAGGCAGAGCTCACAACCGCAGCAGAGCGTAAGGATTGAGGAGCCAGTAATTCAGGCATCAGGCATGATGCAGTCTTCTCTTCACTTTCTTTACTTGTGCCTTAGGCCATGCGCGGTTATACTTTGTGCCTCGGGTCAAGGCTTGCTGCCAGTTTCGACCTACCAGCTGGGGGGGTGTAACAATGGCGAAAGAGCACGTCCCAATTCGTGGTCGGGGTGCGGTTGACAATCCCCCCAGTCGATTTGAGAGCCTGCACTACGAACGCGATCCGGACCAGATGGGCCCAGAAGATCCTGCGCCATCGACGCAGTTCTTGCAGGATTCCTCCCGTTCCATTATCTCGTACAACCACAGCCCCGATCTGGGGTATGAGGCCAGTGTCAACCCTTACCGGGGTTGCGAACACGGCTGCAGCTACTGTTACGCCCGGCCATACCACGAATATCTGGGTTTTTCTGCCGGCCTTGATTTTGAGACGAAGATTTTGGTCAAGGAAAAAGCACCAGAGTTGCTGCGGCGCGAGCTCTCGGCATCTCGTTGGCGGCCTCAGATTCTGACGCTGAGCGGCGTTACCGATCCCTATCAACCGGTGGAACGAACTCTCAAGCTCACCAGAAAGTGTCTGGAGGTGCTCGCAGAGTTCCGAAATCCGGTGCAGGTCGTTACCAAAAACCATCTGGTAACGCGGGATCTGGACATACTTGCCGAGCTGGCACGACATCAGGCGGCGGCGGTTTGTTTGTCCCTGGTCACGCTGGATCCCAGCTTGAGCCGGATCATGGAGCCACGCACCTCGGCAGCGACCAGTCGGTTTGCCGCCATTGAGACTCTGTCCCAGGCCGGTGTACCCACCGGTGTGCTGGTGGCGCCGGTAATTCCGGGCCTCACAGACCATGAACTGCCCGCAATTCTTGCTGCTGCGGCTAGTGCGGGTGCCAGTTTCGCGGACTACATTTTGCTCCGACTGCCTCACGCTGTATCGGTACTTTTCCAAGAGTGGTTGAGCCTGCACCTTCCCCAGAGAAAAGAGAAAATCCTGAACCGTATACGGGAAATTCGCGGGGGAACATTGTATGATTCGCGCTTTTGCTTCCGCTTGAAGGGGCAGGGGGTATTCGCAGAGCAGATTTCTCGACTCTTCTCCCTTGTCTGCAAGAAAGAGAATCTCTCCGAAGAGTGGCCGCACCTTGCCACAACCACTTTTCGTCAACAATTCCCCAAACAACGCTCCCTCTTCGATTAGAGGCAAAAAGGGTGGAGCTTCCGGTAAACGAACCTTTGTGGAGCCCAGGCAAGTGAGCATTGCTACGAAAACCTTGGAGCGGAAAACCACCAAGTTGGGCTGTGTGGGGGAAAGGAAAACCAGGGGAGACGGTTCCGGTTTCCATGCAAGGACTTGAGGGGCGAAACGAAGTGGTGTTATCTGGCATTCGATTTGCAGGAACGTCTCCAGCAGGCTCTATCCGCAAGGCAGCCGAGCGATGAGCAGATAACGGGTGAAAGTGAGCAAAGCTATGCCGGCGAACGCATCACAAGCCTTTCCCACAGAGACGCACACCGAAGCGCAATCAGGTAGCGAAAGTCCCAGCCGTTTTACGCCGGTACTTTCCGCACTAATCCTTTCCTGTTTTTTGCTCTCGGGTGGTGCCGGGCTCATCTACGAAATCCTATGGGTGCGGATGATCGACAAGGTCGTCGGTAGCGCCCCATTTGCCGTAGCTACGGTGTTGGCGGTATTCATGGGCGGCCTGGCCGTGGGAAGCTACCTGGGAGGCAAGCACATTGATCGGATCACTTCCAAAAACCATTTGTTATATGTGTATGGCGTCCTGGAGGTAGCCATTGGTATCTACGGGTTACTGCTCCCCCTGCTGTTGGGTATGGCCAAACCCATATATGTGCTGGCGTACAATAACCTTTTTCAATACTTCTGGGTGTACCAGCTCTTTACCTTCCTGGTGTGCTCTCTGCTCCTCATCCTGCCGACCTCTCTTATGGGAGTCACCCTACCGGTCCTGTGTCGCTTCTATGTGACCCATTTGGATCATTTAGGGCTGCGTACCGGGCGTCTATACGGATTAAATACGGTGGGTGCCGCGTTGGGCGCTCTCCTTTGCGGTTTTTTTCTTATCAATAGCATCGGTGTATGGGGAACACTTTTTGTGGCGGTGGCGATTAACATTCTCGTGGGGTTTTTGTGCATCCTACTGGGTCGAGTCTTACCGACTTCCGCCCCACAGACGTCAGGGACAGAGGTGGCTCAGATTACATCGCGGGAGCAACCGAGTCCCCAGCCGTCTCCAGGTGAAAAGACCGGTGAGCCGGCCCTCAGGTGGGCCCTTTGGATCTTCGCCGTATCAGGATTTGCTGCCATGGCCTATGAGGTTATCTGGGTGCGGCTCCTCGCGCTTATCATCGGCCCCACCACCTATTCCTTTACTCTGGTGGTCGCCACATTCATCATCGGACTGGCTTTGGGAAGTCTCTTTTTTGGCTGGCTCGGCGACCGGGTCAAGGAACCTTTTCTCTTGCTGGCTGGAACGCAACTCGCTGCAGCCTGCCTGGCTCTCTTTGTAAGCCAGTTTCTCGGAAACAGTCAGTTCTTCTTTGCCAAATTGATCTACACCTTTCAAGATCAGTTTGGTGAAATGATCCTCGTTCAAATTGTCCTGCTGTTTTTTATCATGCTCGGTCCCACCGTGTTGCTGGGCGGCACGTTTCCCTTAGTTAACCGCATCTACGCCCGGTCCTTGCCCCTGATTGGGAAATCAATCGGTACAGCCTATGCGTTAAATACCGTCGGTGCGATTTTGGGCTCCTTTTTAGCTGGGTTTGTTCTCATTCCTTTCTTGGGCAAAGAGAACGGGTTGCGGCTTGCCATGGCCATTCAGTTCGCCCTGGCCTTTACGGCCCTGGCTGCGGTGTTATCGCAGACAAAAAGGAGCCGTCGCCATTGGTTCTCCCTTTCGCTGATTGCTCTTGCGGGTATATTTCTTTTCAGCCAATTTCCCTCATGGAATCGCAAGCTCCTTTCATTCGGACGGTACCGAAATGTTACATTGATGGAACAGTACCTTGTCTCCACCTCATGGCTTGACGCCTTGCGGCGTGGTCCGACAGTTCTGGCCCAGTACGAAAACATCCCGGAGATTATTTTTTATGGGGACGGTATCGGTGGATTCACTACGGTGGGAAAAACCACCGACAGCCTGGGTATGGTGGAATACTCGATGTATATCAGTGGCAAAGCGGACGCATCATCCCACGGAGACAGGCTTACCCAAAGCCTTCTTGCCCACGTTCCCCTGCTGTTTCACCCCAACCCAGAAAAGGTAATGGTTTTGGGACTGGCCAGCGGCATGACTGCCGGTGAAGTGCTCCTTTATCCTGTGGAACAAATGGACGTACTGGAAATCAACACCCAGGTGGTCAAGGCCTCTGAGGTGTTTACCCCCTGGAATAACAAGGTCCTCAGCGATCCCAGAACCCGCTTGATCGTTCAGGACGGCCGAAATCACCTTACCCTTACCCGCGAGAAGTATGACGTGATCATTTGCGGACCTTCCAACCCCTGGATGGCTGGACTTGCAAATCTTTTTACCTTGGAATTCTTCCAGACGGTCAGAGACAGTCTCCGGGAGCATGGAATAGTGGTTCAATGGATCCATTCCTACGACATGGACTGGTCTACCTTTGCCCTGGTCGGCCGAAACTTCACAAAGGTATTTCCAGAGAGCGTGCTGTTGGCAGCGCATCCAGATGATTATTTACTGGTGGGATTTACCGGAAAGAATCGTTTCAACCCCGCAGTAGCCGAGAGAAACATCCACTACACCAAACAGTCCAGGAACATCTCTCTCAAGGATCCACGGCTGCTCTCTCATCTGATTGTCACTGAGGATCTCAGCAAGCTGTTCGGACCAGGGCCGCTCCATACGGACACCTGGCCACGCCTTGAATTTCTCGCACCAAAACAAATTCATCGGTATGATCTTTCCATCGAAAAACGCATGATGGACCGACGTTGGCTCTCCCCGCAAACAAAAGCGATTATAGAACAAAGTACCACTACGGATGCGTTGCTGGATATGGTGGAATTCTTGGTGAGTAGCTATCACCCTTCGCCCCCGTTCAAGAGCGTTGATCTCACCGATGCCACCCTTGCTCAACGGGAGAGATATCTTGAAATTGTGCAAGGATACTGTAACCAGGCTCTGGTGCTGGATTACGATATGTTTCCAGATGGGTACACAAAGACAGCATGTGCTCAACTCCAGGCCGCCAAGATCAGCCAACACCTAACCCTGAAGCCTGAGGATGGTTTGGCCTACTCTCATCAGACTCTCGCCTTCCTGCAGATGGGGGAAATGGAAGAAGCTGTTCAAGCCGCTCAACGGGCCATTCGCGCGGATCCCCTCAGTGCCGAAGCGCATAATTACCTCGGTGTTGCCCTGTCGCAGCAGGGTAATCTCGAGGAGGCGGTGAACCATTACTCCGAGGCATTGCAGATCAGACCGAACTACGCCTCAGCACGCCATAACCTTGCTGTTGCCCTAACGCAACAGGGGAGGCTTGAGGAGGGCGTGAATCAGTTTTTCGAAACGTTGCGGATCAATCCCGACTTTACCATGGCACATAACAATTTGGGGCTTGCACTGGCGCGGCAGGGGAAGCTTGAAGAGGCGATGCACCACTACTCCGAGGCGTTGCGGATCAATCCCGACTTCGTCTTGGCGCACCTTAACCTGGGGCTCGTACTGTCGCAGCAGGGGAAGCTTGAAGAGGCGATGTACCATTATTCGGAGGCGTTGCGGATCAATCCCGACTTTGCCATGGCACATAACAATTTGGGGCTCGCACTGGCGCGGCAGGGGAAACTCGAAGAGGCGATGCACCATTATTCGGAGGCGTTGCGGATCAATCCCGACTATGGCGAGGCGCGGGGCAACCTGGGCCTTGCGTTGGCAGAGCAGGGGAGGCTCAGGCAGGCTATCGCTCATTTTTCCGAGGCGGTTCGCATCATGCCCAATTCCGCCCAGGTGCACAGGTATCTGAGCCAGGCCTACTGGTTACTCGGCGATAAGGGTTCCGCTTTGCGAGAGTACGAAATTGTCAAGAATCTGGACGGAGAACTAGCAAAAGCACTGCGTGCCTGGATGGAAAATGTGCCCCCAAGGGGTTAACAAAAACGAATCGCTCAGGTTTCTCCTCAACCTCCAGCCCCAGTGAAACCCCAGACGGGAAAGATCTTACGACACTCAATCAGGGCCGTACCGGCAAGGACTCGTGAGTTACCGGGGAAAAGAGAACCACCCGGGTGTACTCTCTTTGCACCGCCTCCCAACAGTCACGTCCCCAGAATGTGCATGTTTCACTCCGAAGAAATGGCGATGTGCTAGCTGGGTACGCAGCCTGGCAACCGGCGGGCCATAAGAAATCTTTGAGGTGTGGACGAAAACCGTTTGTGGACGAGGCGAAGCGCTGCGGGAGAGGGGCGGTCCCCACATCTCACAGACCGATGTGTCTAGCGTTCTTCCAACCGTTTAAAGCAGGGAATGCAAAGATTCATTCCCACAAAGCGGCGGACGCGGGATTCCATAACTTGTTCGCCACAGGACTCGCAGGGCAGACTGTCCATGATGCGGGCTTGCTGAGGCATCTCTCTCTGTGGCTGTTTGAATTCAAAGAGTTCTTCCAAGGGGGTGTCTAGAATCTGCCGAGAACGGACCTCGTGCAATTCCCAGAAGCGATGGTGTTCTTCCGGGGTGATGTTTTCGTCCTCACGCTTATCTCTTAACGTTTCCCATTCAGGATCTGGTGGAGCGAGTGCTTCGGGCCTGGTAACAATGCGGATACCCTTGCCGTCCGAACGGCGATAGAAGGTGAAAGCATTCTTGCCGTAGTCCAGGTGGATTAGATTGCCTTTGCCGAAGGTGCAGCCGGTGAGAACCTGAATGGCATCGACCCCACACATGTCGGTTTCCACCAATGCCACCACCTCTTCATCTTGGGCGTGGAGGCCAATGTCGCGCAAGGCCACCTCCGCGGCCCGGATGCCCCAGGCAAGTCCCGGACACATGTGACCGTGAAAAACCTTGGCCTGTTGAATCATCTCTTCGGTGATGAGGCTCTTTTGCATGTGCTTGCTCTCCGGATAACAGGTGTAAAAGGAATCGTACATCTCAAAGCTTCACCCATCATTCTAGCATAGTATTTTCCTTTCATGGTGGCGCCCAGACTTACCCAAAAGTGGTATTACCAGAAATGGGTAAGGTTTGTTAAATCTTGCACGTGCTCCGAAGATTTGGTACATTGACTCGGTCTCGCCCCTGAGAGAAAAGGTCCAGTTTGTCTATGGTGGAGATTTCGTTGGATCCCACAGTGTGCAAGCATCCCTCCCAATGACTATCTTCTTGTTGTTGACGAAAATGGTAATGCGGGACCCTCATGATGGCGGATTCTTCATGGGGAATTCCTTGTTTGCTTGATTCACCAAAAAAGGAAAAGGAAGATGTATGAAGCTTCTTGTCGCAGTGGATAGAGATCTGGAATCCCGCCTGGCTTTGCGGTATGCTTGCCACTTGGTGGAGCACTTCGACGCCGAGGTGGACGCCATCCATGTAAAGAAGGACGTGGGGAATATTATTCTTGAAGACTTTGATGTTCCCTTTCTGAAAAAGGATCACAAGAAGAAAATAGATGAGCAAGCCAAAGAGGTTGAGGACGCTATTGCCGATGCCTGTGAGATCTGTCTTGAGGGCAAGGTTCCGTGTGAACCCAGGATACTGGTGGGAGATCCAGCGGAGGTGATTCTCCGGGAAGCCAGCGACAACAATGTCGACCTCATCGTGCTCGGCTGTCATCACTCCTCACCACTCCGGGAGATCCTCCTGGGGCAGGTGCACACCCAGGTCATCAACCACGCTCGCCGACCCGTGCTCATTGTTCGGGAACTCAGAAATATTAATCGGGTTCTGGTGGCATACTCTGGCTCTTCCTGTGACCAGTCAGCCCTTGACTTCATTGCCCCGATGTTACTCCGAAAGAAGCCGGAAATCACGATCATGCATGTCAGAGATATAGAGAACCAAGAAAGCCAGGAGTTTGCTGACGCCTGCGTCCTCAAGGGAGAGTCCACCCTCAAGAAGCTGGAACACCAGCCTCAGACCAAGCTCATCTCAGGCAATGTGGTGGAGGAAATGGTACGGGAGATAACCCTGGACAACTACGACCTCGTTGTTTTGGGAGCTCAGGGGTTTGGCAAGTCGGGTCGTTTCAACATCCTGAGTGAGAAATCGCTCCAGATCATTCGGCGCACCACTCGGCCGGTACTTCTGTACAGGCCAAAGGCTTGATCGCACCCAAGGGTGGATATTCCGCCCCCTTCGCCCAGACCGAATAGTTTCCTTGTCTCAGCTTTCTCTCAGAATCAGTCGTACCTTGACAGGGCAGGGAGGGATTTGCTGACTGAACGGTTCCATTACTGCAACACAAAATCCACCTCTTTCGAGCGTGGATTTTTTACTTCAGAACGTGAACTGAAAGGGCCCCGGTGGCACGGTGAAGCCGCTGTGTATCAGGACGCTCCCACGGGCATTCCCATCAGAGGCCAGAGAAAGAAAACCGCAAAACCCAACACAATCATAAGGATGATACTAGCTGGTATTCCATACAGGAAGAATTCACCAGTGGTGAACTGCTTTGATTCGTAGGCGATAGCGTTCGGTGCTGCTCCCACAAGGAGAAGAAATGGCATGCCAGCGGTCGCCAGAGAAGCAAACAGGATGACTTCCGCACCCACTCCCAGATAGGGGGCAATAATCAGGGCTACTGGAAGCGAGATGGCAATGGCAGCAACGTTCATAATAAAGTTGGTCATGAGCAGGACAAAGAATGCAATGCCCATGACAAAAACAAACCAGCTTGCACCCTGGAATATCATAAGCCATTTCACCGCAAGCCATTCGGCCGCCCCTGTTTGCCAGAGGCAAAAACCGATGCTCATGGCCCCGGCGAACAGGAGGATTATATTCCAGGGGATTTCTTCCAGATCGTTAATATCCAGGATACCTGCGGCAAAAAACAGGATGGTTGACGTTACAATTATGGCGGTTTTATCAAGGAGTTGCAGAGCGGGGATAAAGGAGCGCAAGGACATAGTTAACACGCAGCCCAACACTATGGAACCGGCAAGGATCTCCTTGTTGGTCATAGGTCCCAGTTGGGTGTTGAGCTCTATGGCTCTTTCTTTCAAGCCGGGAATAACTTTCTTCTCAGGCTTGAAAAAGATAATGAAAAACACCCAGAGCAAAAAGACCATGAGCCAGCCAATGGGAAACATGTAATAGCTCAACTCAAAAAAACCCACATCCTTACCTGTCACATCATTAAAGAAGCCGATGGCAACGGGACCTCGGGCGGCACCCAAAAGGGTAACGATACTACCGGCGCCGGCCACATAGGCCATGCCGATGAAGAGGCCTTTTCCGAATCTGGTGGGTTTTTCTTCCTCGCTGTAAAGTCCGTAAATAGAGAGGAGGAGTGGGAAAACGGTAGCTGCAACAGCGGTATGGGCCATGATGTGGGTCAGGGCAGCGGTCACTAAGAAGCAGCCCAGGTAAATCATGCTGGTCTTTTCCCCGACGATGAGCAGCATCTTGTAGGCCAGACGTTTGGTCAGCCCTGTTTTGGTGAAAACCATGCCGATGACAATGGAAGCAAAGATGAACATCACTGAAGGGTCCATAAAGTCGGTGAAAGCCGCTTTGGCAGGACGGATAAAGAAAAAGACCTGGAGTACGGCAATGGCAAGGCTGGTTATCCCGATGGGTACCACTTCAAAGACCCACCAGGTTGAACCAAGCAGGGCTACGGCTAGAGCACCTTTTCCCTCCCTGGTCAAGATAAACTGCTTTCCCAAGGGATCCACGGCATCGGACCAGGGAGGGGAATAATACACCACTGCGAAGAGCAGGATCCCTAAAACGAGAATAAAAAGTCGCTTCCAATGGAAAGTGTCGCTGTCCGTACTGGATTCAAAATCGTTGGGCATGGAAAGTTCTCGCTCGCTGTCAAGAAGATGGATCAGCCAGTTTGTCAGACATCGATTATCTACTACTCACAAACGCTGAGGGTCTCAACAACCTCCCGAAACATATCTCTCTGTCTTAAAATTCCCACAATCTTCTTACCCCTTGTTACCAGCAAGGACTGATGATGCTCCAAAGCCAGTTGGTGTATTGCCTCGCTGAGCGAAGCATTTTCATCAACGAATTCACCCTCTAACGGGGCATGTAGCAATCTCTTTACCTGGAGCTTACCTGCCTCTTGGCAGAGATTGATCAGGGGCCTGTCCCAAAACCCGCACAGGTTGAGCATGGGCTTCATGTACTTTCTGGAAACGCCGAAACGCGACAATGAGCGGGAATCTTCGATGTGCTCTCCTTTTGGCTCCAGTGCTCTCAAGACATCCAACTGACTAATCTTTCCCACAACCTCTCCATCCGTATTGACTATGAGAAGCACTCTGTGCTGCCGCAGATTCTGGTCGTATTCCTTCTGAGCTTCAGCGAGAGCCATGGCAGCTTCATGCAATGTAGCCTCCATGGAAATTGTTCCATATTCAGAAAGGGGAGTCATTATATCCTTCGCTGTTTTCGCTTTCATGATGATTCTCCCAACCTGCCTTATTCACGAGCCCTTGAGGTGCGTGAATAAGCCGGGTAAAGCTGTTATACACTGTAATAAACTCTGATTAGTGTACAATGAAAACAGCAAAGTAAGCTATTGTCAAATGTTGTATTGTGGGTTAGGTAACGCTCCAGTTGCCTCTCCATTTCGTCGGCAGGTTCTGTACCTCTCGTTTTCCCTCCGACATGCAACACCAAAAAACATTTACCTTCAGGTCATTTTTTTGTTGACATTGTATTGCATCCGATAGTATTATGATTACATCCCGAAAAATGTCATTCTGAGCTCTGACAAAGCCAAACCCATCTTGAGGTGGGGACGGAAAGCCACGGGTTCGCCGCAGGCGGATGGCCGGGTTGCCTGAGCAAGGTAATCCGGCCTTTTTGTTTCTCAGCGCGTGCGAGTTCCAGCCCATGAAAAAAGACGCAGTCTACAGCATGAGAATGAGTAGCAGAGTCAGAGATGCTCTTAAAACCGCGGCCAATAGAGAGCGGCGTACCGTTGCCTCTTTGTTGGACAAGATCATCACGGATTACTTGGCACAAGAGGGATTTCTGAGGGGACCGGAGTTCGGCACAGAGCGACGTAGGTTTCCCCGAAAGAAGATCACCATGCCAGCTAGGACCTTTCTCAAGATAGGGTCGAAGGAAGAGGCTTTTCCCAGTGTGGTGCTCGATATCTCGATGGGAGGAGTCTTGATCACGTATCCCAAAGGCTCCGAAATTAGATTTGCCTCCACCGGTGAACTGCCTCACTTTGAACTTTGCTTTGAGGTCCCGCGGGAGGAAGAGGAACTCTGCTTTGACTGTAACGCTCGCCACATGCGTGACACCGGAAACGAGATTCAGGTGGGTGCGGCTTTTCGCAATCCCAGGGGGGAAGATTTACAGAGGCTCAACACCTATCTCATGTAACACTATGGGGGAAGCAAAGGTATATTGTGCTACTGATTAAGGAATTTTTTTTGTCTAGTAATGTATTACAAATGAAATATTTAGTACTTCATGGTGGGGGTACGCGTATTATTTCATTGCATACGAGTTGGTGAGAACAGGGACTTGGGAACCCTCATCCACCTCGGATTGCTTTCCCTGGGGGAGAGAACTCTCAGGGGAACGCTTAAAAGAAAGGGGGCAGTCATGGGTCGCATTATAAGAATATCACTTGTCCTTGGGGTCCTGTTCATATATGGCGGACCTCTCTTATCTACAGCCCATGCCGGAGATCCCGCCTTTTCCAAGAGAATCGTTGTTTTTCACGAGGAAGTGCCATGGAAGGAGATTCGGCAATATGGTCAGCAATGGGAGCAATTCGGTGTTTCTGTTGTTATGGAACTCCCTTTTATACATGGGCTCATACTGAAAGCTCCTGTCTCCATTTCCTCCGCTGAACTGGCCGCCGATCCTCGCGTGGTTAGCGTTGAAAGCAATCAGAAGGTACAGATTCAAGCGGTCAGTGCTACCGCCGACGGTGGCGCTGCAGATGGAGGCGCCGCAGATGGTGGTGCAGCTGACGGTGGTGCCGCGGATGGTGGTGCCGCGGATGGTGGAGCCGCGGATGGTGGCGCTGCAGACGGTGGTGCTGCAGATGGAGGCGCCGCAGATGGCGGTGCAGCGGATGGTGGAGCAGCGGATGGTGGAGCCGCAGACGGAGGTGCTGCTGACGGTGGCGCTGCAGATGGCGGTGCACAAGATTCCATGCCGTCTTGGAGTGTTATCCGACCGGTGGCAAAACCGCTCGAGGACACTCGTCCATGGGGAATTCTCAAACTCTATGAGCAACTTCGAACCCCAGGACTACTCACAGACCAATTTGATCCCTATGACACGCCTTGGGAAATTCGGCTGGCCTTGCGACGCATGAGGAGAAAGCAGATACGGGTGGCCATTCTGGATACCGGCGTGGATGTTACTCATCCAAGTCTTGCTGGCAAGGTGAAAGGCGGCTTTGATGTCTTTTCCATGTCACCAGGTTTGCCGCGGGATGATAATGGCCATGGCACGCACATAGCCGGGACTCTATGCGGTCGTCTGGATGATGATCCATTTGGGCTGACGCCTCGAGTCGCAATCTATTCGGTGAAGATTCTCGACAAATATGCCACTGGCGATCTGGTTAACATCATCATAGGCCTGAAATGGGTCATTGATAATGACATTGATGTGGTCAACATGAGTATCGGCTATCGTGAAGATAGTCAGGCGATGAGATTGGCGATTAAAAAGGCTTACGAGTCTGGGGTAATCCTGGTGGCAGCCGTTGGAAACCATTCCACCTGGGATGCTCCCGCGCCTGTTGCCGCCGCAGATGGTGGTGCCGCGGATGGTGGTGCTGCTGACGGTGGAGCCGCAGATGGTGGTGCCGCGGATGGCGGTGCCGCGGATGGTGGAGCCGCAGATGGTGGTGCAGCTGATGGTGGAGCCGCAGACGGAGGTGCTGCGGATGGTGGTGCCGCGGACGGTGGCGCAGCAGACGGTGGTGCTGCTGACGGTGGAGCCGCAGATGGTGGAGCAGCGGATGGTGGAGCTGCCGATGGCGGAGCAGCGGATGGCGGTGCCGCGGATGGTGGTGCCGCAGATGGTGGTGCCGCAGATGGTGGTGCCGCGGACGGTGGCGCAGCAGACGGTGGTGCTGCAGATGGAACCGAGGGTGACCTGCCTTGGTATTCGGTAATGTATCCAGCTCGTTACCCGGAGGTTATCGCGGTGGGCGCCAGCACGCCCTATGGGGAGATGGCCGAGTTTTCCAATTCAGGAAAAGAGCTTGACTTAACTGCACCCGGAACCGACATCGTGTCCACCAACGTATGGAAGTGGGGCGGCTTCGGAGTTAGCAGTGGCACCAGCATGGCCACCCCCCATGTAGCCGGCGCCGTTGCCATGATGCTGGCCATAGATCCGAAACTCAGCGCCAAAGAAATACACGGGATTTTGAAGGAAACAGCAAATGAGCTGGAGTACTCTCCAGGCATTGCTGACCTTAACCTGACTGGGGCTCTCAAAGAGGTCTATATAAGGGTCCTCAAGAAGGCCTGGAGAACAAGATGGGTAAGACGACGACACTGGCGGTGTTGGTAGACTGCTTTGCAGCGTATGAATCTCCATGCAACTATGCAGGTCATAGGCTGTTTTGGCCCACCCGGTGAAAGGGGGTCCCTATGAAAGAGCACGATGGTCGTCTCGCGCCCAAAGGGGGCATTAAAATCCGGCTGCGCAGTAAGTTTATGGTCGGTATCATTATACTTTTGTGTTTGTTGATGTCCGCCACCATTTTGGTGGTTGAACATCGAATGCGCGAATCCATCCTGGATGAATTTCTCAAAAGCGGCATTTCTGTTGCCAGAAACTTGGCCGCGGTGAATACCAACTACCTGATCACCTATAACTATGTGAACATCGAGCAAAGTGTAGAGAAGATAACGGAGGAAAACGGTCTGGCATATGCAATGATCCTGCTTTTTGACGGTGAAGTGGCAGCATACAGCGGACGCAGCGACATCGAGCAGGAAGTCTTGAAAGGTGACATTAACAGGCGGGCTCTTCAAACCGGTAAGGTGCTGGTGCAGTATGGAAAGTTTGGCGGGGCTGAGAATGAGTTTTGTGACATTGCCGTACCCATAGTACTCCAAGACCAAAAGTGGGGTACGGTGCGAGTCGGTTTTTCGCTCAAAAATATGCAGGCAGCAATCCAACAAACACGGACAACGTTGTTCGTCTTGGGGCTGGTTGCGCTTATCGCCGGCTGCTTGAGCTCACTTTTGTTAGCTCGCCGGATCACCAGCCCAATTGGTGCTCTCGTCAAGAGTGTCGAGGCCATCTCAAATGGAGAGTACGAACGACAAATACGGATTAGCACCAGTGATGAAATCGGTTTTTTTGGCAATCGTTTCGCTTCAATGCAGGAAACCTTAAAAGAACACATTCAACTTCTTACCGATACCAACCTGGAGTTAACCCAAAGCAATCAGCGCCTCCAGAGTCTGTTTCAAGTGAGCCAGGCCATGAATTCCCTCCAAAATCAGGAGAAGCTTTACGATTTGATTCTGGAAGCCGCTTTGACTGCAACCGGGGCTCGTGAAGGTTTCCTCACGTTACTCGAT
This sequence comes from uncultured Desulfobacteraceae bacterium, assembly GCA_964346905.1. Taxonomy (GTDB): domain Bacteria; phylum Desulfobacterota; class Syntrophobacteria; order BM002; family BM002; genus BM002. The sequence continues at coordinate 1,435 of CAYFXH010000040.1, read as the reverse complement.
CAGGATAATCAGGCACGGATAGTGGCCACTGCCGGGGAGAAAAATAAAGAGCTGTACTGCTCCAACCTTACTGGTGACACCCAGTCTGATGAACAAGCCAACGAACACTATGAGTCCCTACTCACTGAACAGGGCATACGACCCTTGCTTCTACAACTGGAGCATTTCAGGAATGATATGCCCTTTTTCACCATGCGACTTGAGTCTGATCCAGAATTGGAAATGCTTTCCATACCGTTGCAGCAGGCCGATACCCTGCAGGGGTTCATTAATCTAACCAGAAAGAGAAAGAAGGGAACGGTTGACCCTGCTGAAATGCAAACTCTATCAGTCCTGAGCAGACATGCCGCTGCATCGCTGGAGAATAAAAAACTCTTCGTCAAGCTGGAAGACGCCTATCTCAGTTCCATTAAGTCTTTGGCCAAGACCCTCGAGTTTAAGGACGAATATACCCATGGTCATGCTGAGCGGGTCGCCGAGGTGTGCATGAAGATCGGCAGAGAGATGCATATGGATGGTCGGTCACTCAAGGTGCTCTATAACGCAGCCCTCCTCCATGATCTCGGCAAAATTGGTGTCATGGAAAGCATTCTCAATAAAAGCACATCTCTCGAAGCAAACGAATGGGCCAACATCAAAAAGCATCCAGTGATCGGGGAAGAAATCCTCAAACCTATATTCTCGTTGCGAGAGGAATGTAAGATCGTACGACATCACCATGAAAGGGAAGATGGGAAGGGATATCCTGACGGTCTTTACGGAAACCGACTCTCCTTGGCAGAGAAGATAATCATCGTTGCTGATTCCTTTGATTCCATGAGGTCAAAACGTGCCTACCGCGCGCCTTTAGACCAGGCAGCCATCAAGGGTGAGATGGAAAAAAACAAAGGCAGCCAATTTGATTCGGAGGTGGTGGACGTTTTTTTGAAGATCTTGCAAGAAGAAGGGATAACGCTATTGAGCACTACCCCATCCCATAAAATTATTCCCTTCAATATTACCACCCATGATGTTGTTTAAAGGGTGTGGTCAACAGGAAAGGAGAAGCCATGTTACAGCGTAATGGTCTAAACTGTCGTGGCCCTTGGAAGCTGGCTTTTCTTGTAATGTTCGTGTTGTGGGGTTTCCAACCTGCTAACGGTGTCGCAGAGATTAAACAATACGGTGGCGAGTACCGTATCCCGCTAGCTAGCGAACCTTCTTCTCTCGACCCTGCGTTCATCACCGGCATTTATGCTGTGAATGTGGCGATGAACGTATTTGACGGATTGGTGGAATTTGATAAAGATCTTAACATCGTTCCTGCCATCGCTCGGGTATGGAAGATTTCCCGGGACCACCGGACCTATACGTTCTTTCTTCGCAAGGGAGTAAAATTTCACAACGGACGTGAGGTTACGTCCAAGGATTTTGTATTTTCGTTTAGCCGTATCCT
>CAYFXH010000039.1:14306-31274 GCA_964346905.1 uncultured Desulfobacteraceae bacterium | reverse complement strand
CCTTCGACTAGCTCCCCGCTACAAGCCCGGGACAGGCAGGGCAGGCTCTGAGCCTGCCTGCCCTGAGTTCATCGAATGGGTTGAAGGGCTCAGAATAACAATTGATACTTTCCGGATGGACACTAATCAACAAATTAACAAACTATCGAATCAACTGAGTAATGGTTACCGGACTCCATGAACACGGTGTGCGGTGTCGTTAGCGTATGATGAGCGGCGAGACCAGATGCAGAGTATCACTTTCCGTGTAGAAGAAGATTTCATGGGCCACAACCTGGAAACCATTTTCCCCCTCACGTGCTACAGGCACAATCTCTATACGATCTACATCAAACCAGTGGCTCTCTATCTGCAGTCGAGCTACAAAGCCCTGCTCAGTGATTTGATATGGAATCTCATAGGAACGTAGCACCCGGGCGACAAATTCATTTTTCTGGCGGGTTACAGTAGCCGCCCTCCTTTTCAAGGCACGGAGCTGGCCGTAGTTTTGTGCAGAGACGGGTGGTAGCATACAAGTAAGTAGTGTAAGAAAAACGAGAACGGTCACAAACGAGAGTCTTCGCTTCATAGGTGTCCTCCCTGGTGGTTGTCATTTCTTATCTCGTGTTTGGCATTGAGACAAAATTTCGCCATGGCTTTGATTGTTACATGTGCAATGAGAAATACACAATATTAAACGCAAACACTGCCTGCTGCTAGCTGCCCGCCTGTCTCGCCTGTCCCGCCTGTCCCGCCTGTCCCGAGCGAAGTCGCGGGGAGCGAAGTCTCGGGGAGCGAAGTCGCGGGGCTGCCCTCTGGACAGTGGTTACTGTTTACTGCTCACCGGATCTCCGTGTCACCCTTTTCCCTCACCGATTGAAACCGAAACGAAATAGAGATATTTCCAGGATTATATGACCGGTAACCAGGTTGTTCAAGGGACAGGTAACGAAAGGTTTTTTCTTGACAACGGTGCATGCTCACTTTTTAATGAAAAAACTTTGCTTTTTTTTAGACTTCTGTTTTGGCTTTTGCAAAGATTCAGAGGAGTTTTTATGAGTAGCCAAGGTCTGGTTTTTCTCTTTCCTGGACAGGGTTCACAATACGTTGGCATGGGTAAAGCTTTCTATGACGAGTATCAGGAGGTCCGGGACCTCTTTGGTCGGGCCGAAGAGATTCTCAAGATGGACATGGAAAAGCTCTGTTTCGAGGGGCCAGAGGACGAACTTGTGCTCACCCACAATGTGCAACCTGCAATCACCCTGATCAACATGGCATGTACAATGGTGCTGAGGCTCCGGGGCGTGAAGGCTGCTGCTACAGCAGGTCATAGCCTTGGAGAATATAGTGCCCTGCATCTCGCTGGAGTTCTTGAAGAAAGGGCTGTGCTGAGATTGGTACGACTCCGGGGACAGCTTATGCAAGAGGCCGCGGATCAGTATCCTGGGGCCATGGCGGCCATTCTCAATCTGCCTACAGAGAAAATAAGTGAGATCTGTGTGACGTGTGACATTGAGATGGCCAACTATAACTCACCGGGACAGGTTATCGTCAGTGGTGAAGAAGAAGGTGTTCTCAGGGCAATGGAGCTGGGAACATCTGAGGGGGCAAGAAGGTGTGTGCGTCTGAATGTGAGCGGTCCATGGCACAGTCGGTGTATGGAGCTCGCCAAGGAGCAGTTTGAACCTGAATTGGCTATGCAAACGTTCCGAGATCCGCAAATCCCGGTGGTGGCCAATGTGGACGGTGATTATGTGCAAAGCGGTAATGCTGCCAGAGAGAATCTCGTCAGGCAACTATGCGCCCCGGTATGCTGGCAGCAATCAATGGAAAGATTGATCAATGACGGGCATCGGGGGTTTGTTGAAGTGGGGCCCAAAAGGGTACTCCGTGGTCTGATGCGGCAAATTGACCGCAATGTGGAGGTCTACAACGTAGAGGATCCGCAAAGCCTGGAGGCATTTCTTGAGAAGGCAAGCGGGACGGGTTAACCGGTCAATGGTCAGAGGTCAGAGGGCAGAGGGCAGAGGACAGAGAGCAGGAGGCAGCGGGCAGCAGGCAGTTCAGGCAATTAGAGGATTAGAGAATTAGAAAATTAGTTACATCGTTCAAGTTTTAGAGACCGTTGACGATTTACGATTTGACGAATCAACTAATTTCCATCCGAAAACGGCCCACCGTCATTCTGAGCGGAGCGAAGAATCTCCTCCCGACCTTTTAAACACGGGATTCTTCGTCGCTTTACTCCTCAGAATGACAGCCCTAAACCGAGTTTTCGGATGGACACTAACGAATTAACCGCCTCATGGCATTGGTGCGTTAAGGAAGACAGGACGCAGGGGCAGCAGTGAGGTCCTGCTGTGGAAGCCCCTTTCTAACCGCGATCGTGTGGCGTAGGGTGGGCATGGCCCACCCACGGTTACAAGTGACAGGAGGTTTGCATGAAGGGCCAGCTTGGTCAGGTTAAGGAGAGTGTTGCTTTCCTCAAGAGCAAAAGCGACATTCAGCCGCAGATAGGCGTTGTTCTTGGAACGGGCTTAGGGGGGCTGGCCGATAGAATCCAGGCTGCTGTAACAATTCCATATGGGGAGGTTCCACATTTTCCGGTGTCCACGGTTACGAGCCATGTGGGGCGATTGCTATTCGGTAATCTGGGGGGTAAACGGGTAATGGCCATGCAGGGCCGTTTTCATTATTACGAGGGCTACGAACCAAAGGAAATCACCTTTCCCATTAGGGTTATGGCGGCCATGGGCGTAAAGACTCTGCTTATCTCCAATGCTGCTGGCGGACTCAATCCTATTTTTCAACCGGGTGATCTTGTCCTCATCAGTGACCATATCAATCTCACCGGGCAAAACCCATTGAGAGGAGATAACGTAGAAGAGTGGGGACCACGTTTCCCGGATATGACTGAGCCGTACAGCCGGGAACTCATACAAATGGCTGAGGAGGCTGCAGAGGATTTGAACATCAAAGTCCATCGCGGTGTGTACGTGGGTGTTGCCGGTCCAAGCATGGAAACCGCCGCCGAAACTCGCTTTCTCAGATTCATCGGCGCTGATTCTGTGGGAATGTCCACTATACCCGAAGTGATTGTTGCCGTGCATGCTGGCCTCCGGGTTCTGGGGCTGTCAGTAATTACCAACGTAAACATACCGGATGACTACCAGCCGGCTCCCATTGAGCAGGTCATTGCCACAGCAAAGGGGGCTGAGCCTCAGCTGGTGCGGTTGGTGGAGGAGATACTTAAAAGGATCTAAAAGCAGCCGGCAGCAAGCAGCGGGCAGCAGGCAGTAGGTACATTTCGCATTTCGCATCGCTCATTTATCATTTTACATTTTTATGAAATGTCCTTAAGAAACAGGTTCTTCAATTTGCAATGAGAAATGACAAATGACCAATGAAGAAATGACTCCCGAGACCAAGATACCAGTTGATCTGCTGATCCACAATGCCATGGTGCTGACCCTGAATGATTCGGATGACATCTTTCATCCAGGAGGAGTGGCCATCCGTGATGACGAAATCCTTTGGGTTGGAGCTGAAAACCCCTGGCCTGCGCATCTCGAACCACGTGAGCAACTGGATATGGCGGGGGGGTTGATCATGCCTGGTCTAATCAACGCACACACCCATGCGGCAATGACATGTTTTCGGGGACTCGCCGATGACCTCCCGCTTTCTGTCTGGCTCAACGAACACATCTTCCCCGCCGAAAAAAAAATCAGTAGAGAGTTGGTTTACCAGGGAACTCTGCTTGCCTGCGCTGAAATGATCCTCGGGGGGACCACAACTTTCTGCGACATGTATTTGTTTGAAGACCAGGTGGCCAGGGCTGCTCATGAAGCTGGCATGCGTGCCTTGGTAGGTGAAGTTCTCTACGACTTTCCCTCTCCCAATTACGGCCCTCCGGAGCAGGGTCTTGCTTTCACGAGAGATCTCATCCGCGAATGGGAGAACGATCCGCTGGTTTCAGTAGCCGTAGAGCCGCACGCAGTGTACACGTGCTCCCCGGAGCTGTTGCACGCCTGCAATGAAATCGCAGAACAATTTCAGGTCCCTATGATCATCCACCTCTCAGAGTCGCAGGATGAGGTGGATCAGGTTAAGGAGCTCTATGGGACTTCGCCGGTAATGCATCTGGAAAAACTTGGGCTTCTGACATCGCACCTCATTGCCGACCATTGTGTTGTCCTCAATGAAGAAGAGATGGATTTGCTCGCTGAACGCGGGGTACGCGTGGTGCACAACCCTGAGAGCAATATGAAGCTGGCTTCCGGTGTGGCTCCTGCGGTTGAACTATTGGCTCGGGGTGTGCCCGTAGCTCTGGGGACGGACGGCTGTGCCAGCAACAACAACTTGGACATGTTGGCAGAAATGGACACGGCCGCCAAGCTTCACAAGGTCCATCGGCTCGATCCTACCGTTATGGGAGCAAAGACCGTGGCGCACTTAGCCGTCAGGGGAGGCGCCCGAGTACTGGGACTTGAGAGCAAGGTAGGAAGTTTGGAGCCAGGCAAAAAGGCTGATCTCATTGGATTGGACTTGGAGAGGCCGCATTTAACTCCACTTTATAATATGTATTCTCATCTGGTGTACGCAGTTTCCGCTGCTGACGTCACGCTAACCATCGCCAACGGCCGGATGCTGATGCGAAACCGTGAATTGTTCACTCTGGATATTGGACAGATAATGGCAGAGGTTCGGACGATAGCCAAGAGGATAAAACAGTAGGCAGCAGGAAGAATTTCGGATTTGGGATTGCGGATTGCGGATTTGGGAAGGCAGAGGGTGGATTTTAGATTTTAGATTGCAGATTTTAGAAGGCATAGAGCATAGAGCATGGGGCAAAGTGGATCGACACGGAGATGGGATGAGACGGAGACGCGGAGATTTTGGATTGCTGATTGGGGATTTTCTTTGGCTGATGGCTGAACGCTGATAGCTGACAGCTGAATAATACAGGCTAAACCAGCTAAACCGGTTAAGCAGGCATTGGGCAGCAGGCAGAGGACAGAAGGCAGCAGGTAGACGGCAGAAGGCAGCAGGCAGTAACAATTACGCACCGGAACATCTATCATTTCGCATCTCTCATGAATCATTTTACATTCTATTAAATGTCCTTGGAAAAAAGATCCTTCAATTTGCAATGAGAAATGCGCAATGAGAAATGCGAAATGGACAACGACCAATAGCGTTATGATCACTAGCGCGTGAGGGACAGCCAAACGATGAAAAAAGATGGAGATCTTAAGACTCCTGCGGATCTACTCATCACTGGTGGCCTCGTGCTGACCTTCAACGACAAAAAGGAGATCCTGAAAAATGGGGCTCTGGCTGTTGTCGGCGATCGCATTGTTTCTGTGGGTGAGGCCTCACTGCTGGCGGCAGAGATCAAGGCAACGGAACTCTTGGACGCTTCCGGTTGTCTGGTCATGCCGGGTCTGATAAATCTGCATACTCATGCTGCCATGACGTGTTTTCGGGGACTCGCTGACGACTTGCCGCTGCAGGAATGGTTACAGGAACACATCTTTCCTGCTGAAACATCTCATCTCACCGAACAGAGCGTCTATTGGGCCACCATGCTGGCGGCGGTGGAGATGATTAAGAGTGGTACCACCACCTTCTGTGACGGTTATTTCTACGAAGATGGCGCTGCCAGAGCGGTGGCTGCCAGCGGTATCCGTGCGGTTCTCGCCCAGGGAGTCATCGATTTCCCCGCCCCGGGTATACCTGACCCTCGGACAAACCTCAAAGCCGCAGAGGCTTTTGTCCTTCGCTGGCAGGGCAAATCGCCCCGACTCCTTCCAAGTATTTTCTGTCATTCGCCGTACACCTGCTCACCCGAGACCTTAACTGGCACCAAGGAGATCTGCACGGAACATGAAGTCCTTTTCCAGATTCACCTGGCAGAAACCCAGGCCGAGCTGGATGAGACCCGGCAGCGGTATGGGCGGCGGCCTGTAGACCACCTTATGGATCTGGGACTGCTGGATGCCAAAACCATTTGTCATCATGCGGTAAAGGTAAATGAAGCGGAAATAGAGCTTTTAGCCCAAAGGGGCGTGGGCGTTTCACATAACCCCGAGAGCAATATGAAGTTGGCGTCAGGAGTGGCGCCACTTCCGAAAATGCTAGCGGCCGGAGTTAACGTCGGCCTGGGAACTGATGGCTGCGCCAGCAACAATAACTTGGACATGTTGCAAGAAATGGACACTGCCGCAAAGCTTCATAAGGTCCACCAGGGTGATCCGGCCCTCAGTTCTGCGCTTCAAGTTGCTGCGATGGCAACCACAGGAGGGGCGGCTGCTTTGGGAATGGCAGGAGTTCTTGGCTCGCTGGAGCCTGGGAAAAAAGCAGACATTATTACCATCGATCTCAATCAGCCCCATCTCACTCCCATGTACGAGCCTTGTTCGCATCTGGTCTATGCGGCAAGAGGGGCTGACGTCCGTGATGCGGTGATCGAGGGTAGGGTGGTTATGCGCCAACGTCAGCTTCTTATGGTTGACGAGCGGGAGATCATGGCAAAGGTGAGGGAGATAGCGAACGCCATTCGCACTGAACACTAGGCGCTACGCACCAAGCACTAAACACATTTTTCATTTGGTCATTCAGGAGTTTAAGATTAAAAGAATAGTATTTTGCTGTGTAAGATGTGCAGAGAACACTGAGAAATGCGCAATGAGAAATGTGAAATGCGAAATGACCGGAGGGTAGAAATGCAAATCTTGGTGTCAGGCTCTTTGGCGTATGATCGAATAATGGACTTTCCAGGAAAATTTGCAGATCATATCCTGCCTGAAAAAATCCATATCCTTAACGTTTGCTTCGTGGTTAATAGTCTAAAAGAAAAATTTGGCGGCACAGCTGGAAACATCGCCTACAATTTGGCCTTGTTGGGAGAAAGGCCCCTGATATTGGCTACTGCCGGGAACGACTTCGACAGATATGAAGCCTGGCTGCGCAAGCACAACCTTCCGCTATCCGGTATTCGGCGCATTGAGGAAGAAATGACAGCGGGAGCTTACATTACCACTGACATGGCAGACAACCAGATCACCGGATTTAATCCAGGGGCTATGAATTACCCTTCTCTTCAGCAATTCGACGGGGTAAATCCTAGGGAGACACTGGCCATTGTGGCTCCTGGCAATGTTGAGGATATGGTTGCATACGTGAGGAGTTACAAGCAACACAAAATTCCTTACATCTTTGATCCGGGGCAGCAAATTTCGGTCTTATCGGTTGAGCAGTTGATTGAGATGATTACTGGCTCTGAGTTGTTAATCTGCAATGACTATGAATTGGAGAGGATTATCCAGACTACAGAACTGGAAATAACTGATCTCTTGCAACGGACCCGGGCGGTAATTTCCACCCTTGGTGATAAGGGTTCGCTCCTAACCACGCCACAACATGAAACAAAGATTCCTGCCGTCAAAGCCTCACAGGTTCAGGACCCCACCGGAGCCGGAGACGCCTATCGGGCCGGTCTCATAAAAGGCTTGGTCCTGGGGAAGGAACTCCCGGATGCAGCCCGAATGGGAGCAACGTGCGCTAGTTACGCGGTTGAGCACCACGGTACCCAAGAGCATAGCTTTACTCAGGAAGGATTCTGGGCTCGTCATCTGGCCACTTTTGATGCTGTATAAGGCACAGCGGCTGCAACGTTTCACTGTTCGGTTTGCAACCAGGCAACAAACACACATGGCGCATAACTTCATGGATTAAGCTTGTTTCATCTTATACCCTGCGCCTTATACCTTGCGCCTCATGCCTAATACCTAGAGATTACTCTTGAGAAACAGCATGATCACCATCGGTTTCTCTTCGCACCACGTTGAGGCCTTGCCCTTTATCCGCGAACAGCTACAAAGGCATCAGGTCATTGTGCTGGAAGAGCCTCCGTCACCAAACTTCCAGGCCATGCTCGGTGGCACCATCACCATCAGCGATTACCTAATAGAGCTTGATTCGGGATTTCCTGAGTTCGACAGGCAACTGTGCGCGCTACTGCAGGAACGTTACCAAACAGGTGGGTGCATTATCCAAGTGGAGCCCTATTTGGAAAAGCTTTTGCAAATTCAGGAATTTTTTGCAACTGGGAGAACGGTGGAAGAAGTAAAACAAACGGTCGAGTTCAGCGAAGTGTACCAGGCAGAAAAACGTGCCACCGGTGCCCTCATTTCTTACTATTCCTGCAGCATGGAGAGTCCTTTTGCTGATGTGGTGGAGGCGGTCAAACGCTTCGCCCGGGCAGATGCCCTTCGCCTCACCTTGCGGGAACGGCTGCGGGCAAAAGCCATCGGTTCGTTGTACAGCCAGGATGCGGCGATGTATGTGGAAGCTGGCTACATCCACTACCGCCTATACCACTACCTGCGCCAAGAGCTGGGGAGGAAGGAAAAGATTCGGGTAGTTTTTCTACTTGCTCCCGTGATTAAGAAGTTGCGGGGAAGAAGGCGCAACATGGGGCCAGGTGATATTCTTACGCTTCATTATGCCTTGCACCATGGCTTGAAAGAGGAACTGGCAAATCTCCTGGCGGCTCGCAGCTTAATCTACATAAAACTGGTCAAAAAACAGGAACTCCTTCCGGGTACCTCTGAAGCCCCTCACATAGAGGATGAGGTCAAGGTGAACAGGCTTGTTGATAGATTGGATTTCTATCAATGCCAAGAGCTATTTGAACGGATTCGGTTGGCAAAGAGAGAAGATGCCCTAGAGCTGGCTCAGAAGTATGTGGGAAATTAAGGCAGGCACTTTACATGTACACATTTGGATGGTTTTGATCCTCACTGGCTGAGAGACCTGGATAGACCTCAACATTGTTGATAACACAAACCGTACAACTAAAGGATGTGCCCACCTTTCACCAGACGACTCTCAAAGTCTAAATGCGCACTGATACAGATCAATGATACATGCAAAATGGGAGATGAGGACTGAGAAATGTAAGGTGGGCACGTCCCATCGAATGGACCCTTATTTTCCCATTGACAAAGACAACCCCACTTATGGTAGACTTCCTTTTGAGTGGAGTTTCTTCAGCTCCACTCGGTGCCCCTGCCCCCACCAGCCATCCGCGCTCGGTTTGGTGGGGGCATTTTTTTGTGGTTTGACACGCGTGGGAGGGGATTCTTCCGCCCTGTTCGTAATAACCCCGGTTGCCACTGCGAACTCGGCCGCCAGCCGCGGTTAAGCTCGGTCAGATCCCGAGATAGTTCCTCACTCAACGGCCGGATAGGCTCGAGATCTTTCCAAACCAGGGATATCGTAACATTCAGGATCTTCCCTCCACAGGGAGAGGTAGGGCAGGCCATCTTGATACCTGTCCAAATCGTCACATGCGTCAACACATTCGTTCTTGTTTTTGTCCTTGCGCTCACACTGCAGGCAAGGGCTTCTCTCTTCCTTCATATGGCACCTCTCCAAAAGCAAGGAGCTTCGAGCTAGATCTATGCAGAACAGTTATCAACTGCGTCTTGCAGAATAAGTGCCAAATAACGAAAGAAATCGACGAAAAGGTATGAACTCAAGCTGTTAAAGCTTTGAAATATTCATATGCTGCTTGGTCAATCGGAAAAAATTGGCCAAAAGGCCAAAGACAAAATTGGCAAAAGACCAAGCTGCAGTCATTCCCTGCAATTATCTACATCAACATATAGGTCGACAATTATTAAATGGTCCTATTGACAATTGCTTACTGGGTGATCAATTTATCAGTATTTCTTATATAATTATTTATAGTTGAGTAGAATTTTGTGCACCTTTTATGAATTCATTGGTACTGTATTTTAGGTGAGTGTTTACAGACACCGGTGCTGTTGATGTTTGAATTGGCGACAGAGAGCGGGAGAATGACAAGAGTTGTCGGCCGTTGTCTTTTTACTCTATCGAGCCTCGTCGGCTGCTACCTCCTGATGTCCACCTTCTCCTCGGCTGCAGTGAATAATATTTGGCCCGGGGCGGAGGGTGGAACCGTCCAAGCCCTGGCCATTGATCCATCAACTAATACGACGCTTTACGCCGGCACGGAAGTGGGCGGAGTATACAAAAGCACGAATGGGGGCTCCACCTGGTCTGCCGTCAACAGTGGTTTAACCGATCTCAACGTACAGGCTCTGGCAATTGATCCTGCCGTCAATAGTACGCTTTACGCCGGCACTAACGGAGGCGGGGTTTTCAAGAGTACGAATGGCGGCTCTAGCTGGATTGCCGTGAACACCGGCGATCTGCCCAGCAATGCAAATGTACAGGCTCTGGCCATTGATCCTGTCTTCAATTCAAGAGTGTACGCCGGCACCAACGGAGGCGGGGTTTTCAAGACTACGAATAGTGGAACCAGCTGGACAGATGTAGACAGTGCCCCCCTGCCCAACAATGCCAATGTACAAGCTCTGGCCATTGATCCTAACTCTAATACCACACTTTACGCTGGCACTAGCGGCGGATTCTTCAAGACCACTGATGGAGGAACCAGTTGGTCTGCTGAAAATAACGGTTTGACCAATACCGATGTCCAAGCCTTGGCAATTGATCCTGACCCATTCACAACGCTTTACGCTGGTACCGATGGAGGTGGGGTTTTCCAGAGCACTGCCACTCCAGCTAACTGGTCTGCCGTCAACGACGGGATTCTTCCCAACGACGCCAATGTGCAAGCCCTGGCCTTCGCAAATTTGTCGTTAAGTACGGTTTACGCTGGCACTGAAGGTAACGGAGTGTTCAAGAGCACGGATGGTGGCGCTACCTGGGCCCTAAGTAACGCCGGTCTCACGAGCACAGATGTTCAATCCCTCGCTATTGATCCTGCTGTCAATAATACGGTGTATGCCGGCACAGACCCAGGGGGAGTGTTTAAGAGTACAACCAGCATTCCCAACTGGTCTGCCAGCAGCACCGGCCTCACCGCTTCCAAGAATCAAGCTCTTGTCATTGACCCGAACAGCACAAATACGCTCTATGCCGGTATCGATTCGGGATCAGTCTACAAAAGCACCGATGGAGGTAACAACTTTTCAGCCAGCAACAACGGCATAGCCAGTGACAATGTTAAAGCCCTGATCATAGATCCTGACAATCCCAATATTCTTTATGCCGGCACCAGAGCTAGAGGGGTGTTCAAGAGTATCGATAGCGGCAACAGCTGGCAGGACAGTAACAGCCTACCCCTGCCTAGCGACGCTAACGTTCAAGCCCTTGCCATTGATCCTATCAACACCCAAAATTTATATGCTGGCACAAATGGAAGCGGAGTTTTCAAGAGTACAAATCGTGGTCTCAACTGGAATGATGTTAACAATGGCGACTTACCCGCCAACGCCAACGTACAAACCCTCGCCATTAATCCTAGCACGCCAAATACAGTCTACGCCGGCACTAATTTAGGCGGAGTTTTCAAGACTACTAATGGTGGCTCTAACTGGGCTGCCAGCAACACTGGCCTGGGCAATCTTAACATACAAGCCCTTGCCATTGATCCTGACATCACTAGTACGCTTTATGCCGGCACCAACGGGGGTGGAGTGTTCAAAAGCGAGGATAGTGGTGATAGCTGGACAGCCAGCAACACCGGCCTGACAAGTCTGAATGTACAAGCCCTAGCCATTGATCCTGTGGATACAGATATCATCTACGCTGGCACCGGCAGCGGGAGTGGAGTGTTTATAAGCATGGACGGCGGTGCTGACTGGTCGGCCATCACTGGAGATGTTTCCGCCGCCGATGTCTTATCCCTAGCCATTGACCCTGACACCACCACCACAGTCTATGCCGGTACGGCTGGCGAGGGAATGTTCAAGCTCACGGAGAGGGGGGAAGCTGAAACCAGTGGCAGCGGCGGTGGAGGCAGTTGCTTCATCGCCACGGCAGCCTACAATTCACCCATGGAGCCGCAGGTTAAGCTGCTCCATGAGTTGCGCGACCGTTCTCTGCTCAAGAATAGCCTTAGTAGGGGATTCGTGCATTTTTACTCCACCTACTCACCTTCTCCGACAGAGTTCATTGCCAAACATGACACAGCGCGCTCCATGATGCGTTGGGGTTTGTTACCCGTTGTAGGGTTGAGTTGGCTGGCCCTGCGTCTCGGTCCTTTAGCCACCCTCGCGCTGATCTTTATGTTGCTTGCTGTGATGAACGGTTGCACCCGTGCGCTTTCCAGAAGAATGGGATCGCACAGACTGTAAACTACCGGTCTATCTTTTTTGTGGGCCTATATATTGTGCAGATTCATAATTGACACATAGGTGAGGTTGCCTTACACTTCTTTTAATTGTATATAGATAGCCACAGAGTCTGAGCATGATTTTGCGGTTTTGGATTCCTTTAAAACCAGCACTAAGACTTCAAATAGTCTGGTTCTACAGGCAACTAATTAGGTTAGAATCTGGCCCAAATATAGTGGTTTTTCCGAGTTCATCATGTAGCAGCGACTGTATATTACTACCGGTTCAAACTCCAAGGGCGTCAGGTTTGCTATGGGATAGCGTGGATGGAGTAGGGACTGGTAGAGAGACATGGGGAGGATTTACTTATGGAATGTCCATTTTGCGGAAAGACTGATAGCGGAGTTATCGATTCAAGGCCAACCAAGGAAGGAACTGGCATTAGGCGTCGCCGGAAATGTTTGGCTTGTGCGGGCAGGTTTACCACGTACGAATCTACTCCAGAGCAGTTGATGTTTCTGTTGATGCAAAGACATGCTGGCAGAAGCTCGACAATGAAGGGTTCAGAGGCAGCGTTGTCATTCATGTCAAATGCCTTTAAAGGTTTGTCGGAAGAGATCGAAAAGCTCATTGTTGAGGTGGAGAAGCTTGAACCGCCAAAGAAAGTCAAGAAACCCAAAAGGAAGGCTGCAGTTAAGCCCAAAGCTAAGAAGAAAGCTCCTGTAAGAAAGGTTGCCGCACGCAAACGAAAAAAGGTAAGAGTGAAAAAGGAAAAAAAGCTGACTGCCACGGCCCAGGTTCTGAAAGTTATTAAGGGTCACAGAAAGGGCGCAGACATCACCAGGTTGAAAAAGCGAACTGGCTTTGCAGAAACTAAGATTAGAGCGATTGTCTATAGGGCATACAAGGAAGGGAAAGTCAAGAGAATAGGTAGAGGAGTCTATATCTCAGCATAGAATTGAATGGTGATTAACAGTTTGTAGTGACCATTACCCAGCTGGAAATCCGAAATTCGAAGCACGAAATTCGAAACAAATCCGAATTATCAAAATTGTCCTCCGGACTCCCCACCCTACGGGCGGGTCCCCAGTTTCAAATGAACAAAACCTAAAAAGCTCCATAGTGGTCTGGCAGTCTTTGTTTTGAACAATGAGGAATTCGGATTTTGAATTTGTTTCGGAATTCGATATTCGATATTAGGATTTGATAAACACTGATTTGCTTGCGGTTTGTTCCGGGAAGTATCCCTCAGAAGATCACCCTCACCCCACCGAGATCTTGGATTGAGAAGGAGTGCTTTTCTTCAGGGGCACCGATAAAAATATTATTGGTGGGCACGCCGAATTCTTCGGAAACATCGTATATGACTTTTGGGCCAAATTTACCCTCACGCACTACCAGCCTTACCTTCAGCATGGGATAAATCTCTTCTAATGCCTCCAGACTCTTCTTGAGGTCTTCCTCATAACTTTCTCCCGGATTTGAATAGAGATGGAAAATCACCAGCGAACGGCTTGATTCATTGTTAACGATATAGTCAAAAGCAGTGTGCAAACGGCGTAGGTCGCCACCCCGAGCGAAAAGCACCACCCGTTGCTCGGTTATGGCGGTGATCTGATCTATTATTTGGGTGCGCCAGACCAGGACTTTTGTCATGGCGTTGTTCAATACCTGTAGAGTGGCTCTGAGGATGGGGATGCGCAGATACATGAGCACGACCAACAGAACCGTAGGCACGAAATACTGGAGGAAATAAACCAGGTTCCAGTGATCTATGAAAACATTACCCACCATGCCCGCGCAGGTTGCGATTATGGCAAATATGATGGTCAGCCACCCCGCCCTAAAGGTTCGCTTCAGCTCATTACGTCTCGTTTTGAGAAGGATGTTGCCCAGCCCAAATAGGGTCATGACGCCGAGAAAAGAAATTGTGTAGACTCCTGCAAGCGAGAGCAAGCTTCCCTTAGTCACCAAAAGGATGGAAGAACAGAGTAAAAAGAAGGTGATTATAATGCGATGACTGGTGTTTCTGCGGCTCTTTTTTAAGAAGAATTGCGGCAAGACTTGATCCAGTGCCATCCGGTGCACCAGTCCGGTAACTCCTACAAAGCTCGTAAGTACCGCTCCTGATAACACAGCAGTGGCATCCAGAACTATTATAAGTTTGAGGGTTGGTCCGGCCATCAACTGGGCCATTTCTGACAAGAGATAGTATTTGTGTTCCACTATTTCGGCCAAAGGCAGAAGGTTCAGTGAGAGAATGGAAACGAGCGGATTGAAGATGGCCACGGCTATCAGCATGTTGCGGAGGGTTTTGCGAAAGACGCCCACATCCTGTTCCTCCACAAAGTTGGCCGAGCTCTCGAAGCCGCTAATACCCAATAGAGCTGCGGAGAAACCCAAAGATACGGCAATTAACAGATCTTTGCCTACTGGCAGAGTGCTGAGATTTGCCTTAAAAATGTGAAGATCAGTCGGTAGATTGATGAAGCCCAACGCGCAAAAAACAGTCAGCGTGCTCATATGGAAGATGAAGATAGTCAAGGCCACCACGGCGGATTCGGTAATACCGATGATGGCAAGGGTGGCGAACACTCCAAGGATAATGATGGCGCCTTCCATGGTCCCAAAGGATGGGAATACTGTGTGGAGGTACTCAGCAGCAGTTTTGGCAGAGATTACTGCTGTGGCAATGTAAGAGAGGATGGTCATGCAGGCCGCGAGGGCGGCAGCGAATTTGGAAGTGCAGTTTAGCAAGGCGTTATACGTGCCGCCATTCAATGGGAGGGCTTCCACGACCTCGGTATAGACTTTCTTGTAAAGGTAGAGGACCCCAACGACCATGAGAAGCACCACTGGAGCCAAGACGCCAGCGTAAACGGCGGCGATGGCGGATACATAGAGGCAGGAAGAGGTGATGTCATTGCCGCAAATACCAGTGGCCAGCCACTGGCTCAGTCGTTTTCTGTGGGCAGTTCCAAAGAAAAGTTCTCTAGGTGTTCCGGTCTCGGTGGGCTCTATTTGTTCGCTGCTTTCCACGACTCCATTACTCCAGCTGACTCCCCTGCGAAGGAAAAACTCCTAAAGCCCGCTTTGGGGCAGCTCAAAGCCAGGTCCTCTGGGCCTCGATTCTTTACCTAGGAAACACTACTATTCTAAGCAGATTCCACGACCAAGTATCCTATACCAGCATTCCTCCTGACTGTCCAGGACGTACATGCAATTCACGCACCACTAGCACTCAGAAAAAATCCGCTGGCTTATCTGGCAAAGCCCCCTTGGCTATACACCAAAAAACACGGCGAAGCGTTACACTCTGCAACACAGCTTTTCTCTAATGCAATAGAATGTAATCCATTGATATCAATGAATAATATTGTAATTACACCCAATGGTGTTGCGATATGTAACAGTTGGTGAATAAACTAAGACCGGGATAATTTACAATAAACCTATTGATTTCAATGAGATATGTGCTAATTCTCCATATGGCACGGATGTTGAAATACGAACAACCTGGAACGACGAGCGCAGACCATGCGAAAAGCAAAGGGCTGACAGGAGAATCGATCATGGACTTGCGGAAGAGAAGCGAAAGAATAATGCTGGCAATCACCTTCGCTGAAGCAGGAGACCACCAGACGGCCCTGGAGATTTTAAGGGAGGGAAAGGTTCTTCGCAAAAGAAAGCGGTTGAGTCCGCGGCCTAGACCCAGGAAGGAACTCCGTGTCCCTTCCAGCCGCCGCCGGTAGTGGGTTGCGAATTCGGAGCAAGAAGATCTGGAGAGAGAAGACCATGTTGAAAAGACTTAAGAAGCAGCTGTTGAGAATCAAGAATGGAAACCAGGGGGAGGTGGCGGTGCAAAGTCGCCAGGCCCAGGACCTCAGAAAAAGAATCGAGAGGCAGACCGAGGCGATTACCGTCGCAGAGGCCGGTCTGCATGAGCACGCCCAGGACATCATACGGGCGGAACTGGCTGAAAAGGCCAAAGTCCTGGTGGTGGGTCACGAGGACACCTTTTCCGAGCCAGTGATACAATACACAATAGGGCTTGCCGAGCGTATGGGCTACGAAATCGTTGCCCTGAATGTGAGTTCGGTGCGGACTGAATCATCCACTCTGGTGCCATATTGTGACATGGTCTGTGAAAAGTTTCGGGCTAAGAGCGAGGAAAATGTGGCCGGGTTCCGCCGTGCTTGCGAAGAAAAACAGATCGCTTTCAGCCATGTGGTCAAATTCGGTGAAGTTGACCAGTGCATTAAGGAAACTCACGAGGAGAAACGTCGGGTGGAATTCGTGGTCACCGAGCCGGAGAGTTGTCCCGACGAGGGGAGCGTAACGATTCCCGTGTTCTGCATGGCTCGTTAGGTTCACAGCCACTGGTAGATGCATGGACATCTCGCTCCCCCTGCCCCACGCGGTTTGAGATCATCACTCTCATATCCTATCAGAAAAAGAGGAGTGCATGGACGGACACTTCATCCTTAGTCTGGTATTGATTTTTTTCACCCTCGGACTTTGCTTCTATTTCAGGAAAGGGAACAAGAAGAAATAGGGAGTACCACTGCTATCTCCTCTCCTCTGTAAATCATCCTATACACGGAATTCACCCGTGCCACATGGTCTCCGATGACGGCCTCCGCAAACCTCTTGTTTCCTGTGCTGTTGACAAGCTAATGACCGCCGGTGCCAAGGATACCCGAGGCGCCGAGGCAGAGGATCAAGACTTCCAGAATAATGAGCACCACAAAGGGGATATCTTTCTGTTTGAAATAGTAAGGTAGAATAACGATAAAGCACACTATTGTCATTC
>CAYFXH010000039.1:2423-14296 GCA_964346905.1 uncultured Desulfobacteraceae bacterium | reverse complement strand
TGCTGCAAGCTCAGGATATGTGTGTAGACGGCGGGAAACCCGGCTGTACAGAGCAGCTCGACCATATTGACCATGACCGCCAACAGAACGATCCCGATAAAATTGAGAAAGTCGCCTTTCCCGAGCAGGGTAGCCCATCCCCACCCTATGGGGATGTTGGCCTCGTGCACATACTGGCTCACCGGCATGGACCAATAGTGCGAAACCTCGTTGATCGGTATGTAATGTTCAACAACTCCGGATACGTAGACGATGAAGGTAACAATCAGTATCGCTATGGCGCCCCAGCTGCCGTAAAAAAGCAGGTTGGCATAGGTTACCTGTTCGGGTGGAGCTTGTGGTGCCTCAGTTGTCATTTTTTTTCCTCACACTTTTCAAATGGCAAGGCCTTTCATGAATGCCTTGCCTCCTGCGAACAAAAGCACACCAATGACAATGTAGCGGATGACCTTGGGTTTTGCCACCGCCAGGATTCTCACTCCCACAAAAGATCCCAGCATAAGTCCCACGATGGAAGGCACCGCCATGAGGGGAATCACGCAGCCCTGATTGAGATAGATCCAGGCCGCAGAGGTGTCGGTGATGGAGAGCAAAAACTTGCTGGTTCCCACCGAAAGCTTCAAAGGTGCTCCCATGAGCAAGTTGAGCACGGGAACATTGGCCCAGCCCGCACCCAGGCCGAACATACCGGCCATGACGCCGATGACGACAAAGAGAATCAGGCCTGGCAGGGTACGGTGGGTTTTCCAGCCGATGAGTTAGCCGGTGGACGGCTCCAGATAAGCACCGGCCATTTTCAAAGCTCTTCCTATGCCGTCCTGTTTTTCCACCACCGGCCGCTCCACGTTTTTGGAAAAGGTGAGCAAGGCCGCGATAAAAATGATGGTCGCCCCCAAGGCAATCTGGATGATGTTGGTGGGAAGAGCAAGGCCCAAAAGAGCACCGAAAATGGCGCAAGTTGAGGCAATAAGGGCCACGGGCAGGGCGAGGCGGAGATTGGCAAAGTTCCGCTTGAGCAAGCCCGGCCCTGCTGCCAGAGCCCCTGCCAGGGCCACCAGCAATCCTGTCCCCCTTATAAAGTCAAGATGAAATGGGAAAAAGCCGCTTACCAGAGGCACATAAAGCACGCCGCCGCCAACACCAGCCAACACCGCCAGGATCCCCAGGACAAAGCAGAAGACAAAGAGTATCAAAGGCCAGAACCACCAGGGACGTTGTGGACCTTCTCCAACAGCCTCTTCTGCTGTTGCCCATGCGGGTGATGATACTACCCATAAGAGAAGAAAAACCGCGTTAACCGTTAGCACTTTGCAACCGTTTCTAAGCATTGACTAACCTCAAGAGATATGGATCAACCGAATCGGCTGGGTCTTAGAAGAGAGATGTGAACAAGAGTACGTGCATTTTATAACAAAGTCCAGCGCAAACGCAATCACTCATCTTTCTGTCAAGATAAAACTGGTCTTCAGGCTACGTGCAGCGCGGCAGGAACATCAACGGGAGAGGGTGTTTTTCTCTGCTAAGATGAAATCTACGCTTTTGGCCGGTACAGAAGTACCGGCCGGATAGTGCGTCGAACAATCTGCAGTGATCTCTCACTCTGAATATTAAAACCTTATAAAGTAATATATTCCAAGACAATGCAGAAACCCATTTCCTTTCTGACAAGTAATACAGCAAGTCTTTCTTTTTATTGGACCCCGTAAAGGAAGTAAATCACGGTAAGCATTACCGCAAGGAAGATAACGGTCATGACCGTACCGGCCTTGGTGTAGTCCACAGTCCGGTAGCCACCGGGCTTCATGACGAGCGCGTTGACCTGGTGGGTGGGCAGAACAAAGGTATTTGAAGCGGAAAGACCTACCACCAAAGCCGCCATTCTCGGATCACCGCCAGCCATGACCGCCATGTTCATACAGAGGGGCACCAGGAGAACCGTGGCTCCCACATTTGAGATCACCAGGGTAAAAAACGAGGTCATGATTCCGAACACTGCCAGCAGAGCTATGGGGGGTACCTTCCCGATTGCTTCGAGCACCACCCCGGCGATATAGGAAGCAGTGCCGGTCTGCTCAAAAGTAATGCCCAGAGGGATGAGCCCGGCCAAGAGAAAAACCGTCATCCAATCTACTGAATGGTAAGCCTCATCCACCGAAAGCACTCCGGTAATGATCATCCCCAGCGCTCCGGACATCAGAGCTAGCGAGAGTTGCATATCCAAGAAAATGATCTGGCTTAGAGCGACTGCCAGCCACAGCACGGCAAGTTTGGCCTTTGCCGGCCGCAAGATTTCACCTTCCAGGGGGGTAGTAAAGGTGAAGGGTCGGGGCAGAGGCAGTCTCCGGATACGGTGAAACCGGTCCCAAGGGCCCTGGAGCAAAATGGCATCTCCCATCTTCAATCGCACATGATTGATCCCAGCGAGGTAGAATCTATCTCCGGCGTGAATTGCTATGGGGTTCACTCGATAGTATTTCTGGAAACGGACCTCGCTTAGAGTCTTGTTCACCAGTTCGGAGCGGGGAGAAACAACGACCTCCGCCAGACCTGCGTTCGTGCGGGCAAATTGATCAGCAAAAAAGTGCAGCCCATCCTTGAGTTCCCAACCTTTATATTTGGCGAGTGCCTTGACGTTATCTTCTTTGCCGATGATTACCAGGTCATCGCCGGGGGCTATTCGATTATTTTTCCTCGGCACAAACCTTTTCTTACCTTTTGCAGCATTGCCTATGGCGACCACCGTCACCAAAAAATCCTTACGAATGGCAAGTTCCTCCAAGGTTTTGGGGCCTTCTAAATTCTCGGAAACGTGAAGCTCAAAAAGATGTATCAGGTCAGGGTAATCGCTTAGGAGTGTTGCTGTCCCCCCCCGATCTGTGTCATCCTCGCTGGCCGGTAGGATGAATTTTCCTAGAACCAGGAAATAGATGACGACGCTGGAAAGCAGACAGATGCCGATGGGTGTCTGGGTAAAGAGGCCGAAAGGTGCCAGCTTTTTTCCTTCGAGCACCATGAGGTCGTTGAGGAGAATGGTGGGACTGGCCCCCACCAGGGTGAGGGTGCCGCCGACGATGGCACAGAAACCCATGGGCATGAGAATCCGAGAAACCGGAATTTCAAGCCGTTTGGAAATCCGCTGCGTTGCCGGCAGGAAAAGGGCCGCCGCCCCGATGTTCTGGATCATGCCGGAGATAATGCCAACAGTACCGGAAATGAGGGCCATGAGCCTCCGCTCGCTGCGGCCAGCCAATTTTACGATGGGATCGGCCACCTTATTCATCACCCCGGTCTTGTCCAAGCCCGCGCCGATGATAATGACAGCGATGATGGAAACTACCGCATTACTGCTGAGCCCCATGAAGGCTTGTTTGGGAGAAATTAGCCCAAGGAGAGGCAGCAGAACCATCATACTTATGCCCACCACGTCCACCCGGACCCATTCGGTTACGAAGAGAATGATTACGAAGGCAAGAACAAGCAGAGTCATTACCATCTCGGCGGTCATTGTGGCTGCTCCTCCCCAGTCTAGCTTGCGATCTTCCAGAGTTTCCGGATAAAGACCAGCTAGCGTGGTAACCTGTATCCTAGAGCGTGATTCCTTCAGCAGTCATGGAAAACATTCGGATCAATGTAGCAAGAGTTCGACATAAGAACAAGTTTTAACCAGATGGAAATGTGCTATACTGCACCCGTGTCAGTTTGCTGTGTAAATCTCAGCGGGCTTTTGGACCTAGCATCCTTTGAAGCATTCCCTTTCGGCCAGGTGATCCCACTGGCTCGCTTTGTGCAAGGCTGTTGTCAATCGCGGTTTTCCGACCAAGGTTCGGACTTGATAGTTGGATACCTCTGAGAAAGGGAACTGAGGCGGGCAGACTGGACACTACCGCAGGGTAAGCGTTCCAAATTTGAGAAAGCCATGGAATCACTGTATAAAATTTTTTGCGAGTAGCAATGAGGGGTGGGCATGGCACTTTTTGGCAAACCCGAGGAAAGGCAACAGCTCGAGGAACTTGAGGAGCTTCGGCAGGAGGTGCTCAAGGCGCACATGCCAGAGCCGGTGGAGGCCGTCGCTCTAAGGGAGTTGGAAAAATTAGAGAAAACTCCTGTAGAGGCCGCTGAATATACCATCGGCATCAACCACCTTGAATATCTGGCTAGCCTGCCATGGGGCGTCCACACAAGAGACAACCTCGATCTTGCCCGGGCCGAACGAGTTCTCAATGAGCAGCACGCGGGCCTCTACCAGGTAAAAGCGAGGATTCTTGAGTACCTGGCGGTCCGGACCCTCAAACTCAAGCGAAAGTCAAGGCTTCTGGTGGTGGACGATGAGGAAATTGCCCGGACCAATCTGCAGCATATCCTTGAGAAAGAAGGCTACCAGGTAGCCACAACCACAAATGGTGTGGAAGCATTGGAACAGATGCATTCCACCTCATTTGACCTGGTGCTCACTGACCTCCGCATGCTCGATCTCGGGGGGATGGAGCTCTTGGAGCGCATCAAGAACCAACATGCAGACACCGAGGTGGTCATCATCACAGGCTATGCTTCGGTGGACTCGGCGCTTGAGGCTTTGCGAAAGGGCGCTTACCATTATCTCTCCAAACCCTTGAAAATCGATGAAGTGCGCACCATCGTGAAGCAGGCCCTGGCCGCGAAGCAGTGGGAGCACAGACCCAAGGGGCCAGTGCTCTGCTTTAGTGGCCCGCCGGGCACGGGCAAGACTTCATTGGGAAAGGCAATCGCTGCCGCCCTCGGGAGAAAGTTTGTTCGGTTGTCTGTTGGCGGTGTGAGAGACGACGCCGAAATCAGAGGGCATCGGAGGAGCTACGCAGGCGCCATGCCCGGACGAATCATCGACGCCATCCGTCAGATCGGATCCAGGAATCCTGTATTCATGCTGGATGAAATCGATAAAATCGGCCAGGACTATCACGGCGACCCGGCCTCGGCCCTGCTGGAGGTATTGGACCCAGAGCAGAATGAGTATTTTCTGGATTACTACCTGGATGTGCCCTTTGATCTGTCGAGTGTCATGTTCATTGCCACCGCAAACTTTGTTGATCCAATCCCTCGAGCATTGCTGGATCGGTTGGAGGTGCTTGCTCTGCCTGGATATACGGATGAAGAAAAGGAAGAGATCGCCCTGCAATTCCTGATTCCCAGACAGATAGAAGCAACGGCCCTGGTTAATTCCCCCCCCGAATTCTCCAGGGAGGCGGTGGCGAAGATCATCAGAGAATATACGCGGGAGGCCGGGCTCAGGAATCTCGAGCGGGAGATCGGCTCCATCTGTCGGAAAATCGCTCGCGAAACCTTGCAACAAGGCAGCGAGTCCAACCCCACGACCATCACCCCCCAGGAGGTGGAACGGTACCTGGGTCCAAGGAAGTTTCACCATGAGGTTGCCGAGGCCAAAGACCGGGTCGGTGTTACCACGGGATTGGTCTGGACCGAGACCGGTGGTGACATCATCTTCGTTGAAGCCACGAGGATGAAAGGAGAAAAAGGGTTGATCTTGACTGGTGCCTTGGGGGAGATGAT
The DNA here is from genome assembly GCA_964346905.1 of uncultured Desulfobacteraceae bacterium. Taxonomy (GTDB): domain Bacteria; phylum Desulfobacterota; class Syntrophobacteria; order BM002; family BM002; genus BM002. The sequence goes on along the minus strand of CAYFXH010000039.1, from coordinate 8,752 downwards.
GCGGGAGTCGGCCCAGGCAGCACTAAGCTATGTCCGCAGTAATGCTAGCCGATTCCAGATTGCCGAAGATTTCTACGACCGCCACGATATCCACATTCACGTGCCCGCAGGGGCAATTCCCAAGGATGGGCCCTCGGCAGGCCTCACCATCGCTTTCGCGCTGATATCTCTACTCACGGGAAGGCCGGCAAGACGAGACGTGGCCATCACCGGGGAGTTGACCCTGGGTGGCAGGATCCTCCCGGTGTGGGGAGTCAGGGAAAAAATATTGGCAGCCCGCCGCGTCGGGGCAAAGACCGTGGTTTTTCCGGAGAAAAATCGAGTGGACCTGGAAAACCTTAGGGATGAGATTCGCGGTAATTTGCAGGTGGTTCTCACCGAGAGCGTCGAAGAGGTTATGGACTTAGTTTTGCGCTGATGCGTAAATGTTCAGGATTGAGCTATCAGCCCTCAGCATTCTCCGCCAGTCCCCAACGCTTCAGCTTCCGCCACAGGGAAACCCGATCGATACCCAGTATCTCGGCGGCCTTGGTCTTGTTGCCGTTCACCCGTTTGAGCACCCAGCGGATATATTCAAGTTCGTTTTCCTCCAAAGTGGGCAAGCGATTGGGTGAATGGTGGTAGACGGTGAAACAGAGTCTTTCGAGTGCCTGGGGCAAATGCTTGGGGAGAATCACGCCTCTGTTGCATAGGGCAACCGCCCGTTCGATGATGTTTTCTAGTTCGCGGATGTTGCCCGGATACTCGTAGTTTGTCAGGATATCCATAGCCTCGTCCGAAATTTCCTTTATCGTTTTATCCAAAGCCTTGGCGTACCGTCTCCGAAAGTGGTGCGCCAGAAGCGGGATGTCGTGCCTCCGTTCTGCCAGAGGAGGAAGTTGCAGACTGACCACGTTGAGACGGTAGTAGAGGTCCTTGCGGAATCTGCCGGCCTCCACCTCTCTCTCCAAGTCCTTGTTGGTGGCGGCGATGACTCGGATATCAACGGGGATTGACTGGGTGCCCCCGACCCGGAGCAGCGATCTTCCCTCCATCACCCGGAGGAGCTTGACCTGCATGGATGGAGGCATGTCACCTATCTCATCCAGAAAGACGGTACCGCCTCTGGCCGCCTCAAGCAGGCCGATTTTCGTAGAGGTGGCGCCGGAAAAGGCACCCTTTTCGTGGCCGAAGAGTTCATTGGCAAGGAGTTCCTCGGTGAAAGCACCGCAGTTGATGGCGAGAAAGCGCGCTTCGGCGCGGTTGCTCTGGTGATGCATTGCCCTGGCGATTAGCTCCTTGCCTGTGCCGGTCTCGCCGAAGATGAGAACGCTGCAGTCTGTGGGAGCAAGCTGGCCCACCATCTCGATGATCTCCTGCATCTGACGGCTTTTGCCGATGATCATCGGCGACCCCACCCTCGCCTTGTAATCACGTTTAAGAGCGCGGAGCTCATCTTTGAGTTTTTTCTTCTCCAGGGCTCTCTTAACGATCAACCGCAATTGATCGATCTTATACGGTTTGGGAAGGTAGTTGTAGGCTCCCTTGCGCATGGCCTCGATAGCAGTGGAGACCGTGGCGTAAGCGGTGATCATGATCACTTCGGTGTCCGGATATTGTTCTTTGGTTCTGGCCAGAACCTCCATACCGTCCACCTGTTTCATTTTTAAGTCGGTTAGAACTAGATCGAATTCAGTATTCTCCAATTTCTTCAGGGCCTTGATGCCTTGATCCACCGAAACGACAGTATGACCCTCTTTGTTGAGAACGTGTTCCAGGTTCTCCCTGGAGATGAGCTCGTCGTCGACAATAAGAATCCTGGCCTTTTTCATTGCTTTCGATCTCCGCTGTCAGCGTCTCTTTTGAGCGGCAACCTGATGGTGAAGGCGCTGCCCTCTTCCACGGTGCTCGTTACCGATAAAGTGCCCCCATGTCGATCGACAATACCATGGGCTACGGACAACCCCAGGCCGGTGCCGTAACCCGCTTCTTTTGTGGAAAAGAACGGATCGAAGATGTGGGGCAGGTGCTCGGGTGGTATGCCGACGCCGTTATCCTGAACGGTGATTTCAACCTCATCCGTGCCAAGGTTATCACGGGCGACAATCCTGATGAGCCCCACGCCGTCAGGCATGGCCTGGGCCGCGTTCCACAAGAGATTGAGGATGACCTCCTGGAGTTTTTGGCCGTCAGCATATATGTCAAGGTCCTCTGGAATGTCACCGGTGATCTCCACTCCAGCAGGTAACTGACTGGAGACCAGTCGGGTGGCTCGGATGGCGAGATTTTGCAGATTAACCCAATCGAGCTTGAATTCATGCTCGCGCGAGAAATCCAGCAGTCCCTTGACGATATCGCGGGACCTGTCCAACTCCTGGTCGATATTGGTGAGGAGTTTTTGAATATGCTTCCTGTCCCCGTGTTCGATTTCTTCTAAAAGAATCTGGCAGGAGGTGGAGATGTTGTTAAGCGGATTGTTGAGTTGGTGGGCGATACCTGAGGTGAGAATTCCCAGGGAGGAGAGTTTTTGTGCCTGCACCAGCTGATCCTGCCGCTTCTCAAGCTCGGTGATCATTTTATTAAATGCCTCTACCACTGTCTGGGTCTCATCCTCTGTCTTGATCACCGGGAGGGGTTTGAAGTTCCCCACAGCAATTCTCTGGGTGGTTCTCTCAATAACCTTAAGGGGTTTTACAATCTTATGGCTGACGAGCATGGCGAGGAAAAGGCTGAGAACAAATAACACAAAAAGTGTGGAAACAAGCTTTGTCTTGAGGGATGTGATGATCTCTCGGATTCTGGAGTGTGTTAGGTCCGACAAGCTGAGGGAGAGATCGACGAGGTTCTTGCCCGTCTTCCTGAGTCTGGCCTCGATCACGCTTTTGCCCTGCACGCTAGAGGTAGACACATTCCTTTCAGCTGCAAGGTCTTGCAAGTATTGGCCATACTTTGTCAACTCGTGCTGGAGTTTGTCCAGCTGGATGGCGCTCTTCAACCCCCTTACATCAGGCTGGACCCTTTTGAAAATATGTTTACCCCGGTCCAGATAGGCAACGGCTTCTTGGTAATCTTCGCTCAGTCCGTAGAGTAAGAAGTTTTTCTCATAGCGCCGCGCTTCCAGAATGTAATCATGAAAATGACGGGTAATTTCTCCTACCTGCAATTTTCGATCAAGCATGAGGAGATCGCGGTAGGCCAGCAAGCCAATCAGTAGGAAGGCGGCGACGCATAGGGTGAAGCCCATAACGACCTTTTGGCGAATGGATAGCTTGATAGTAGAGAAGATTTTTCGCATATCGCCTTATATGAGCCTAAGCGAGTGTCAAAAATGACTAGTAGTCATTTAGAAATTATAGGAATTATACGAAAGTCGAAGCGAAATAGCAAAGGATAGCTTGCGAAAGTGACCAGTGTCGAGCACCAGATGAGGTAAGGCCTGACGTCGCAACCAGGTAAAGCAACGGGTAACCAAATTTTTATGTTGTATTTTTAAAAAGTTATCGGGTAATGTAGGGTCCAGTTCCGCGACGAGCGCGGAGCGGGATAGGGCAAACGTAATCAAATCGCCATCAGGACTTCAGATGGCTAATATGCTCAAAAGATGGCGCTTGGAGGAACACCTCACTCTCTACCTCCTCGCTATTGCAGTAGGTATACTGGGTGGCTACGGGGCCATTCTGTTCCGATTGCTCATCAAGGTCTGTCAATTCATCTTCTACCAGAACTCCACCGACTTCCTCTCTTTTGCCCATAAAGTACCATTTTACCTGAAAGTGCTGATCCCGGCCCTGGGGGGATTGGTGGTGGGTTTGATCGTCCGCTGGGGGACGGAAAAGGCAAAAGGTCATGGGGTACCAGAACTTATCGAGGCGGTGGTGCTCAGAGGGGGGAGAATCTCCTTGCGGACGGCGACGGCAAGGGTCTCAGCAGCGGCACTTACAATTGGTTCAGGCGGATCGGTGGGTCGTGAGGGACCAATTATTCATATAGGTTCCTTTTTGGGTTCTGCTGTGGCTCAGCTCATGAAATTGGGCAGGGACCGGGAGCGTATCCTGATGAGCTGTGGTGCAGCCGCTGGCATCAGTGCTACGTTCCATGCCCCCATTGCCGGGATGCTTTTTGCAGTTGAGGTGTTGTTGGGTGATTTTTCCCTGAGTACCTTCTCTCCGGTAGTGCTGGCTTCGGTCACAGCTACGGTAATATCCGGCTTTCACCTGGGAAGTTTTCCTGCTTTTATGATTCCGGCTTTTCAGGTGGCATCGCTCTGGGAGTATGCTTTTTATCCTTTTCTGGGGATTGTGTGCGGTTTGGTTGCAGTAGGGTTTACCTCCTCACTTTACTTTTGCGAGGACCGCTTCAACGGACTTAAAGCGTTTTCATGGCTAAAACCAGCCTTGGGCGGGCTACTGGTGGGGTCAATGCTCCTGGTGGTACCGCAGGTTTTTGGTGTGGGCTACGGTGCCATCAATCTCGCCCTCATAAACCAAATGTCCCTCGCGTTGATGGCAGCATTGATCTTTGCCAAAATAGTAGCAACCTCCATTAGTCTTGGCTCTGGTGCGGCTGGGGGTATATTGGCGCCCTCTATCTTTGTTGGTGCCATGACTGGCGGTGCCTTTGGCTTGCTTGCAGCGCGAGTTTTATCACTAACTACGGTGGCCAATGCCAGCAGCTTTGCCCTGGTGGGCATGGGCGCTCTGGTTGCCGGCAGTATTCATGCGCCGGTGACGGCGATTCTGCTGATATTTGAGATCTCGGGCAAGTACCATATCATTTTGCCACTTCTCATGGCCTGTATTTTGAGCACCATCACCGCCTCTTCCTTGAAACGTGGATCCATATACAGCCTCAAGCTCTTGCGGAGAGGAATACACATAGCTCACGGCCGAGAGCAGACTATTTTGAAGAACATCAGAGTAGAGGATGTAATGGTGCGGAGAATTCAAAGCGTGGTGGAGTCAGCTCCAATGGCTACGGTGGTCGACCTGTTTCAGCGGTTCAATCTCTCCTGCCTCACCGTGGTTAGCTCCCAGGGTGAGTTGGTTGGGGTCATCTCTTTCCACGATATTGCCGGTGCCGCCTCCGAGGAGGAGATGTCGTATCTGCTTATAGCGAGAGACATGGCTGACACCCAGGTTGATACGGTGATTCCCACCGATACGCTTGATGAGGCCCTGGCGAAAATGGAAGCAGAGAAAGTGGGCCAATTGCCGGTTGTTGCCGAAGATGGCTCGGGAAAGCTCCTGGGGCTGGTACTGGAAAAGGATGTGATTGCCACCTACGAGCGTGAGCTTCGGCTGCGATGGTTTTGATGATTCAGCTTTCAGTGTTCAGCCGAACCTAAGGGATTTACAGTAAAAAACCAAGACTGCGAGGACAGTGGTCAGTAGATAGTGTGTTAGTGTTCTAGATCTTATTCATAGCCGACAGCTGAGTGGTGATAGCTGTAAGCTTCGTGAAATCCAGATGGCAGACACCAGGAAAATTAGGATCTTCAAGCGGCAAAACCTCCAATTGGCCAACCTGTTTCTAGTGGTCCTGGTGCTATTCGCCTTTACTTCTTGTTTTTTGCTCTATACCGGTATGGTCTCAACCAAAAAAAGCCTTGAGGTACTAAAAGACAGCCAACTGGTCCCGCCGGATATGCTGGAGGAGCTGAACCAAAAATACCAAAGAGAGCGGACTCTGGACTGGGTGCTGATCCTGATCTCTGCCTGTATGGGCGTGGTTCTTATTGTTTTCTACCGTTATTTGGTTCGAGTATCAACAACCTTACGAGAGGTGCAGACCATCGATCGGGACATATTAAACAGTATAACCCGCGGGATCATTACGGTAAATTTGCAAGGAGAAATAACGTCTTGTAACCGTGCCTTGGAACACATATTGGAAGTGCAAGGCGAAAAGCTTGTTGGCCGTTCTCTGGAAGAATCCTTCTCAATAGAAAATCCTGTCTACCAGTTACTGAAAGAATCCATTCAGGAGGAGGCACGGCCCCAGGATAGAGATTTGGCATATACGGCGCCGAGCGGTAGAATCATGCCCTTGCGAGTAACCACCTTTGCCCTCAAGAATGAAGTGGACAAAAGGGTAGGGGGAATTTTGCTGGTCAAAGACATGACCGAACTCCACAAGATGGAAGAGAGAATTCAGCGATCTTCAAGGCTCGCAGCGCTGGGCCAGCTTACGCAGCATCTGGTCCATGAGATCCGCAACCCACTCAGCGCCATGGATATTAACCTTCAACTCCTCCAGGAACGTCTGGAAGCGAGGAGTGAAAATCCCGAGATTGGACGATATCTTGACATTATCAGTACCGAAACACGGCGGCTTAATGAAGTGCTGCGTAA
>CAYFXH010000039.1:0-2413 GCA_964346905.1 uncultured Desulfobacteraceae bacterium | reverse complement strand
GCTCAACTTTTCTCTAAGCCCCAACCTCTCGATCTGGAGACAGTCGACCTGCACCAGATAATCCGCCAGGTGTTATTCCTTATTAATGAGGAAGCAACCCGCAAAGGGGTTGCCATAGCCGAGAACCTGCAGGCAAAAGAGAGTCTCGTTCAAGCTGACATCGATCAGATGAAGCAGGTTTTCATAAATCTTTTCAAGAACAGTATTGAGGCAATGGCTGAAGGGGGTAAACTGGAGGTGCTCTCGAGAAACGACGGTGGTGGCAAGATTGTCGGGGTTGAGCTTGTGGATACCGGAGGTGGCATCCCCATGGCCAACCTGCAGCGGGTCTTTGACCCTTACTTCACCACCAAAAAAAAGGGTACCGGCTTGGGGCTGAGCATTGTCCACAACATTATCACCCAGCATGGCGGCAGTATCGATGTGAGCAGTTGGTTGGGCGAGGGGACGATCTTTAGCATTATCCTGCCACTCGCCTCCGGTAAGGAGGCACCCTAATTGAGTTAGAATTCAATTATAGGGTGTGTACGTTCTTAGTTATTGGTTATTGGTGTTACATAGAAAGGTAATCAGGAGTATATCTCACTATTCATAGAGATAGAGAATAACGGTTTATATTTTCCCATTAACGAATAACGAATGACCAATACCTTTCAATTGAGCGTTATCGCTCAATTGAGGTAGCAGGCAAGGGAAATGCGAAAGCCGAGAATCCTCATCGTTGATGATGAGCCAAATATACGCCAAGGGCTTGCTGAAGCTCTGGACGGCCAGGGTTACGAGATCGAACAGGCCCCAAGCGGTGAGGCCGCCCTGGATCGTCTTAAAGTGGCCTCCTTTGATCTAGTATTGGTGGACCTGGTCATGGAGGAGATGGATGGCATCGAGGTCCTCCAAGAAATCAACCAGCTATGGCCCCAGACCGAGGTAGTGATAATCACCGCCCACGGTACAATTGAAACGGCAGTGAAGGCGCTCAAGGAAGGAGCCTACGACTACCTTACCAAGCCAATTAACGTGAAGCGATTCCGCTCTTATGTACACAACATTCTGCGCACCCAGGAGTTGGAAGAAGAAAATCGGCGACTCAGAGAACAGCTGCGCGCGGAACAAGAGTACAGTCAAATCATTGGTCGCAGCGAAAAGCTCCTGACTATTTTGGAGATGATAGATCAACTAGCGCCGACGGATGTCAACATTCTCATCGAGGGTGAGAGCGGCACCGGCAAGGAGTTGGTGGCGCACGCCATTCACCAGAAAAGCGGTCGGGACCAAGCACCTTTCATCTCGGTAAACTGCGGCGCTCTGCCAAAGGAACTCATCGGCAGTGAGCTTTTCGGCCACGAAAAAGGCGCTTTCACCGGTGCTTCGCAACAAAAACAGGGCCGATTTGAGCTGGCGCATCGAGGTACCCTGTTTCTTGATGAAATTGCTGAGATGGGCCTGGAAGCTCAGGTGACACTGCTGCGCATTTTGGAAGGAGGACGATTTCGCCGGGTCGGGGGTACACGTGAGATTGCGGTGGATGTCAGGGTAATTGCCGCCACCAACAAGAGTTTACAAGAACAGGTGGGTGAGGGACGATTTCGGGAGGATCTCTTCTACCGCCTCAATGTAGTGAGGATGAGCCTCCCGCCACTGCGGGAGCGGCGCGAGGATATTCAACTTTTGGCGCAGCACTTCTTGGACACCTTCGGCGCCAAATATCACAAGGTTGATCTTCACTTTGCCCCTGAGGTGAGCTCCAGATTTGTCGACTATAATTGGCCAGGGAACATCAGGGAGCTAAAAAACTGTATTGAGCGAGCGGTGATTCTGGCGCGGGGCCCGGCGATTGACCTCGACTTGCTGCCCGGGCGACTTCAGCAGGAGTTTATCTTACCGGCAGGATCTGGGCTTTCTGTTGGGCTATCCCTGGCTGAGGTGGAACGGGAAATGATTCGACAAACTCTGGAGCACACCGGCGGCCATCGGAAACGTACCGCCGAGATTCTGGGAATAAGTGAGCGGGATTTGTATTACAAACTAAAGAAGTACCAGCTCAAGTAGTAATAGACAACGCCCACCAACAAATATTGTGTAGAACCAATTTTCTGTAGGAGCAAGCTCTGCTTGCGATGCAGGGATTGCCCACCAACTAAGTCCCCTTTGTAAAAGGGGGAATTAGAGCCTACCCGACAACGTCATTCTGAGGCGCTAGCCGAAGAATCTCGAGGGCGTAAGTGCTCAAGAGTATGAGATTCTTCGCTTCGCTCAGAATTACAATGTCAGGCATAAAGAGGTTATCGGACAGCCTCTTCAGGGGGATTTTCGATTAAGCTGGAAAGATTCAATATGTAGTTTGGCTTAGTTCCCTCTCCACCCTGGGGGGAGAGGGGGAGGGTGAGGGGGGAGCAGCTAACCACAAGGCATA
>CAYFXH010000038.1:0-32489 GCA_964346905.1 uncultured Desulfobacteraceae bacterium | reverse complement strand
AAATCCACAATCTGCAATCTGCAATCTGCAATCTAAAATCTAAAATCCGCAATCCCAAATCCCAAATCCACAATCCGCAGCAGTCCTGTCCACACTCTCGAGCATCGCAGGTGGGTTCCTACTGCTGGTTGCCGATATCTTTTGCGGCGGTTCTGTTTTCTCTCTAAGTGAGGGTGTGCGGCATGTCCTGGGGCTATTATTCGCAGATGTTGCGTTTTTCGGCTTCATTGTATGTGTCTCCGGCATCTTCGGCTTGTCAGCGGTTGTGGTCGCGAAAAAGAAAAAGTCTCTGTTTTGGGACGAATTTTGCATTACTTCTGGCCCGGGGTGATAGGTCAGGAATTGCAATAATTATAAGGTGCTGGGCGTGGAGCACCATCGAGTGGAGTTGGCGGAGGTCTGCACCAGTTAAACACCCACTGCAGCCTTTAGCTACGGTTTTCTAACTCACCACAGAGGAGGGCATAGATCATGCTAAAAAAAAGAGCACTTATAGCCAGTATTGGCATCGGTTTTTTTGCTGCCATTTTTCTCATGCTATCAGTGGGATGCACCAACCCGAACACACCAGCAGGATACGAAGGCTTTGTTTACGAAAGACCTCGCGTTTTCGGAAAAGGCGGCTTCAGGGGAGTCATTAAAGGCCCTGGCAACTATGGTGTGTCACTATGGCGTAATGAGGTGGTTAACATAGATATGCGACCGAACACGTACACCGAACAATTCAAGATCTTAGCAAGAGATGATCTGAATGTATCATTTAGATTTCATGCGGTAATTTCCCTAAAACCTGGGAGTGTAGAATCGATTGTTCAAGACTATGGCAGTTCACACTGGTACCAGAGGTTCGTAAAAGAGCCGTTTAGGACATTTGTAAGGGATGCTGTGCAGCGACAGACAGTAGAACCATAAAAGAGAACAGAGATACGATAGCTGAGGAAGTCAAAGGCGAAATGGAAAACCACCTTCAAGGAAGTCCGTTCAAGCTAGTCAGTTTGGTGGTGGGAAATATTGACTATCCCGATGTGGTTGCCAAAGCGGTTGAGAACAAACTGGCAGCACAGCAGGTACTGGAAGAAAAGAAAGTACAGAAAGACATTGCTATAAGGGATGCAGAAATCAGAATAGAAGAGGCAAAAGGTATAGCAGAAGCTCAACGGATCATCAATGCAACCCTGACGTCGAATTACTTGCAGCACGAAGCAATTCAGGCACAAAGAACAATGGCCAATTCTCCGAATCATACAACCGTATATATTCCTGTTGGCTCTAACGGAATACCTATCGTATACACACCGAGAAAATAAGGGTTGACCAGCAGCTGGGACAGACGGGGCTCAACAGCCCCGCTGTTCAGCTCCACCGTTAGATCTTTTAAGCAAAGACAGTCTTTGTGATATGGTGAAAATCGAAAAAATCGAAAAATGGATCAAAATTATCGCCCTGTGGCATGTGGTGTGCGCAGCTATCAATGTATCTCTTTTCCTCCTGGTTTATCTATCGATCATTGACCAGAGCCTCAGATTGACGGATTACGTTGAAACATTCGTTAACACATTTGGGAGCCTAGCTATTTTTCTTGGGTTGTGGCGGGTTTCTCCCTGGGGCTGGAAAATCGCAGTTTTGTTTATTCCATTATCGTGGGCATATGTAACGCATGATCTCTTTATTGACTATCAACATGGCATTGGCTTGCTCATTTCTCCATTCATGCTAATCGATTGCTTAATAGTACGTTTCTTGTCTAAAGAACACGTTAGAGACATTTTCAAAATATCATCCCCCAGCTGGATTAGGGTAGGTTGGCTTGTTGTCCCCCTTTTCATTTTGGCTGTTTTTTTACTTGTTAACGACTTGGTTCATGACATTATCGCCATCGTTTTGGCTTTTACCTTAGTAACGGCTTTTCACACAGCAAACAGATATAGAAGAAAATTACAATCGAGCTAATATCCAACCAATGAGAACTGTGAAATGAAGCTTCCCGACCAAAGGTCGGGGCTTCTGAAGCAGGTATGCTCTAAAGCTGTGTCGCTTTGCTCGTCAGCGTCCAGCCGGAAACTACTCTATGTCATTCTGAGCCCTTCGACAGGCTCAGGATAAACTCAGCGAAGAATCTCTCAGGATCCAGCGACTATGAGATTCTTCGTCGTCCCGCCGTCGGCGGGACTCCTCAGAATGACAATGAGCCGCTTCCAAATGCAGTCTAGCTATTCGCATTGTATTCCGTCGCATTCATCCTCGACTAAAAGTCGGAGCATTCTGCGACATTCTCGTAAAGTTCCAACCCCTGGCTGCAGTCCACCCGCTGGACTCATCCCTTCGCGCCCCGCGCGGTATCGCTGATCTCGCTGTTATGGTCCAAGACCCCTACGACTCAATTCTCACTTGATCTGTTTCCCTGGAATCTGTACTATGCGTATTCTACACCTATAGATATAAGAAGCTGGAATCATGCAGAAAAAATTAGCCACCGTCAGCAAATTGCGATTGCTGGACCGCATCGGAAAATTGTCCAAGATGGATATGGAGATGGTCGAGGACGCGACCATGCTCCAACTTGGTTTGTCTGTGCCAATGGTTGAGCCATAACCTCCGGTTATCTGGCTCTCCGCTTAACAATGACGGCAGACCGACCCTATCCGGAGGGAAATCCCGGCTCTCACGTGGGTACGCGGAGCGAAGGTAATAACCGTATTGTCAATACTAGATAAAATGAGTGTAAAGACCATGGATGGGTCTATCGTTTCTTTGGATACATCGGATTTAGAGGACAAACCATGATACCTGAGGAGGTAAAGCAAATAGTAAAAAGCCGCTATGGCAAATTCGCTGAAACCTACCTCTCTCGGGAGTCTTGCCCTGACGGTTCAGACAACTCCGTTTTCAGCCTGGGCATGTACGAACAGTCGGAGTTATCTTTAGTTCCGCAACATGCCCTTTACCTCGCCAGTGGTTGCGGCAATTCCATCGATTATGCGGCCATCCAACCTTCTTGTTCAGTGGTTGATTTAGGCTGTGGCGCTGGAGTAGACATCATACTGGCAGCGCACAAGGTGGGAGAACAGGGAAGAGCTTTTGGAATCGACATCGCTCCAGAAATGATTGAGCGAGCAAAGCAGGCCGTGGCCGAGGCAGATTTACAGCACCGACGCATTTTTTTTCGAGTTGCAGATATAGAAGATATTTCCCCTTTGCCAAAGAATTTCGCGGATGTTCTGATCTCAAACTGCGTCATTAACCTATGCCCTGATAAAGTAACTGTTTACAAAAACATCTTCCGTATCCTGAGACCTGGGGGCATCCTCGTAATCTCCGATATTGTTTTGACTGAAGAAATCAACACTCATGTGCATGCGCGTCTTCAGGCCACCTGGACAGGTTGCCTCGGCGGGGCCATTTTTGAAAAGGATTTGCGGCTGATGCTCAAAAAATTAAGCTTTATGGATATTCAGGTGGTTAACCGGTATCATCTCAGCACCGAAGAACTGGAAACCATAGCTTGTTATCCTGGTAAAGATTTCGTTTTGCCACCCAGCCAGGAGGATCTTCTTCTCTTGAAAGGAAAGGTGGCCAGCATTACGATTATGGCTATGAGGCCGCCAATTAATTGCTGAATATGAAGGTGATGTCGGCGGGGCCGACATCCGATGATACCCTTCTGGCTGCTGAAATCTGTCTGCACAAGGGGGGACGTCCACAAAGTTATACATTTCTTGGCACCGAATTGAAGCATGCCTTACCACTCGCTCAGTCGGACCCTGAGCAATGTCGAACCATCAAAAGGCCTCTGCGTTCGGCCGTTCGGCTACTCATGAAATACTCTCTGACATTTGCTTTGTTGGGAGCACTTATCTGTTATTGGGCGGTGTCCCATGGTGATTGGTGGTATCTCCTTCTCTGGCTTGCCTTTAGTTTCTTTACTCTATCTGTGGGCTACGGTGGCGTTGGCCCAAGGATTTTTTGTAAGCAACCGGATGGCACCATCCCCTTGTGGGTCAGAATCGTTCACTTCCCCTTCTTGTTCTATGCAGAAGTTGTTTGGCACATTACGCAGAAATTGAGTCGTGAGAACCCCTTTGACAAGGTGCGCGACGATCTGATCCTCGGCAGGCGTTTGCGTGCCAATGAGTTGCCTCCCGGGATCCTCAACTATGTGGATCTTACTGCTGAGTTTGAAGATCCAGAAGAGATCAGGCAGTCCACCAACTACATCAGTCTGCCGATTCTTGATGCAGGCGTACCATCGGTTGAAGGCTTGATTGTAGCGATTTCCCGACTGCATGCGGGCACAACCTACGTTCATTGTGCGCAAGGTCACGGTCGGACAGGTTTGTTTGCCTTGGCCTGGCTATCAACTCGAGGGTATGTTGACTCCTTTGAGGATGGATTTGCTATCCTGAAGGGGGCCAGGCCAGGAATTGCCCTGAACAAGACGCAGGAAAGGTTTATAAAGAACTTTATTGCCGAACAATGGGATGCAGCGGGCGCGGATGCACCGCACCACTGAGCCCGCGCTTCAGACGTCTCCACAATTAGGTCAGAATGGAGGATCAGTTATGCGTAAGCTACTCCTAATCCTTACATCAATTTTCATGTTTGTTTCACCAGCCTCTGCTGACGAAGGTCTTATAAGTATAAGAAGCTCTCACGATGTTAAGAGGACAGCGGATCGGTTGGAAAACGTGCTCAAGGAAAAAGGTATGACCGTGTTTATCAGAATCAATCATGCCGCAGGCGCGCAAAAGGTGGGGAAAAAGCTACGGCCCACCGAGTTAGTTATTTTTGGCAACCCGAAAGTAGGTACACCACTGATGCAATGCAGCCAGAGCGTTGCCATCGATCTTCCCCAAAAAGCGCTAATCTGGCAAGATGAAACGGGGCAGGTATGGCTAACCTATAATGATCCAAAATACCTGGCAAGCCGCCACAGCATCAAGGAGTGTGGCGAGGTTATTAAGAAAATAGAGAAAGCGCTGGGAAACTTTGCCAAGACGGCCACCGCACCTTGAATGAAAACCCGAACAACGCTTTGGAGCCGACAAGGGTACAGTTACGCTTTCCTGCGGCGGCTCAATGTAGCCGTTGGGCGGCTTTATCATCAGATTTGTGCGTCGCAATATCCGTAGAAGGTAGTCGCGTGAATTCTGAATCCGAGCATCGTAACCGTTGGCCAAAATGGGCACTGTTCTCCGTGGATCTTCTAACCGTGCCAGTCCCCTATTTTATGCTGGTTGTAGGTGGCCTGGTCCCAACATTTTTCATAATCTATCTCGCGGTTCACGGGCTTTTTGTTGCTTTACCAAAATTCACCGCTGAAGGGTTCTGGATCCTCGGAATATTGTGGGCACATGTCATTATTCTTTCCGGTCTCCTGTATGTCGTGGCAGCCGGGATCACTTGGTTCCTGTTTCGTCTGCTTCCTGCGCGGTATGCGCTGGTAGTGGTGGTTGCCTTGATTATTACGCTCTTTGCGGCATCAACCTTTGAAATCTATCGAGTGCCTGGACATAACAGCGCACCACCGGCGAATATATTTCGTATTTTTAAAGCATTCACCACCTAACCACTCGCTGCAGTCGGACCCGGTCGACTTAATTTGATATTGTTTTCGTTAATTCTGGCCACGGCTACTTTGGTAAAGTCAACAACGTCGGCGGGCAAGCTGCTCAGTCCGGTTGAGTTCCACCGTTAGGCGACAAACCTAGAAAATAGGCCGAGGACATCACCTTTCAGTGAGGTTTCGATTTTTGTCTGTTTGCTGGTGAGAAGATTCCCAATGTATGATGTTGCTATTATAGGTGCCGGGCCAGCAGGGGCTACCCTCGCAAGACTCATCGGCGATAAATATAGAGTTCTCTTGGTTGACAAGAGACAGGTAATAGATTTACCCGAGAGCTTTTCATCGAGAAAGTGCTGCGGAGGGCTTCTGGCACCTGACGCACAAAGAATGCTGTCCAAGTTGGGATTAGGTCTGCCAAAAAGCGTTTTGGAAGAGCCTCAGCTTTTCGTTGTCAGGGCCATAGATATGCAACAACGGTTGGAAGGGTATTATCAGCGACACTATATCAACATGCATCGGCAAAAGTTTGACCGTTGGTTGGTTTCCATGATTCCGTCAGCTGTTGATCTACGCCTTGGCTGTCACCTAAAAGGGTACACCTCAGAAAATAACTACGTTCGGTTAACACTTATCCAAGACAATAAAACCTATGTAGAGAAGACGAGAATCTTGGTAGGAGCAGACGGGGCCTCCTCAAAAGTGCGCGCGCAGTCGTTTCCAAAACACCTTTTTCCACAAAAGTATTTCGCCATACAAGAATGGGTTCGAGCGGATACTAATTTGCCATACTTTTCTTCATTTTTTGATCCTGAAATTACCGATTATTATTGCTGGACTATTCCAAAGGGAAACTATCTAATTATAGGGGCGGCACTCCGTCCGAAACAGAAGACAGCAGAAAAGTTCAAACTACTGAAAAGAAAACTGAGAGAACACGGCTTTCAATTCGGCAAGACTGTTTGGAGAGAAGGGGCCTATATTCTGCGACCTGTGAGAATGCAACAGCTATCTACCGGCACAAAGGGGATTGCACTGCTTGGCGAGGCTGCAGGTTGGATAAGTCCAAGCTCCGCTGAAGGGCTCAGCTATGCCTTTAGAAGTGCGCTACTATTGGCGAAGGCTCTACGCAAGACACCTCATGACTTTGAGAAGCGATACTATCAAAAGACCAGAGCATTAAGAAAGAACATATTTCTCAAGAATGTGAAGTCGCATTTCATTTTCAACCCGAGACTGAGGAAAGCGGTAATGAGATCTGGACTTCGAGGTATGGAGATTTACAAGCCGTGAAAATGAGATGTGCACACAGCATGGATATTCCCAACCTAACACTCGCTGCAGTGGTCCCCTGAGCCTGGTGCAGGGGTGCTGAACTCGATGGTCACGCGGCTTCATGAGATCCGCGCAGTAAAGAGAGCACAGACAGCACCTTTGGCTGAAAGGTTCAAGCAACATATGACCCAGCAAGACGAATTTCTTGTTGCTACTGAGAACGGTAAAGGAGATTAATACATGTCGCTGGTCTCGATGGTCCCCAGCAGCGGGAGCCAGTCCATCACTGAGAAGCGGGGCGGCTGACCCCGAGAACTTGGCCGTCATAAAAAAGGGAATGAAGCACAACAGAGGACGGGAGGATGAGCGATGCAGGTTGTTCGTTTCAGCAGCGCAGAGAGCTACGAGCCTGAAAAGGATTGGAAACGTGTCAGTCTCTGCAATCAAGAGGACATTTCCATCGAGCACTTCATCAAGCCACCACATCATGCCTCACCAGTGCACGATCACCCCAACGCGCAGGTGCTGGTCGTTCTCAAAGGCAAACTCGCAATCGTCACTGATGGGAACGAAGAGCAGGTGCTCGGTGAGGGAGATGCCGTCTATATCCCGGGGAATGAACCGCATCTCGTGAAGAATCTGCTCGACGTCCCCTCCATGGGACTTGACATATTCGTTCCAGGACGGTCCTTTGATTTCTGGTTGAAGCGAAAGCAGTAATAGTGTTCATGCGGCCGCTGAGTTCGGCCGTTTGGCGGGCAAACTCTATGACAATGATCAGAGGATTTTCACTGTTTTTCGCTGGCACATAAAGAGATTGCACCATATTCCTAACACGCTTCGTTGCTTGTGAAGGGAATGTTACCTTGTGCAGTGAGAAACAGCCTCTGCTCATGTGTCTGTCCGGCTTGGCCGGGTTAGGAAGCTAGTATGGAGACGAGACCTTTTGGCAAAACAGGTGAATCGTTCCCCATCCTGAGCTTTGGGGGACAAAGGATCGTAGACGACCATAATTGTACAGAAGACGAGGCAATAAAGATCGTCAACACTGCTATAGACCGGGGTATTCGTTACTTTGATACCGCCTGGGTCTACTCCCGTGGACAGGCAGAGACCCGGTTGGGAAAGGTTGTCAAACACCGGCGGTCGGAAATGTGGATTGCCACCAAAACCTCTGATACCTCTCGGGATGGGGCTCGCCGCCAGTTGGAGGAGAGCTTGACAAGGTTACAGACCGATTATGTGGACGAATGGCGGCTTCATGATGTGTTTGACTACAACCGGTTAGATGAATTCACTGGCAAAAGGGGCGCACTGGAAGCGGCGGTTCACGCCCGGGAGGAGGGGTTGATTCGCTACATCAGCATCAGTGGTCACACCGACCCCCAAATTTTGCTAGAGGGTTTCAATCGATTCTCCTTTGACAGTGCCCTTATTGCCCTCTCGGGGTTGGATCATTTCATTCTCAGTTTTGCCGAAGAGTTCCTGCCCATCATCAATGCGAGAGGTGTTGCTACCATTGGCATGAAAGTGATGGGGTTGGGCAGCCTGACCCATGAAGTAGAACGCGGTTTGCGCTACACTTTCAGCCTTCCGGTCTGCACGGTGGTCGTGGGGATGGAAACCATGGCACAGCTCGAGCAAAACCTGGAAATTGCTGAATCATTCGTGCCGATGACCGACCAGGAGAGGCTGAATTTCCTCAAGGATATCATGCCATTAGTGCGACCTGACAAGATGCCCTGGAAAGCGGACAGCTGGTCCAGCCCGACCCAGTGGGTCCCACGCGGCCGGAGACTTAACCCGAAACGAGGCAAGGTAGGACTTTTCAATACCTTTCTCCGCCACCTGGGAGGGTTGGAAGAATAAAGAACAAGGAATCCAATCTTCCACCCATAGCACCCGGATCGAATGGTGCGCTCGCTGAACCCCCCTACATCCTGGTTCCCCAGGTTTAAAGCTAAGGTAGCTAATCCCGCGTTTTGGGATGAATTTTGCATCAATTCTCGGCCCGGGGTGCTAGGTCAGGAGTTGCAACAACTGTAAGGTGTTTACCGCGGATCACCATCGGTTTGAGTTGGTGGAGGTCGGCGGCAGCGTACCACGCGCTGAAGCAGACTCTTCGGACCGGACGTTCAGGCGGCTGGGTCCACCTATGAGAGTGGAGGATTGGACAAATGTTTAGACCAAAAAGAATCTTACTCATCATCAATCGTAAGACCCTGGTGATTACCGTCTTGGCGGTTATCTCGACTTTTTTTTGTAAAAGGTATGGATTTACAGCCGATTTTCCGCTAACGCTGATTGCGACGGCGATTGTCTTTCCAATAGTATTTTCTATCGGCGGGGCATATAAGAGAAGGGAAGCAGCGCTTGATGAATACGGGTCTATTAAAGCGCATGGTAGAGCGATTTATTACGCCGCGAGAGATTGGCCTGAGGACTCTAATCCTACTACCCATGAAGAGCTTAAACCTCTCCTGGGTGAGCTGCTCAGTGCGTGTCGAAAACTATTCACAGAATCTGTTGCTGCAATGCCGGAGAATGAAGAAGGGGTATACAGTGCTTTCTCCAAACTCTCACTGTTCATCAAAAGCTTAAGAGGAAAGGGATTGGCAACAGGAGAAATTTCCAGATGTAATCAATATTTGAGTAAGATGATCATCGCCTTTGAGAACATAAAGCACATTTATCAATATCGGACGCCGAGAACATTAAGAGCTTACAGCAATGTGTTTATCTTTTTGCTACCAATTTTGTACGGACCACACTTTGCAGAGATTGCAAAGGAATACGCACGAGGATTGGGATATTTAATGCCGGTGCTGTTCAGCGTCATTCTTGTCAGCCTTGATAACATACAAGAACACCTGGAAAACCCTTTTGACCAAGTTGGAGAGGATGATGTCAATATTAATGTAGAGAAGTTTGTTGCGCGGTTATCGTTGTAAATCGTAAGAACATGCTGATTGCAACAAAACCCCTGTCGTTTGCTCGTCTGTTTCTCTACCTATAATACAAGTGGGTCCTAATCTGACGCCGCCACCGCAAACTGCGCTGCAGCTTGACCACACCGTTAGCTATCGGAATGGAAATGTGCTACTCAGTTTATGTAAGTACAGACCTCGATGAGGATCTCTCCAAGGAAAACAGTGAACTGGTGCGGTTTGAAAAAAAACATTTAGATCAAGCAATTGCATCATTGCTTCAGTATGAGAATAAGTGGTACGTAGAATCCAAAAGTGGCTGTAGTTGCACTTTTAGGCATCTGCTGAGCATTGAATTGGGATTTAGTGAACCAGAGGACTGGTATGAAGAGGGTGATGATGAAATTGCCGCGACCATATCGTTCATACGGATTGTCCGTAAAATAGTTGACAGAGGCAATCAAGTGGATTGCATTGATGCCTGGCATGGTATAGGCAAGGAAGATATCGTTGCGACAACAGTGAACCTTACAGATATAAAAGATGAACAATTCCGATTCTTTGAAAACCATCATTTCCACTTTGTGAAATGAGACCTATCAAGTCGCTCCTGCCAACCTCGACCTGCTTGCACGCCGCAGCTCCAGCAGAGGATGGATCTAAGGGGTGCTGTGCTGAATCGTCTGGCAACTCTGTTTCTCTTTCTCCTTCAAGGTGTGGTAGGATACTATGATGATTCAGAAGATTGTGACCAAACGCAGTCTGCGGGATCCTTTCCTCCAAAAGTATGACTTGGCCTTCTGGCTGAGCAGACCGCCCGAGGAGCGAGTGGCAACTGTTGACTATTTGCGAAGGCAATTTCATGGAAGTTCAGCCCGACTTCAGAGAACTGCTCGCGTTATTCAACGCCCACAAGGTTGAGTACATTATCGTGGGCGCTTATGCCCTCGCCTTCCATGGGGCACCGCGTTTCACCGCGGATCTAGACCTCTTCATCAACCCCAGCCCTGAAAACTCTCACCGCATCCTCACGGCCCTTGGTGAGTTTGGTTTTAAATCTGTTGATCTGACAACTGCAGACTTTCTCCATCCTGAGAAGGTTGTCCAGCTTGGCGTACCGCCGGTCCGCGTGGATATCCTGACATCGCTCACGGGGGTGTCCTGGGAAGAGGCATTTTCCGGGAGGTCAAAAGGTAAATACGGAGATATCCCTGTCTATTTCATAGGTCGCGAGCAGTTCATTGCCAACAAACGGGCATTGGGAAGAAAAAGGGATCTTGCTGACCTCGAAGCCCTTGGCGAAGACTGATTCCGAGGCCAGATGCTCTCCTCTCATCATTCGCTGCAGCAAACCAGAGCTGCGTCGAAGGGTCGATGCTGAGCAATGTCAAAGCATCGAAGGGGTACTGAACTCAGTCTTCACCCATAGTGTGCCGAGTTTCCAGCTAGGACAAGAGTTTCGGAATTAGCTATATGGTGCGGTCGTTGGTACATGTGCTCCTTCACTTTGTAGTCCCGGGCATCGTCGCGCGACTCGGATTTGCTGACCGCTGGAAGCGAGCTTGGCTAATTATGGTGTCCACGCTGATCATAGACCTGGACCATCTGCTGGCAAATCCGGTCTACGATCCCCAACGCTGTGGTATCGGATTCCATCCACTCCATTCATATCTGGCAATTGTGGTGTACCTTGCAATGACGATACACCCCAAAACCAGGATTTTTGGCATTGGGCTGATTATTCATGTGTTTTTGGACGGTGTTGACTGTATTTGGCTGTATCAATAGCGGAGGAAAAAGGGATCAGCGTTTTGCTAGAGCAGATTTTTAAAGCTTCGCCGGACAGGCTGCTTAGTTCGGCTGCGGACAATCGTGCGTGGGATCAAGAATTTGCGCTGGAAGAGGGGCTTTGGAGGAGCAAGTGACTTTAGAAGGGCAATTTTGGTATTGAAACTGTCGTTTTCAAAAAGTCGATAACGACTCTCCCCGGAGCAGAGCGGTAACGATGGTACGCACAAATCGACATTACCTCCCAGGTGACCACGTCTGGCGAGTGTGATAAAGAAATACAGATTGCTGCGAACTCAGGGGGCGGTGATTCTTACGGCTTCAATTTTGGATCTGAAAATGGCAGTATGAGGCCCGAAAAAGTCTATTTTTGCTGCACGTCTGTAGATATATCAGGCAGATAGCCTGGCTCGATCCCGAGCGAACACGAGCAATCGAGGTCCAAGGGGAAAAATGGGCGGTTTTAAGTTGAACCTATACTCGAAAAAACTTGTTGAAAGTTTTTATCACTATCTCAATAGCCTGCCAGATAATCAAAATAATAGACTCTCTGTCGTTATTCCCGCCAAAAATGTTTCGCATTTTATGTCGCAGAATTTGCCGATATTGATAACGCAGGCCGGAGAAACCATCACCAACGGAATAATTGATGGCTACGATGTTGTCGTAGTCCTGAACAGAGGTGGGGATGAAAACGATAGAGAATTTGCCTACACTTTTAATCCGGCTGGCATTCATAAGAGAATGATTTGGGAGCGAGGCGGAACTCTCTTTTCTGATGCCAACCGTACTAGAAAGACCAATTTATCCCTAGGAAAAGGGACTGAAAATAGAATTTTTTTTATAGTTCAAGACAACGTGGAAGAAAATACCGGACATTCAAACGCGCTGAAAACAGCTTTTCATGCATTATTAGAGACTGCAAGAACAGACGAGTACTGCTCAAAATACTACCTTACCATCGATGCTGATAATCGACTACATACTCAGGTCCGAACCAATGGATTTGAAGGCAATGGTTTACTAGCTTTAATAGAAAAGGTACACTCAGGCGATTTTTTCGCTGTTGGGGCCAGATTGAAACCAGCTGTTTTCAACCAAGACGGAACATATGATTGTACAAAAAAAGTTGCCGGGCTAATAAGAGCCACGGCAAATTTACACGTCACTACACCAGGTTTTCAATGGAGCCCGGGTGGAGGAACAGTGGCTCTTGGCAGCGAAGCACTAGCAGCCCATATAGCCATAAACGACAGGGATTTGGAGGTGCCAGATGTGAGCTTCACTTTATTGGCGAAAAAAATCCTGAAGAAAAAGATTACTGTTGCAAACGATATTTTTGTAGTGGATGCCTCTCCACAAGAAGAAAAAATAACACTGAGCAGGTATAAAGATCTGAGAAACAAACTTGCATACTGGTCCGACTCTGACTCTACTGTCGAAGAATTGATTCAGAACAAAGAGATCCCGGCAAGCTGGCGAAAGATGATTAGATGGCTACACGGGCAAAAGGTAGCTGAAGAATTTTTTGGCAAACAAATAATTAAATCCATTGTTCAACCAAGAATATCAAATATAGTTTTGGGAAATATCAAGGTAACATTACAAAATGAAGGTTTGGGACTGAAAGCCGTCCAAGAATTGCTCTCTCTCTCCCGAGAAATTCCGGCATATTTTACTATACGTAGTTCACTCAAAAAGAAGAGTTCTATTGGAATATCAGGAGAGGGTGTTCCTGTAAGTTGGTAAACATCTACCTTGCCGTATTCAGAAACTATATCTGAAATTGCCCCGGCTCCCAGGCTTTTCTGCTTTTTGGCACCCATAAAGACCGGATTTTTCCACCCTCTTTCCCCTAGGCTCTATAATCTGCGGGCTGTCGAAGAATTCTCTCTCCACTCCGGCTAACCGTTTTTCAAATTTTAAACAGCCTGTCTGGAAAATCGCTTGATCACCAAGATGGGGAAAAGCTCGGGGAGTGGGAGGCTGATGGAATACTCACGGAACCCTAGCAGTGCTGCGTTGAAGACGTTTTAAGTTCGCCGACGTTGACCTCGTGATATGCAGCCGGCCGCAGGAGAATCGAATTTGCAGACAGGAACTAACTTCGCTCCACTAACATTGCAAACTCAGGCCTGCGCTCTTACCTATGACAAGTATCGATGGACCGCCAAACGGCTAAATAATAAAACGTTCAAAATCGTTTGGTTGATAGATTTTCGAACGGTTTGTTAATGGCTGACCGGTATGTACCTCTGGTCGACTGCGTACTGGATAATTCCTTTCAAGAATTCGTAGTCGGTTTTTGGGAAAGAAATATCGGTATTGAGGAGTGCTTCTTCGATGTTTTTCGTATCATAGCTGACGTCAGTATTGAGGTACCCCAGGTGTGACTGAAACAGGTTAAATACAAATTGCTCATCTAGGGGTAACTTTTCCGGATTGAAAGTATCGGGGTCGACGAGTTCCACAGGAGGGCTATTCGGGTATTCCCGTTCCTTTAGCTCCACAAACAGACTGACAGACGGAGGTTGTTTGCTCACAAGATGCAAGGTATTACCAATAGCACTCTTTTTTTGTCTGATGGCCAAAAATGCTCTGGTGACGAAGTCACGGGGCACGATATTCAACGAGTTCTCCATGCGGGATGGGAATTTGCTTAGAAGACCCTGGGCTAACATCCGGACGAAAGGATAAATAACATTGAATTTGGAAGCTTGACCGGTTTGAGAGTGCCCCACCACAATACTCGGTCGAATAATCACGGTCGGCAGACCTTCTTTAATGGCCTTTCGAACCACTTTTTCGGCGCTGTACTTGCTGTATTCGTAATAATTGGCATGCGCGGGATTTTCTGGAAGTTGATTTTCGTAGGAATGGTGCTTTTTCTTACTTCCAGATACAAAAACAGTGCTGAAATAATAAAAACATTCCAGTTTCCCGGTCCTATTCCATTCTTTAGCAATCTCAAGGCTGTATTCGGTTCCTTTGACGTTGATGCGTTCGTATTGATCTTTACTCTTGTTCAGTGCGGTCAGCGCCGCAATATGAGATACCTGGTTGATCGTATCCCTGAGACGATTAAGGTTCTCATCTGAAAGCCCCAAGCGAGGTTCAGTGATATCCCCTTCAAGAGCATGGACCCGGGTTCCCATATTGTTTTCGAGTCCTTCGGAGGCAAGAATATCCTTAATCCTTTGGCAATTGGAAATACGTTTCTTCTTGCGAACCAGAAGATATAAATGGTCTTCTGTTGTGGTCAGCAACTCCTTGATGATATCCTTACCAAGCGCTCCTGTGCCGCCTGTTATAAAAACGTTGTGCTTCGATTGTGCCATGGCTAGATTTTAAAGAAGGGGGAAAAAGCGGCTTTCTTTTGTTAAACCAAAGGGGAAATATAGACTGGCCGCTCCAACTGATAACAGTTCAATTAAATAATGTATATTAATAGAAATTTCAAATAATGTCAATAAATTGAGACTGTTTTATGTTTTTTTATTTAAGGACTCAAATAGTTACAATATCATGTTATGAATAGTTACCCCCAAAAAGTTCGGGGTAACTGTCTGGTTATTCCCTAGATTCCCGCCTCCGCGGGAATGACCATAGGATTTGGTCGTTCGTCATCCCCGAGCAGAGTTTGCCCCTGTGAAGGCAGGGGTGGGGATCCTGATTAGACAAGGCTGTAAAGCATGCGAAGACCGACTTGTGGTCTCATCTTGTGAATTCCCCAGGAGGCGGATTTCGCAGGTAAACTTTCTGCTGCTTTCTTGCACGCTTAGACACGAATGACTATATTTTTTAACAAGATAGTGCTCATCTCTAGTGCCGGAGGCTTTTTATGAAATGGTTCGATGATGACATCGAAAAGGAATTTGAGCGCATGCGCCAGCGCATGGAAAAGATGCTGGGGTCGCTGTCACGCCCCGGGGCGGCCACACTTTGCGGGGACGTTGCTTGGCGACCCTCACTGGATCTCTACGAGACTTCCACCGAGTTCATCGTACTGCTGGAGGTTGCCGGTATTCAGCCCAAGGATGTGGAAGTTGTGGTGGAGGGTGAGGCTGTGCGTATTTCCGGCAACAGGTGTAGGCCGACGGACCAGAACGTCACCCGAGTCCATCACATGGAAATCGACTTCGGCCCCTTCAGTCATGCAATTCGGCTCCCTGGGCCAGTGGACCCAGACGATGCCAGTTCTACGTACCGCGATGGTTTTTTGATTATTCATTTGCCTAAGAAGGCCAGGCTCTCCGCATCCGTGTCCATTAAAGCGGAGGAATAATTCAGCTATGAGCGCTCAGCTGTCAGCCGTCAGCTATTAAAGGGAAACGAACGATACATGGAACCGTTCACGTATCGACAAGCTGAAAGCTGAGAGCTGAAGGCTGAAGGCCATAAAGAAGGAGTTTTGTTCATGCAAGAAAACGCTGTCATCGCACCAGATGTTGAGGCCGAGCAGCAGATTCCCCAACAGCTCCCGGTGCTGCCTCTGCAGCACGGGGTGCTCTTCCCCGAACTCACCGTTCCCATGTTGGTGAGCCGCCCCGAGCACATCAAATTAGTGGACGATGCCTTGGTCAAGGATCGAGCGCTCGTTGCGGTGGCCCCGAGAGACGAAAAGATCGAAAAACCCGCACTGGTAGATTTACACCGAGTGGGAGTGGCAATATTCATCCTCAAGATGATGCGCTCACCCGAAGGGCATTACCATCTCCTTATTCGCACTTCACAAAAACTTCGACTGCTGGACACAGTGCAGGAGGAGCCTTACCTGGTAGTCCGGGTGGAGGTTCTTCAAGAGTCCGTTCAGGTTGACAAGCAAACCGAGGCCATGGTGGTCAATATACGCAAGCTCTTTCAGAGAGTCGTAGAGTTGACCAACATGCCCCACGAACTGGCCGTGGTGGCTGCTAACGTTGAAGGTCCATACCCTCTGGTCTACCTGGTGGCTTCCAATCTGGATCTTAAGGTGGATGAGGCCCAGGAGATTCTGGAAACTACCGAGACCCACAAGGTCCTGGAACGGCTGATCGTACACCTGAATACGAGGCTTGAAACCCTGGAGCTCAGCCAGGAAATTCAGCAGAAGGTAAAGGCGGGCATGGATAAGACTCAGAGGGACTACATGCTCCGTGAACAGCTCAAGGCCATTCAAAAGGAACTGGGCGAGGAGGACCAACGCACCGTAGAGATCGACGAACTAAAAAAGAGACTGGCCGAGACCCCCATGCCCGATGAGGTGCGAGATGTGGCCAGCAAGGAACTTGACCGGTTGAGCCGAATGCCCCCGGCAGCTGCCGAATATACGGTGTCGCGCACCTATCTTGACTGGCTTCTGGAACTACCCTGGGAAGTTGCCACTGAAAATAACTTGGAGATTGTGGCCGCCCAAGAAACCCTGGACGCCGACCACTACGATCTGGAAAAGGTCAAAAAGCGAATTGTTGAATATTTAGCGGTGCGCCAGCTCAAACAGGATATGAAGGGTCCCATTCTCTGTTTCGTGGGACCACCGGGTGTTGGCAAGACCTCATTGGGGCAATCCATAGCCAGAACTCTCGGGCGTAAATTCATCCGCATCTCCCTTGGTGGAGTGCGGGATGAGGCCGAAATCCGCGGCCATCGCCGCACTTACGTGGGAGCCCTGCCCGGCCGCATAGTCCAGGGCCTCCGCAAGGCCGGAGCCAACAACCCGGTCTTCATGCTTGATGAGATCGACAAGGTGGGCACCGACTTTCGCGGCGATCCCTCCTCAGCACTTCTGGAGGTCCTTGATCCTGAACAAAACCATTCCTTCTCCGACCACTATCTTGAAGTGCCCTTCGACCTCTCCCAGGTCATGTTCATCACCACCGCCAATATCTTGGACACCATCCCCCCGGCCTTGCGTGACCGCATGGAGGTCATGGAACTGCCTGGCTATACCGAAGAAGAAAAGCTGATGATCGCAAAGCGCTATCTCTTACCTGAGCAACTTGAGGCCCACGGGCTCACAGATGATCTTTTAGAGTTGCAGGATGATGCCATCCGCGTCATCATTCGTTCCTACACCCGGGAGGCGGGGGTTCGCAACCTCGAGCGGGAGATGGCGGCCGTCTGTCGGGGCGTGGCCAAGGAGGTTGCTGCCGGGCGCAAGGACAGCACGCGGGTTGGAGCAGACGATCTGGAAACATTTCTCGGGCCGGTGAAGTTCATTCCCGAGCTTGCCGCCCGGGCCTGGGGCCCGGGATTGGCCACCGGCCTCGCCTGGACACCCACCGGCGGAGATATCATTTTCATTGAGGCGGCTCGCATGCCAGGAAAAGGTAGCCTCACCCTCACAGGCCAGCTGGGCGAGGTGATGAAAGAGTCAGCCACTGCAGCTCTAACCTATGTGCGCGCCCATGCTGCTGATCTGGGCATTGAAGAGAGATTCTTCGATGGCTCTGATATTCATATCCATGTGCCCGCAGGGGCCATCCCCAAAGACGGTCCCTCCGCCGGCATTGCCATGTTGGTAACCCTGGCCTCCTTGATTAGCGGAAGGAAAGTGAGAAGAGAGGTAGCCATGACCGGGGAGATCACCTTACGCGGTGATGTTCTCCCCGTGGGTGGCATTAAAGAAAAGGTCCTCGCCGCCCATCGCGCCGGAATCCGCGAAGTCATTCTGCCGCAGGTAAATGAGAAGGACTTGCCGGATATCCCCGAGCCGGTGAGAGCATCAATGCAGTTTCATCTGGTTCGCGCCATGCCAGAAGCTCTGGAAAAAGCATTGGAGCCTTCTTGATCAGAACCCGCCCCGACTTCCCTTCTAGCTGCAATGATGTTTCTGAGCACTCACCACAGTCCGAGCAAGGTAAGGCTAGAGGAAACTTTTCAGGAATGTGAACAAAGACCGGGAAGGTCAAATAAGAGAGGACCCCCAGAAGTTCCCTCAAAAATGGATGGTTGATGTCTGTGAACTGAGGTCTCGTACTGGTTTATGCTTATGTGCAAATGAAAATGCTTTTCTGGTGTCTCTTCTTTCGTTCCAAGGCTCACGGTCTGGCCACTTCAAGCCCGACTGTGGCCGGGGGAGGGCACCCCCTCCCTGTTTCCCGTTCCTTTGGAACGGGACCAGGGGCTCCCCCAACCACAGACGGGGAAGTGGCTCAGGCCTACCGTCAGCCCTGTTGAATTTCCCAGAGGGAACCCTATTCAACAGGGCAGGTCACTCAGAAGAGACACCACGAAAAGCCAGTTCGCTTTATTGAGCACCCGGACTTTTTGGGGGAAACTCCTGGAGAGGGTGCACCATTGAAAGTAGCGTAGAAGCTGACGTTTATAGCATCCTTTTGTGAGATCAGGGACTCCCTGCGACTGGTTGAGAGAATAGATTGCAATCGCAGACAAACTATGCGGGCAGGATGAAATAGAAGTTGTTGCCGAGGTGGGTGGGTTCATAGCCCACCACGCCGTCGTGAATCTCAACCGCCCTCTTGACGAAACTTAGTCCGTGCCCGGTGCCTGGCTTACCACTCGCCTGATTGCCGCGGTATCCATCCTCGAAGATATGTTCGCGCTCTTCTGGTGCAATGTGGGGACCCGTGTTGAATACATTAAATTTTATGCCATCTTTGCCTGCACCAAAGTAATCTTTGAGAATCTCTTTCCCAAAAGCGATGAATTTCTTGGAAGTCCCGTCGGCGTCAATGACTCCACTGGTAAATTTAAGGGCATTTGAAAACAGATTGGCATACACTTGGGAGATCAGCCCCACGTCCACCACCGCCACTATGGCCTCGTCGGGCACCCCACCTAGCTGATTGTCTATGGCTATGCCCTTGGAGGAAAAATGCTTTTGGAATCGCTCCAACTGGGGATCAATGATCTTTTTTTTGAAGTTGCAGCGACGCTTCTGTAGAATAAAACGTCCTTCCTTAAAGTGACTACGCCGAAAGAGACTCTCCACAAACAAGCTAATGTTGCGGTTGTGCTTTTCAATGTTGGCGAACTCATCCTCGAGACCGCGGTTCACCTCCTGAAGCTCAGCCAAAAGGTGCTCTTGGCGGACAGAGTCGACAGTTCCCCCCGCAGCAAGCTCTGCAAAGTGCTCACGAACCATGTTTTCAAGTTCCCGGTTTTTATTGATCCTTGCTCGGAGGCTCCGGAAAAAGAGGCGAAAAGCCATATTCGGTACAATGACGTTGTGCTCGATATCAGCAACAAGTGAGTCGATAAACCTCAGATGCTCGATGTTTCTATGACTCAACATCCTGTTGTAGAGGGCGTAGCCAATCCGGTTGGCGAATTTCTGGAAGTAGAATCGTTCACTTTCCGTAAGATCGCTCCCAGGGTTCACTTCCAGCATGCCAAGGAGTTCTTGTTTCTTCTCGCTGACTTCCACATCAGTGGGTACGACTTTGCCATATATGGGCGTAAACAGAGATGTGTCTTTAATGAATGCCTCATTGCGCGTCTCGATGGGCGCAGGAGAGAGGCTGTCAGGCGACCCTTGATAGCCCCCTTCGCTGGTGCATACCAGCACCAGCGAATCTGTCTGGCTACTCATCACGTAAAGATTCGTATCTAGTCCAAAATGGGATTTGGGTACCGCCACACAGACGCGGTAGAGATCTTCCAAGGACTCAAATTCTTGAGCTAAATCAAAAAAGGTCTTCAAAGCATTGTCTTGACGGTTGGAAAAGTCATAGTGGGCATAGTCCCGCTTTTTGTCTTCCACCCGCGCGAATATGCGCTCAAGGTTTTCCATAATTCACCGTGAGAAACATGTTTTTATCCGCTTCTACAACCTATCCTGGATTTTCATAAGAGGATCGGTTGGCTTTTACTGATTTGCCCGGACAGAAACTCTACTCACTTTGAAGATTTGATGGCCGCGTCGACAATTTGCCCCAAAGCCGTGGCCACGGCTTCATTCAAGCTCTCCTGCACTTTCTGGGCATTGAACCGCACCGTGGTCTCCTCCGGATTGGCCTCTACTGTTTTCGCTACTACCTTACCCTGCTTTTTCACACCCAACTGGGCCGAGAGCTTTACCCGGTAGCGCACTATAGTTTTGACGGTGGATGATTGCGCTTCCACTGCCAGATCCTCGATGCGGCCCGCTATAGCAACATCCACCGCTTCCGGCAGGTCCTTGAGGCTTTTCGGGGCTAAATCCCAACTGGAAAGTTCAACTATGGGGATACCCCGCGCCCGCAAAATGCGACGCAGAATGTCGGTGACATCCTTGGCTGCTGAAGCTGAATCCAATCGGATAGGCTCCTCCTTGCCACTGCGCAGCACCCGCTGTCCCAGCCTCTTGGTGGAGGTCCGGCCGTCCTCAAAGGGAAGGACTCCAATGGTCAGCTTGGCTGTGGCGCCTTGTTCCCCCGCAGGGTGAGGGCGCAGACGAAGCCAGTGAGTCTTTGATCCAGCACAGGTGGCGATGCTCAAAGCAAGAAGCAGGACCAGAAAAACATGAATGGTTCTGTGGTCTGTCATTGGTTCAGAAATTTTCATGGCGTCGCCTCCATTTTACTAATAGAGCATAGAGGTAAATACACGAGAGCTTTCAACTCTCAATTCGTCTCACTCAGCTTATTTCCTCAGGACCAATGATGCCCCCAGACACCACAGCCCTGATGGCCTCCTCAATGGTCCAGCCTGGGTCCCTGGTCTCAGACTCTTTCACCACCACCATGGTTCCGGAGGTGGGATTGGGAGGCGTCGGTACGAAAACCTTCAGGAGCACTTCATCATTATACCTTCTGTCGATGATCTTGCCTGTAACAAAACCAATGGTCCAGATCCCCGGTTTGAGATAGTCAACGAGAACAGCTCGTTTAAAGGCTTGCTTTTCTGGGATTGATAGTGTTTCCGACAGCTGCTTACCCACCTGATACGTTGTTCTTATGAATGGAAGTCTTGTAGTGATTCGCTCAATCAAGGTGAATACTTTCTTACCCAGAATATTGCTGGCAACAATGCCGAGGACGTAGAGGAAAGCCAGCAGAAGGATGATCCCCAGCCCGGGGAAACTGAAGCCAATGGTTTTATCCACTAGCCGGACAACACGCTTGTCGATATTCACATACAGCAGCTGTAAGACGAGAACTGAGAGCATGAGAGGTATGATGGCGAGGAAACCCCTGATCATGTATTTTCTCATGTGAGGTAAAAAACCTTTCATGTATTTCCCCTTGTAACCTGTAAGCATACCATGTTTCCATCGATTCTTGGTGATTCTGAGGGAGAGGAAAACAACTGGAACCAGCAAATCATAAGTCACCCGGCAGAATGGGCCGCTCTGTAAGGCGCAGCTCGACCTCTCGACTTTCTCCTGCGTAGAAGAGGGTCAACCTCACCCTCTCCCCCACTCGAAAAGCACTGACTAATCTCTCCATCTTTTCTGGGTCATCAAGAGTCTTCCCATTGATGGCAATGATAATATCTCCTCCAAACAGAAATTCCGTACCACCAATGGTGACCGGCAACTCGCCTTCGTTCAGTCCCGCCTTCTCAGCTGGACTCTCAGGGTCGATTGTTTCCACCATGAAACCATCCGCCATGGGTAAATTGATGATTCGTCCCAGTTCTTTCTCAATGAACTTGCCGCCGACACCAATCCAAGGACGGACCACCCGACCTTTTTCCACAAGCTGCGGCAAGACCTGTTTGGCCACATTGATGGGGACGGCAAAGCCAATGTTTTCGGCTTCACCTAACATCGCCGTGTTAATGCCGATCACCTCTCCGCATCGGTTCACCAAGGGCCCACCAGAGTTGCCAGGATTAATGGCCGCGTCAGTCTGGATGAGTGGGAGCTTTATGCTCATGGGGACTGCGGTAAGAGTCCGATTGACCCCGGATATAACCCCCACCGTTAGAGTCTGTTCTAGGCCGAATGGGTTTCCGATAGCCATTACATCCTCTCCTGTTTCAAGCTCGCCGGAATCACCAAGAGATGCTATGGAAAGGCCTGTGGTTGGCGGCGGAATCCGCAGTAGTGCCAGGTCAAGGATGGGATCAGTACCGACAAGCTGCGCCTCGGTCATGTAGCCATTGTCCAAAGTTACACTGATTGTTTGGTGACCAAAAACGAGATGCGAGTTTGTGAGTATGAGTCCATCATTACCGATAAAAAAACCAGAACCAACTGAGGTTGTCAGCCGGTCTTTTTCTCTGAATGGGTCAAAAGATATTGCCGAGATAAAAACCACGGCTGGCGATACTCGTTTGAAGACCTGTGGCACCGGTTCTGTACAACCAGACTTGGCCGAGGCCGCTGGTATGGTTCCCAGGGATCCTGTTAGCATGATGAGAATCAAGACCAGATACTTTTTCATCTTAGTGCCTCCTGTAATTGCCGCGTGGACCGGCAGACAATATGGTAACGGTAAATACGAATTCGGGCATCCTCTGGCAGCGGGATAACTCCCTTGGCGCGGTAGGGAAAATACTGGTGTGTACCATTGTCTCCTCAGACTAGATTGACGCAGACGAGTGGTTTTGGTTTCTGGTTTTGAGAAGTCTTCCCGGGTCGACAACGACAGGCGAATATATTAGGATCTAGCCTTAAGACTTCGACAATGTCCTTTAGGTTATAAAATGGTTGGCAAGGGAGCAAGTGAAAATTCTCATCGTAAAGGGGGGGCGTGGTACTGAAACAACGTCCCCTTTTTCGGTTTTATTCCGAGGGCCGGTATAATAACAATTGGCGCTGGTGATGACGGCGGGAAAAAGCTTTGTCGTAACAGAAATAAGCTATAATCTCCTCTTCAGGTGAGAGATTATTTTAGGAGGCAAAACTTGGAATTGTTCGGACTATCAATCAAAGTGTTCAAAACAATTTTCAACTGGCGCGCGATTTTGGACATCCTCCTCATTGCTGCAGGTCTGCTTTTCCTTTATCGCACGTTGCTCAGGTTGGGTACCTGGAAGATTGTGACCGGGATTTTGATCGCACTGGTGCTTTTCGCGGCTGCCAACGTTCTCGATCTCAAGGGAATAGAGTGGATATACTCCAACCTCAGCCACGTCGCTGTGATCGCCCTGATCGTTATTTTTCAGCCGGAGCTCAGAAAGGTGTTCGAAAGGGCTGCATCTCTCAAAGGGAGGCAGGTAAGCGAAGGAGCTTCGGATTTGGGCATGTTAGTGGGTAATACCCTATTTGCTCTGGCCCAACAAAAACGAGGGGCTATCATAGTGTTTCCAGGCAAAGAACCACTCAACCAGTGGCTCTCCGGCGGTCTATCCCTCAATGCCGACCCTACTTTTCCTCTTATCATGAGCATCTTCGACCCCAATTCACCTGGCCATGATGGCGCCTTGATTGTTGATAAAGGGAGACTCACCCATTTTGGTGTGCGTCTGCCCATTTCGAAGAGGGGTAGTCTTCCTGAGGAATTTGGCACCCGTCATCATGCGGCCATGGGTCTTTCTGAGGTATCTGATGCTTTGGTGTCGGTGGTGTCCGAAGAAAGAGGGAGTGTTACCCTCTTTCACGGCGGTAAGGCTGAGAGGGTGGATGACAGAGGTAAAGTCATTACAAAGATAATATCTCATTGGGAGGCTACCGCTACATTTGCAGTTGAAGTGCCCAGGGGAAGAAGGCGGCGGGAACTGATTTCCCAGATAGCGGTGAGCCTGGCATTGGCAGTTGTTTTCTGGTCCACAGTAATCATTGCCCAGGGTGAAATCCGTGAAAAGGTGCTCGCTGTTCCGGTGGAGTACGTCGCTACCCCCGAT
This sequence comes from uncultured Desulfobacteraceae bacterium, assembly GCA_964346905.1. Classification (GTDB taxonomy): domain Bacteria; phylum Desulfobacterota; class Syntrophobacteria; order BM002; family BM002; genus BM002. The sequence continues at coordinate 8,225 of CAYFXH010000038.1, read as the reverse complement.
AATCTGGCTCTTGTAGGTGAGAGGCCAACTGAAACCAAACTCCATTTAACGGGGCCAAAATCAGACCTATATTCCATTGACCCCGCTCAACTGGCTGTCAAAATCGATCTTTCTAAATCCCTGCCCGGGAAACAGACTTTCGCTGTGACTGATGAAAATGTAAAACTTCCTAGAGGAGTTAAACTTCTTGATGCGGTGCCATCGACCCTAACGCTCTCTTTGGTAGAAATAATTGAGAAGGATGTTGTGGTGAAACCACAACTGGTGGGCAAACTCCCCAAGGGGGTAAAATTGAAGTCAATTGATGTGCATCCTCGAGTGGTGCGGGTATTATCTCCTGCGGGTGAGGAGAAAGAAAAAGAAATTATCCTAACTACAACCCCAATCTACCTGGAAAACATTAAAGAAAGTGCAAGGATATTTTGCAAGATAATCGCGCCAGCAAGTGTCCAGCCTGCTGAGAAACGATGGCCAGACGTGGAGGTATATATCGCCGTCAGCTCATATTGATCAAAAGTAGTTATTCGTATTCTTGTCCTTTTCTTTTTCCAGTCGCAGCGATAGCAGTCCTATCACTCTGTCTGCGACCTCCCTGCCCTCCCAGCCAAGCGTTTCTCCCTCTTTTGCCCTCTCGCTCTTTCTAGATGTGCCAAAGTGGCTGGGCCTCGAACAGACAACCCGTAAAGGTCGGCTCACCAGTCATCACCAGAATCTCCAATGGAAATTGACGCTGCCAGCGAAAAGAGCTGAGTGGAAAGTGCTAGAGGTTCCTAGTGCAGGCAATCATTTCGAAACAGGCAATTTAGCTGATCGCAATAATCATCAGCGGTGCCGAAACAGTCGAAGTTACCTTCAGCTCTTTGAATGGACTTGATCAAGTCAGCCTTCCGCAGATTGCCTGCGTGAATGTTCAGTTCTTTTGCCATCGCGCGCAACTCTTTAAGGGTCATTTTTCTGTCCTTCCTTTCCCTTGACTTCAGGTTGAGGCTCAGGCAGAGAGATGTCCCCGGATTCTGGCCTGTCTTTCCAATTTTGACTGGCAGCCAACACAAAACCGTGTGAATGGCATTAACAACAACCGTTTTTCGTTGATGGGCTCTTCGCAATCATCGCAAATCCCATATTCCCCGTTTTCAATTGCATCCAGGGCCTCATCTATCAACAAAAGTCTTGCTCGCAATCGATAACACAACAGATGAGCATATTCAGCGGCCATCTCTATAGTTGCATAATCGCCCAGATCGCCCCTATGATGATCCCGATCACGACTAAGTTGACGTTGGGCTTGCACCTGATCGAGCAGTTCCTGGCGCATGTCTAAGAGCAGCTGACGGCATCGCTGGTTAGTCTCTTCTGAAACGCTCATCTTTTCATCCAATTCTGGGAAGTGCGACTGCCGGAATCTCGTTCACTGCCCTAGCGATGTTGATGGATTGCAATCTCTTCGCTTGAGCAAAAACCCACTCATTGGTGATTGTTGTTTTCCCGGTGATTTTTCTCGGCCGGGGCTTTTGCTGAATCTCGACTACGGTTGGCCCGTATCAGTGCGTCCCGCACCCTTCTGAGATCGTATAGATCCTCCCTTTTCTGCTGCGATTGCCGACGTTTATGTTGCATCTTCCTTTCGTATCGTGACGGACCACCGCGCATTTTGTTGTCGCGACATTGGCGACACCGCTTGGGCTGGTCAAATCCTAGGTCCCGTAAACGCTGCTGCTGTGAAACAGTGAGGGTAAATGGACCGCCACACTGAATGCAGATTATGGTTTTTTCTTCCATTTTGAACTCCAGAAAACACTAGTTGGCCGTTTCTGTTGAAGTAGGTGAGGGGGGAGAACTCCCCCCTCACCGGTACAGCGCCACGCCAACTTTGACCTCTCTGTGCGCAAGCCAAGAAGAGCTTACGAGGTCTACTGGCTAATCATGTACTTGGTCACGGTGATGATCTTCCTGCCATCTTCGTCCGTGACAATCAGGCCAGTCGCCTTTACACTCTTCTCGTCGAGCTTGAGCAGTTCAGCTCCTTTGCCTAAGTTGGATACTACAATCTCCTCCCCCTCATCAGTTGCGATGACCACAGCGGTTACGTTGTCGTTGGCATCCCACTCCGAGGCCAAGATCGTTCCACTGATTTCGACTTCGTCCGTCGCCGCAAACAGAGTGGGCGCGCAGACCAGGGCGAAGATTGCCAGAACACAGCACACCAGCAACAGGGACCTTTTCTTCAGCATCATCTTTTTCCTCCTTATTTAATCACTGTGATGCGCAAAACGGGATCGTTCCCGCGTGTAACTCTCTCCATCAATCATCGAGTATTTCGTACTTCTTTACCGTAATGATCTTATTGCCATTTTGATCTTCTCTGACGACACCGATCACTTTCACCCTTTGCCGCACAAATGCCAATAACTCCTCTCCCAGGGGATTTTGGTCAATGAGGTAGTCCTCCTCAAAGTAGGTTAAAACGGTAGCGCTATTGATGACACCACGCTCATCCCAACTCGCAGGAACAAGGAGACCTCTCAAAGTGGTCAAGCCACTTTGATCTCTGCTGCCTTTCTGCAACACCACCATCTGGTCCGACCCGCCCCCTCCCTCCAGAGTTAAATCCCCAACTCGTCCTTTTGTCTGCCACAACGGGGTACCGGCATGGACATGGCAACAGACGTGCCATTTTGTTAAGTTATTGTTATCTATTGATTTTATAGGATGCATGAGATTAGTAATCGGAACTCAAGCTTCCTATCAATACCTGACAAAGAGTTATTCTGGTGTGCATTAATGTTGGACCTAAGTTTTAATATATTGAAATAATTATAAAATTTGATAATGAGAACTGGTAGGACTTATTCTAGCTTACTAGGAACCCGCAATTCCGATTCAGATAATATATTGCCATATCAACCTTTTAGAGAAAGAGCGACCTGCTGGAGCTACATTGAGAGGTGTATGCTTGTCGTTACATTCAGAACTCTCGATTCCGAATATTAATGTGATGAGAGCAAAATATCTATTTAATTCAATAGTTTGTTTTTTCGGCACGAGTCATGCTTACGTCACTTCGAGATTATGAAATGATGAAAACTATCTTCCAGTTGTCGGGCCAACTTATTCAGAAAGCGTTGTCGTCTTGAACCCACCTATTCTCTCATCAAGCAAACGTATAATCGGGTACGATCTTGCCCGCGCCGTGGCGTTCCTGGGCATGCTCCTGGTAAACTTTGCCGTATTAGTAGATGTCAACGAATATGATCCTGTTTGGTTGAACTATTTAATTGAAATAATTAAAGGGAGAGCAGCTGCAACCTTTGTGGTTCTAGCCGGCGTTGGTCTTTCCCTATTGACCAAGAGTGATTGCTTGAGCGAAGACAGCGTAGCTATCAACGCCAAGCGTTTAACCCTATTAAAGCGCTCTTTATTTCTTTTGGTGATTGGCCTATTCAACTTCGTTATCTCGCCCATATCAGATATCCTGCATTTCTACGCTGTCTATATTGCTATCGGAGCCTGTTTGCTGACCCTTTCCAATCTGAGTCTTGCCGTACTAGCCCTTGCCACCATTGCCGCCCGGCCCCTTGTTATGACTGGTTTTGATTTCGTTGAGAACTGGGTCCTGAATACCGTTGCTGATGCTGGTTTTTGGAATCTTCCTGGAATAATTGGTCATTTCTTGATTAATGGCTGCTTTCCAGTAATTCCCTGGATGGCTTTCGTGATGATAGGCATGTGGGTCGGCCGCAAAGATCTCTCTGACCGCAATCTTAGAAAGAAGATTCTGCTGACGGGAATTTGGCTTGTTGCTCTTGCCGAGTCAGTTCCCGAGGTGTTGAGCTATATAGCCTCATCCCTAGGACTTGACCTAGAAGGTTTGCACTCATGGTCTGAAATAACAGCCTGGAATTCTATGCCCTTTTTTATGATTTCAGCCATGGGAACGGCTTTGGTGGTGATTAGCTTGAGCATGATGCTGGCAGACAGGTGCACCAACGCCCGCTGGATTAAGCCTTTTATATCTGTGGGCCAAACAACTCTGACTCTTTATATCACCCATATTATTGTCGGTTGTTTCCTGCTACGAATAGTGGAAGCACTTGAAATGGAAACATTCCTCCTTCCTGTCTGGGGAACCTTTCTATTCTTCATCGCTGCGCTCGTGTTATCTCGTTACTGGTTGAAGCGCTTCCAGAAGGGACCTTTGGAGCGGCTGATGCGGCGTTTTCTGCTACTCAATCATAAACCGGTTCACACCCAAAAGGTCCCCGTTTTACCGAGCTAAACGGGAGGGAGAAAAAGCAATTGCAAAAAAAGGATAAAGCAACTTTCATCTGCTCGATGGGCACTCTTGACGGAGCGTATCTATCACTGATCCTGGACATCAACGTGGCCCGCCTTGGCATGGAGTGCAAAATCTGCCTGTTTACCTGAAATGTGAAGGCACGCTAATACACAAAGATGGCGATCTGGCAAGATTTTCGAAAAGGGTGTAATTATGACCAAAGCAAAAAAGATTTTGATTGCCGTAGATGGTTCACCGGACTCGTTTGATGCGGTGAAGTATGTCGGCCAAACCTGTACTCCTGAAGCCCTGGAAGTTAGCCTCATGCATGTCATGTCCCCTGTGCCTAAGACACTCAGGGATCTAGACAAAGCAGCCTTTTTCAGAGAACAAATGCAGCACAAATATGCTCAATGGAAAAGGCTGAGGGAAAAAACTGTTGAGTCTTTTCTAGATGATGCCACCGATTTACTAGTGCAAGCCAAGGTCGACGAAGATCGGATACGGGTGATCCTCCAGGAAGAAAAGGTGGGCGTTGCCCGGGACATTCTGGCAGAAAGCGAACGTGGTTATGATGCCATCATCTTGGGGCGGAGTGGCTTTGGTAAACCTCAAGGATTCTTTCTTGGCAGCGTTCCCAGGAAGGTAGTGGAGGGTGTTGCAAATGTCCCTGTGTGGGTGGTTGGCGGGAGAATCAAGTCAAGTAAGATTTTGTTGGCAGTGGATGTCTCTGAGAACTGTCACCGGGCAGTTGCTTACGCTGGTGATTTCACTGGTTCCACTGAAGCCGAGTTTACCCTTTATCATGTGGTCCGGAGTTTTGGCATTGGAATTGGAGATGACAACACCTTTCTGGATCAAGAGATGAAAGAGAGGTTGTTCGAAGAGATGCAGAATGACTTTCCGCAGATGTTTGTTGAATACACGGAAAGTCTCAAGAGGTCCGGTGTGCCGAGAACCAGTATTGCCAGTAAGCACACCTTTGCAAGTTACAGCCGGGCGGGGGATATTCTCAGGGAGGCTAAAGAAGGAGGCTATGGGACTATCGTGCTTGGTCGCAGGGGACTATCCGGACCGCCTGAATTCCTGATGGGTAGCGTTACCAACAAGGTACTCAGCCGGGCTAAGGGATTTGCCGTCTGGATCGTGCCGTGATGAAGAACAGGGAAGGCAAAATCTACCTGTCTATCTAAGAATCTGAGACTACTTATCGAAACTCACGATTCCGCTTTGCCATACTTGAATTTTTCTTTGCGAATGGCATACTTAGTGAGCAGCTTGTGCAACTGCCGGGTGGTTATGCCTGCGGCCTTGGCCGTTTCTCCTATTCTGCCGTTGTTCCGGGCGAGAAGCTCTTTGAGATAGCGACTCTCAATATCCTCGATGTATTTCCGTCTGACCTCTGCTAAAGGAAGCGAAGAATCCGGCGATATGATTGTGGAAAAGTCTGCCGATGCAAAAAATTCTCCGGGAAAACTCTCCGGTGTAAGTACCGACGAATTTTCAAGTATATAACCCCGCTCCAAGAGATTCTCCAATTCACGGATATTTCCTGGCCAGGAGTAGTTCCTAAAGGCTTCCATCACGTCTGGATGAACATCACGCATTTGTTTGAGATATATTTTGTTCAGCCTGGCAAGAATCACCTCAACAATATGCGGAAGGTCCTCAATTCTTTCCCTCAGCGGCGGAATTTCCACTGGAAACAAATTTAATCGATAATACAGATCTCTTCTAAACTGACCATCCTCGCACATTTGCTTCAAGTCCATGTTCGTAGCCGCAATAACTCGCACATTGGCCTCGATGGTTTCTTCTCCGCCAACCCGTTGGAAAGTTCCATCCTGGAGAATTTGCAAGAGCTTGATCTGCGTGGCTGGCGTTATGGTACCTATCTCGTCAAGGAAAATTGTCCCACCTGTGGCAATCTCGAACTTGCCCAACTTCCTCCTGATGGCGCCCGTGAAGGCGCCCTTTTCGTGTCCGAACAGTTCACTCTCCAAAAGGGTGTCTGGAATTGCGCCGCAATGCACGCTAATAAACTGAGCATCCATTCGCTTACTGTGCTGATGAATGAGTCTTGCCAGCACACCTTTGCCCGTGCCGGTTTCGCCGGTAAGCAGCACGATGGCTCTAGTTGGCGCCACTGAGCGAAGCTTATTGAAGACCTCTCTCATCGCTAGACTTTGGGTCTTAATGATTTCAAAGGAATCTGCTTGCCAAAAGCGATCGCGCAAATAATCGAGTTCGGACTGCACGAGTATGGATGCATAAAGAGACTCAGTTACAAAGGTGGCTTCTTCAGGACTGATGGGATAGGTGAGATAATTGTTAGCCCCTGCCTTAACTGCCGCCACTGCCTCTCTGATCATCTCTTGCGATGACATGACGATTACTTCAACTGTCGGATACACGTGCCAAAATGGCTGCAAGGCACCCTTATATGTAGTGTCCGGCATTGATTCTCTGAGAATTAGCAGATCCACAAAAATAAGATCGTAGCGTTGTTTCCCAAGCATATGTAAAGCGGTCTCTTTATTATCTGCCTTGTCAACCTTGTACGTAGGGTGAAAGGCGGAGTGCAGTGTATGGAAAACCTCTGTTTCTTTGGCCACAACCAGAAAAGCCTTCATCTGCGTCTCCAACCCCGACAGTGATTTGCCGCGATGATAAATGATATCGCTGGGAGATTATAGCGCAAAGGGGCTGGCCCATGTTGGAATTTTTTCTGAGTGAAAGAAAACAGAACTCCACGTTCCAGCAGCCTAGATATCGGAATTCACAATTCTCATTTTCACATTTCCTATTTATTCCAATCTTTTAAAAGCAAACCAGCGGGCCTAACCACCTCTGGATGCAGGTTATGTTAGCTACTTTAGGAACTGGCAGTTCCGATGTGGTCCTATTAATTGCACAAATATCAATTAATTTCAGTATCTTATGCTTTGGCACGAGTAATGCTCAATGTCGAAGGAATGAGACGAAGTGCGATGCTACAGGAGGTGTAGCCCATGAAGATTAGACCATTGCACGATCGAATTCTGATCAAACGATTGGGGGAAGAGGAAAAAAGTAAGGGGGGAATTATTATACCGGACACCGCTAAAGAAAAGCCTATCCAGGGCAAGGTAATTGCTGTTGGCAAGGGTAAAATATTAGAAAACGGAGATGTTATCCGCCCGGATGTCAAGAAAGGTGACAAGGTGCTTTTCGGCAAGTATGCCGGCACTGAGGTCAAAATCGATGGTGAGGAACATCTACTCATGCGTGAGGATGACATTCTGGCAGTGGTGCAGAAATAACCACAGGCCAACAGTTGAGGAGGAGTGTGAGATATGGCTGCAAAAGAAATCAGGTATTCCGAAAAAGCCAGGGCGAAAACCATGAAGGGAGTCAACACCCTGGCCGATGTGGTGAAGTTGACCCTTGGCCCCAAGGGCCGCAACGTGATCTTGGAGAAGTCCTGGGGTTCCCCTACCATCACCAAAGATGGCGTAACCGTGGCCAAGGAAGTGGAGCTTGAGGATCACTTCGAAAACATGGGGGCCCAGATGGTAAAGGAGGTGGCCAGCAAGACCTCGGATGTGGCCGGTGACGGCACCACCACGGCCACCATCCTGGCCCAATCCATATATCATGAAGGGTGTAAGCTGGTGGCGGCTGGCCACAATCCCATGGCCCTGAAGCGAGGCGTCGACAAGGCGGTAGTTGCTGTGGTGGACGAGCTAAAGAAGCTGAGCAAACCCACCAAAGACCAGACGGAAATCGCTCAGGTTGGTACCATCAGTGCCAACAACGACGAGACCATCGGCAACATCATTGCCGAGGCCATGAACAAGGTGGGCAAAGAGGGTGTAATCACCGTGGAGGAGGCCAAGGCCATGGAGACCACCCTGGAGGTGGTGGAAGGGATGCAGTTTGACCGCGGTTACATCTCGCCCTACTTTGT
>CAYFXH010000037.1:29254-32506 GCA_964346905.1 uncultured Desulfobacteraceae bacterium | reverse complement strand
GCGCTGTGTCAGATACGAGCCTCGTGTTCGATATAGACCAGGCCCAGCCCGCGCATGATGGCCTGGAGTACCCAGCATTCCTCGTTGTCCAGAGACGCTGAACCCACGTGGGCTATACGCGTGGTGCGATTGACCTCCTGGCCCTTGGCGTTTTTCTTGGTGAAGGTGGCATCGCGGGTTTTCTTTATCCTGGAGGCGATTTGCTCAATGGCCCAGTCCCAATCAACCTCCTCCCACTCGTCGCTTCCAGGTGCCCGGTAGAGGACATCTTTCATGCGGGACCTGTTGACTGACATCTGATAAAGGCCCGCTCCCTTAGAACATAACGATCCTTCATTGATGGGATGGTCGGGATCGCCCTCGGTGTTGAGGATCTTGCCGGTTTTCTGGGTGTGCACGATGACACCGCATCCCACCGCGCAGTAGGGACAGATGGTGGTGGTCTCCTTGGCTTTGAGGATCTTCAGGCCGGCGGCGTAAGATTCCACCGGCCTCAAGTCAAAGCCCAGGGACAGGGCGGCTGCGGCCACCCCCGCAGACCCTGACCACTTGAGAAACTCCCTTCGTGTCATAAACATGATTGCCCTCCTTTCCCCATATCAACAATGGACGCTTTCCCAGGAGTCAGACAGCAAAGCTAAGAATTTCAAACCATGGATTATCGACGGTTTTGCGGCCCGGGATATGACGTTACGCTGTCTGAGGCTCTGGGTGGAAAAATTAAACACCGTCCTAACTTCTTAATATGATTTAGTATGCCTCGGATCTCGACGGTTTACTGCCCATCGGCAAACGATCTTTCGCCCTTGGTCAATATTTCTCGCCAATGACTACTAAGCTTATTTGTGGCATGCGGTGCACATTAGGGGCCCGCTACGGCGACCCCATCTCAAATAATTCTCGTGACAACCTATGCATTTCCTATGAAAAGCCATCAACAAGGGCACCGGAATATCCTTGTCAAGTTTCCTTCTGTGGCAACTTGAGCATTTGCTGCCTTTGCCTTCATTCCTATTGGAGAACACATAAAAGTCATGGTGGCAGACCCGGCAGCGTACGATGTTCTCGTGCAAAAGATGGTCAAAACTTACCGGAGGCAGGTAGTGTCGACCGAACTCCCTGCTTTTCAGATCCATGACCCCTTCCTTGATCTTTCCCTCTTGGGACCATGTCGGGGTTGAGGCCAGGGCGATCACAAAAAGCAAAGCCAAAATGAGATGCAGACGCTTCATGAGTCTCTCCCATACACTGGACGGCTTGGTAAATCCGCCTGCGGCGGACCATCTGTCCGCCTAAGGTGGATATACTGTGCCGTCCATTTCATGACTTTTTACGAGATCATCACACTTGTTTAAGGGGCTTGTTTATCTCGACCGACCCTTATTCGTGGTCCACGTGGAGTAGGAACTTCGCGGAGATGAGGAAATAAAATCTGGAGCGCAAGACCCAGCCAACGTGATGGTAAAATAGAGCGTCTTTTTCGCGGCTAAGGTTAAATAAGAAGGTGGCATTCAGGATGAGGTAGCCAACTAGTACTATTAAGCTTATTCGTAATGCCGGAGCGGTCCTCCAAGAATAGATTTTGAAATCTGAATTCAAAGCTTGCTACCACTTTGTGGTATACCACGTTGTAGCATAGTCTAAATGTTTACGCAAGTAGGAGTTGCTTGAAAAATTCAGAGTTCAAACAGTATTAATAGTGGAGGGTACCTTAGACTCTTTATTGATGAGTGTAAATGCGATCTGGGACGCTGCCCGAGAATGTCATTCTGAGGCTTCATGCGAAGAATCCCGATATCCTTCGCGGAGTGTATCCTGAGTAGAACGAACGGCTCAGGATGACACAAAATAGTTTTCGAGGGTGGTCGGTGACAGCCTCCTGGAGGGAATGTACATACCGGCAAGTCCGAGGGCTGTCGAGTAGAGTCAACCTAGACGATCTCACCTGCCAGATACTCGGTTAATGTGGACTCCAGCTTGTCTGTATACCCGACATAAAAGTGGTCTGCTCCCTCAATTACTTCCAACCGTGCCTTCGGGTTCCAGTTGGGCAGCATGGTCTTGATCAGTTCCAGCGGGGCAATTTCGTCACGGCTTCCGGCAATGACAAGCTGGAGTTGGGGCGTGAATGGAATTGAGCTAAAGTCAAGATACGCCACCGGGGGCGAAACCATAATCATCCTCTGAACGGTATTTTGCTTTAGCCCCGCAATAGCATTCACCCAGGCGCCAAAGGAGTAGCTTGCCAGATCTATTCCTGTTATTCCTTGCTTGGAAAGGTAATGGAGGGCTGATTTGACATCCTCCTGCTCTCCCTGACCCTCGTCATATTCTCCCTGACTACGCCCGACACCGCGGAAATTGAAGCGTAAGGTAGTATACCCTGCCTGCTGATAAACGCGGACGAGCGATTCCACTACATTATTGTGCATGCTGCCACCGTACAGTGAATGGGGGTGGGAAATAACTACACCCCTATCTCCCGGCATGATGCGGAGTAGTCCCTCGATTTTAATGGTGCCGGACATAAAGAAAATCGGTTCTTCAGCCATAGCTCCCATTCCTACTCATACATTTCAAAGAGTTCCATCATCTGCTTCTTGAAATCATCGGGAAGAGCCGTGAGTCTCTCTCCGCTCAATACGACAAATTCACCTTCACCCCTCGCCAGCAGGTTTCCCTTCGCGTCAAGCAGTATAGCTTCAGCTTCACAGGTACGTGGCTTGCCGTCTGAGGTGATAGTTCCCTGCACGGTGAGAACCACTTCCACAGGTACAGGTTTCAGGTACCGCACCTGCATGCGTCTGGTCACAGAAAAGGCTTTTCTGAAATAGATGACAGTCCAGGACATAACCTCGTCCAAGAGGGTGGATATGATTCCCCCATGTGCCATATTTTGCCAGCCAACATGGTTCCGGCTCAAAACCACGTCTGAGCAGACGGAGTTGCCCTGGCGGTAAAATTCCAATTTGAGGCCGATGGGATTATTGGTGCCGCAGGCGAAACAGTCATGACCTTCAAGGATGGGTATGGGGGTCTTGTTTGACTCCATGAGTGTCCTCTCTTCATTGAGCGCAGGATCATTTCAGATTTAAGATTTCAGAATGCAGATTTGTATATTGATATCACAAATCTATATCTTATACTTTGATTCACGGACTCTTTTGAGGGGCTGTTCACCTCTGTATCCACTTGAGCCTAAATGTAACCTGACTGATTACAGATATTTGATTATCAATGTAATACACTCGA
>CAYFXH010000037.1:0-29244 GCA_964346905.1 uncultured Desulfobacteraceae bacterium | reverse complement strand
GATCTTCGTCCTTAAATCTAAAATCTTAAATCTTAAATCGAAAGCTGCAATCTACAACATGAAGCCCTCTTGCGCAAGACAATCTGTCACTCAGCCCTTGCTTCAGCTCTACGAATTGACTAGTTTAGGTGTCTAGTTGCTGATTAGATGGTTAGACAGAATGGTTGGCCTATTTAGACAGTAGACAGCAGGATAAAGGTCCATGGGAACCCACTTAGTCGGAAACGTTGTGGAATTGCCTGAATTCCGCGATCAGATGTCCGTTTTTCGAGATCGTGCGCACGCGGGAATGATCCTGGCTGAGATGCTTGAAGGCCAGGCGAAAAGTGATGCCATTGTCATGGCCATACCCGCAGGCGGAGTACCGGTAGCCAAGGTGGTGGCAGGACAACGCAACCTGACGATGGACGTCGCGGTTGTCAGCAAGATCACGCTGCCGTGGAATACCGAGGCAGGCTATGGAGCCGTGGCCTTCGATGGAACCGTTCGGTTAAATAATGATCTGGTGGCGCGGATTGGGCTTACTGAGGAAGAGATTACGAACGGAATTGACAAGACCTCAAGCAAGGTTGCACGCCGAGTGCGCAAGCTCCGAGGAGATCAGGCTCTACCAAATCTCTCCAGACGTGAAGTGATTGTAGTGGACGATGGTCTCGCCTCGGGCTTTACCATGCGGATGGCTGTGGAAGCCTTGCGCAAGGCAGACGCCAGTCGGATCGTTGTCGCGGTGCCCACTGGTCATTACCATTCAGTGAATAGAATTGCCAGCGAGGTGGAGATACTCTATTGTGCCAACATCAGAAGCGGCTGGAGCTTTGCGGTGGCGGATGCCTATGAACGCTGGACGGACGTTGACGAGGAGGAGGTGGCCACTCTCTTGGCACCCCCGCCTAGGCACTAAGGAGTATTTCATTTCGCATTTCACATTTCTCATTGGGGGTTAAGAATCAAGCTTAAAATGGCAAATCAGCAAAATGACAAATGATACATAACAAATACGCGGTGAGAAATTGGCTGCTGCCTTAGGGGCTAGGCGCAGGCGGAAAAAGCGGATAGGATTGAGGGACTATTGCAATTACGCATGTGAAGTATTCCTTAGATTTCCGATCTCTTCATTTGACTGTGGAGACTGAACTGCTCTCATGTTTTGGTTGGGGAAGCCATGCAACACGTTCGGTTAGTGGACTTTGTTCCTTTCCTTTCGTGGATTCGGGGTTACGGTGGACGCCATTTTAGGGCGGATCTGGTTGCAGGCCTGACGGTGGCTGTGGTGGCGGTGCCCCAATGCATGGCCTATGCTCTTATTGCCGGGCTTCCGGTGCAGTATGGGCTATACGCCGCCATTGTTCCCGCAATTGTTGGTTCTTTGTGGGGAAGCTCGGCTCAGCTCATCACCGGGCCCACCACAGCAATATCATTGGTGGTGTTGAGCACTTTAATCCAAATTGCCCAACCCGGAAGCAGTCACTATTTGGAGCTCGCTTTTTTCCTCGCCCTCATGGTGGGAGTGATTCAGATTGGTATGGGAGTGGCCCGATTGGGCTCCCTGTTGAATTTTGTCTCCCATTCTGTGATTTTGGGATTCACCGCGGGCGCAGCCGTGCTGATAGGTTTCAAGCAGATTCCCAACCTGCTCGGTTTACATCTAGAGAAAACCAGCATATTTGTTGAATCCCTGGTACAGATTGCCAACCATATGCGCGAAACCCACATCATTACTTTCGCTCTCGGGCTCGGAACTGTAGCAATTATACTAGCGCTACGAAAGCTGCGCCCGTCATTGCCGGGGACACTGATTGCGTTGGTGGTGATTGGAGGGGTAGTTGCGCTCTTCAAATTGGATGCTCACGGGGTAGCTGTGGTTGGAGCCATTCCGCAAAGTTTGCCACCTTTTCATTTTCCTAACATTCACGGCCTCGAGATTGAGGTGGATATTGCAGATCTTGCGCCCGGAGCTCTCGCCATAGCGATACTCGGACTCATGGAGGCGGTATCCATTGCCAAGTCAATTGCCGGCCAGACTCATCAACGCCTCAATGTTAACCAGGAGTTTATCGGTCAGGGACTGGCAAATGTAGCTGCTTCATTGTTTAGCGGTTATGCGGGAAGCGGATCTTTCACCCGCTCCGCGGTGAACTTCCGTTCTGGAGGTAAGACCCCAATGAGCGGAGTCTTCTCGGGCATCACAGTGGCCGGGACGGTCCTGCTGGCCGCTCCCCTTGCAGCTAAACTGCCTGTGGCAGCCCTGGCTGGGGTGCTGATGGTGGTGGCCTATGAAATGATACAAGTGGAAGACATAAAGAGGGCCATACGAGCAACCAGGTCCGATGCTGCGGTTTTGGTGGTCACGTTCCTTTCGACACTTTTCCTGCACCTCGAGTTCGCTGTTTACGTAGGGGTCCTGCTCTCCATCGGTCTCCACTTGGCCGAGACCTCTCATCCTCGCATCTACTCCTTGGTCCCGGACCGCAATACAGGCAGGATGGTGGGTTCGGCTCGTGGTAGGATATGCTGTCAAATGGATATTGTCACAGTCGAGGGACCGGTGTTCTTCGGTTCAGTCACTTTTCTGCTGGAAGACTTGCAGCTGCGTCTCAAAAATCACCCGCGGATGGCCAATCTTCTAATCCGGATGCATCAGGCCAACATTCTGGACGCCAGCGGCATACACGTCCTGGAAATTCTCTTGGAAGAGGTTCAGGAGCGTGGCGGTGGCCTTTACTTCGCTGGGGTGAAGCCGCGGATTTTTCAGATATTCAAGAACTCCGGATTTTTGCTGGAAGTTGGAGAAGCTCATTTCCGTACCACTACCGGTTCAGCCATTCGGCAGGCGATGCGCGAGTCTTTCTGCCCGGCGATATGCGCTGCTTGCGAATATGTGGTATTTGTTGAATGTCCCGAACTGAAGCGGGGAAATTGGGAGGTTTTGGGAGAAGGGGTGAGGCCTCGCAAATGCGAAAGTCAGGAAAAGAAAAAACAAGCCGCAGAGAATAAGAGGTAAGAGGTGAAGATCCTAACGTATAAGCATGAGAGCACTGCCTTTGAGAAAGTGCTGCGCATTGGAGCCGAGCTTTCGCAGAATCTGGAGGCTGAAATCTACTTTCTTACAGCACGTCCCGGCACGCCCGCCACCGAGGAGCCGCCTCCAGTGGGTGTGGATCTCCCGGTGGAGAGATGGCCTGAACTTCAGCCGGGAATTCAACTTCTCATCCAGGCCATGGTGTACCTCAAAGAGATAGGATTCCTGTCTAGTCAAGATAGCATCAACATTCGTGCGGTCCGAAATGGCTATCTATTCTTGGCTTCGACACCCTCGGGTCGCCGCGTGCCTTTTTATGAACGGTACGGCCACCTGTTAGAGGTGTTAAATTACGAGGTGGATCAACATCAGCAAGACCTGGTGGTTGTTGGCGCTCCCCGTCGAAGCGGTCTAGGACGATTGGTTTCGGGTGATAGGGCGAACCAGTTAGCCCGTGACCTGCACTCTTCTATTTTCCTGGTGCGGAACGGTGATTTAGATAGTCGTTTTCTGGTTTGCGCCGATGGTTCGCCATCGTCGCAGCGCCTCTTTCCACTACTCAAACAACTTCTGCCTGCGGTAGGGGGACCCGTAGATATAATGTGGGTCCGAGCACCTGATACGACCGAAGAGGAAGCCAGGGCCGGAGACGAATGTGTACAACGGGCGAGAACTTGGCTGGACCGCTGCGGGAAAGGTGGAGACCTGCTCCTGCGAGAGGGAGATCGTCCCCAGGATCTGATACTTGAGGAAGCAGGTGACGATTCTGTGGTGGTCATGGGAGCAAGTCTACGACACGATGTGCACCGTCGTGTACGGGGAAGTTTGCCGCTTCACGTTTTGGCAAAAACAGAATCCAGCCTGTTGCTAGCCAAGCTCCCACCCGAAGTGGACTCTGATTTTTTCAAAGAACTAGATACCTGTTAGGGGCAGAGATGCTCACTAGGCACTACAAAGAGTCATGTAAAAAAATCTTTTTCGGTTCCTACTGCTCGGTGCTTACTGCCTAGTGAGCAAAGCGCACCGCACGAGGGAGCAAATTGTTTTTCGCTATGCGCTCTGCGCTCTGCGCTATGCGATAGACAAGGAGGTGAGAGGTATGGAGATTTATCTCATGCAACATGGACCGAATCTTTCAAAAGATGAAGACCCCGAGGAGTCGCTGAGCCCAGAAGGGGAGGCCCAGGTTTCCAAGGCAGCGCAGGCCATAAGAAAGATGGGTCTTAACTTCGATGTGATCATTGCGAGTCCAAAAAAGCGTTCCAAACAAACTGCTGCTATAGTTGCTGAGGCTGTTGGTTATTCAGTGGAGGGTATTGTGGAGACGGAGCAAGTTAAGGCGATGACACCGGCCGAAGATACCATTCAGTATCTCAAACAGTTCCAGGACAAAAAGTCCGTCCTGCTCGCGGGACACCTGCCGTCTCTGGCTGAAATAGCTTCATCACTGTTGACCTCTGGGGCCAAGGCTACAATTCAGTTTGAGAGAGGCGGAATTGGTAGGATTGATGTGGATTCGCTTCCAACTCATGAAGGAAAACTTCGCTGGTATCTCATACCGGAACAACTGGAGCTCATGGCGGGATAGATTTTCATGTGGCAAAGGTGAGCAATGAATTTCTCGCCCGCTTCCCCGCTCTGCGGGCTCGCTTGAGCCCTCAGAGTGCTCAGAGAAAAGTTTATTAGAGGATTTCAGACTGGATCGCTTGAGAGACCCCGCGAAGCGAGGGTCCCGATGCCTGCACATCGGGACTGGCGGGGAGCGCTTGATGGCAGGGACAAGCAAGCTTTTCCTTGACCTCAAGAGCTCCCCGCTACACTCTCAAGCGATCCAATGATTTGCTTTTATACACTTCCTTATTATTAATCAGAGCTCTCTGAGCTCTCTGTGAACTCTGTGAGAGGTGAAAGCGAGTGATTAGAGAGAACGTGTAGGAGAGAGTAAAATGACAGCAGAGGAAAAAGACCGTGTTTACCCAATAATTCCTGCCGACAGAGGGGATGACTTGCACAACCTGGAATTTGCCCAATCCGCTGATTTGGTACTTTTTGTAGCTGGCAATCAGTTCATGGTCATGGAAGAATTATTGGGCTGTTTTCAAGGGTTATACCCCGATGTCAAGAAGATCTTTTATGAAACCCTACCGCCGGGTCTGGAATTGAAACAGATACTGGCAGGAGGGGCACTCTTTCGAGACGAACTCATCGATGTGCGGCCCGACGTATACAGTTCGGTATCTGAAGCTGCCATGAACCAACTAGAAAAGGCGGGTCTGATCACCCGCGAGGATTATTTTCTCTACCTGCACAACCGGATCGTTTTGATGGTGCCAGAAGGCAATCCCGCGCAGATAACCTCTGTCAATGATCTTGCCCGTTCAGAGGTGCGCATTTCTCAGCCTAACCCCGAGTATGAAGACATTGCTTTCCATATCATTGACATGTACCGTCAAGCCGGCGGTGAAGCCCTTGTTCAGCGGCTCATGGAGGAAAAACGAGCTGGGGGGACTACAATCCTAACCGTGGTTCATCACAGGGAAACCCCAGCCAGGATAACGGAGGGGACAGTTGATGTGGGCCCGGTGTGGGCCACCGAGATTCAGCACGCCCGCCAGACCAATAAGGCAGTGGACGTGGTGGAGCCAGGAGAAGATTTGGATCAAAGAGAAAAGATAAACTACTATATCTGCAGGTTAAAGGGCTCGGCCAATCCTGAAAACGGGGCAAAATTCCTGGAGTTTATAAAATCCCCTTTAGCTCAGGGAATATATGAAAAGTATGGTTTTGTACCACATTTTGCTACTGAATAATGTCAGTTGTCAGTCATCGGTTGTCCGTTGTAGCCTGGTTAGTTGTTGAAAAAGATAGGAAATGACAACAGTCGTCATACCGGACACGGCGAAGCCGTGATCCGGTATCCAGTGATCTCATAAATTTTTCTGGATTCCGGACATCCGCCTGCGGCGTATTCCGGAATGATGGAACGTTCATTTCTTCTAGAAATCGGTAGGGTGGGTCTCCGCACCCGCCCCAGAGGATCACTACTGTTTTCAACCAGGATTAAACCATGCGCGACGATCCTAGAAAATCTATCCTCTGCCCAAATTGCAGCAAGCTGATCAGTGCTGATGAGCGCTCTTGCCCTCATTGCGGGATATCGAGGCCTGGGACCTGGTGGAAAAACATCCCGGTAGCCCGAGGATTTCTCAGTGGTGAGCACGTTATCAAGACTCTCATCTATGCCAACGTTGGTATGTATCTGATCTCGCTTCTCCTCAATCCCACAAGTCTGGGTCTGTCAGCCAACCCTTTTAGATTCCTCTCTCCATCAAGGAGAGCACTGTTAATATTGGGGTCCACCGGGGCCGTTCCCATTGATCAGTTGCACCGCTGGTGGACCTTGGTCTCTGCAAATTATCTCCATGGTGGAATTCTCCACATATTGTTCAACATGGTAGCTCTCTATCAAATAGGCCCCTTGGTGTTGCGGGAATATGGGGTTAATCGGTTCATCATTCTCTACACTCTTGGCGGAGTCAGTGGGTTTTTTGTCTCATACCTTGCCCGAACACCTTTGACTCTTGGGGCTTCTGCTGCGGTGTGCAGCCTTATTGGCGCCAGCATTTACTATGGCAAAAGCAGGGGTGGCAGCTATGGCCATGCCGTATACAGGCAGATCGGCGGCTGGGCAGTGGCCATACTGATCTTCGGGTTGGTGGTGCGCGGCGTGGACAATTGGGGTCACGGCGGCGGGATCGGCGCCGGGATCGCCCTTGGTTTCTTGCTGGGATATCAGGAGAGAAAAAGGGAGAATCTACTCCACAAAACTCTTGCCGCCATCTCTGTTGTGGCAACGGCAGCAGTCTTGTTATGGGCCATCTTATCATCCTTTTATTACCGATTTTTAGGCTAATATTCTTTTAGATCTTAGTTGGGGGGTCGAAAGCATTCGTTATTGGTATCCGTCCGTGCCCGGTAAGCTAGGGAGCCGCATAGCGCGAAGGGCATGGCGCATAGCGTTTTAGGATATGAATATAAAGACTTGGACATTGAACTAAAAGGTAATCGGCTCTGCAAAAACTAGTTTTTGCCATATGGCATTCATTCCAGATTATTATTTTGCGCTCTGGGCAAAACGCAAAAATTGGTCGACTGTTAACTTTTTTGCTATATTTACCGATCTAGGTTTACTATTTCTCCATGAAAGGGGTGGCAGAGATGGCAAAAAACCTCGCACACAAGATTTTGGAAGCCCACCTGATGGAAGGACGCTTGGTTCCTGGTGAAGAAATCGGCATTAAAATCGACCACACCTTGCTCCAGGATGCCACAGGTACCATGGCCATGCTGGAGTTTGAGGCCCTGGGACTCGACCGGGTCAGAGCAGAGCTCTCGGCCCAATACGTTGATCACAATCTGCTCCAAACCGACAACAAGAACGCTGACGATCACGTGTACCTCCAGACCGCCTGTGCTCGGTACGGACTTCACTTCAGTCGTCCCGGCAACGGTATTTCCCATCAGGTTCACATGGAGCGCTTCGGTGTGCCGGGGAAAACCATGCTGGGAGCGGATAGTCACACACCCGGCGCTGCAGGTGTTTCCATGCTGGCCATCGGAGCCGGAGGGCTGGATGTGGCCCTGGCAATGGCGGGCCGGCCCTATTATTTCCCCTGCCCGAACATTTTGGGGGTCAAACTCACCGGCGAACTTCCAGACTGGGTTAGCGCCAAGGACGTAATCCTCGAGATGCTGCGGCGCTATGACGTCAAGGGATGTGTGGGCAAGATTATTGAATATTACGGACCAGGGGTAAAGAGCCTCTCTGCTACTGACCGGGAGACCATCGGCAACATGGGCACAGAATTGGGTGCAACAACCACTGTCTTTCCTTCCGACGAGAATACCCGCGCTTACCTAAAAGCCCAGGGTCGTGGTGACAGTTGGGTCCAACTCGCCGCGGATGCAGGGGCAGAGTATGACGAGTACGTGGAGATGGACCTCTCCAGCCTGGAACCGCTGATTGCCTGTCCCTCGTCTCCTGGTAACGTGGTCCCGGTCCGCGAGGTGGCCGGGATTAAAGTGCACCAGACCATTGTGGGCAGCAGCGTTAATTCCTCTTTTCGGGATCTCATGGTTGTGGCCAAGATCGTGGAGGGACGTGTGGCTCACCCCGATACCTCCTTTCACATCAACCCAGGCAGTCGGCAGGTGCTGGAGAACGTGGCGGCCAATGATGGGGTTGTCAACTTGCTGATGGCTGGAGCCAACCTCCACCAATCTGGCTGTCTTGGTTGTATCGGCATGGGCCAGGCACCGGGTACGGGACAAGTGAGCCTTCGCACTTTTCCCAGGAACTTTCCTGGTCGTTCGGGGACCAAGGATGACCAGGTATATCTCTGCTCTCCAGAGACGGCCGCAGCTGCAACACTGAAGGGGGTTATCACCGATCCGCGGGATTTGGCTAACGAGATGGAATATCCCCGTATCAAGGATCCCGAAAAATACATCATTGACGAATCCTCGATTATTTTTCCATCAGGGGAGGGCAGCGAGACGGAGATAGTCCGAGGTCCCAATATCAAACCTTTCCCCCAGCTGGATCCCCTCCCTGAGACGCTACCAGCGGAGGTAGTGCTCAAGGTGGAGGATAATATATCCACCGATACCATTATGCCGGCAGGCAATAAAGTTCTGCCGCTGCGCTCCAACATCGAGGCCATAAGCGAGTTCGTCTACTATCAAATCTCCCCAGATTTCCATAAGGAAGCAAAGGAAAAGGGCGCGGTTGTCATTGTCGGCGGCGAAAACTACGGCCAGGGATCCAGCAGGGAGCATGCCGCCTTGGCCCCGCGATATCTTGGGGTCAGAGCCAAGGTCGCCAAGAGCTTTGCCAGGATTCACAAGGCAAATCTTTGCAACTTCGGCATCTTACCGCTCACCTTCAAGGATCCTGAGGACTACCGGCAGTTCAGCAAGGGGTTCAAAGTGGTCTTTCCAGACATCAGGAGTCGGATCGAGCGCGGGGATACGGAAATCCCCGTGGAAGTAAATGGCCACAGTATTATCACTCTCCTAGATGTCTCTCAGCGCCAGCGTCAGGCCTTGCTGGCAGGGGGAACCCTTAATTTCGTCAGGAAAGAACTGGAAGAGCGTAGCGCATAGCGCTCTGCGCAGTAGGCTCAAGGCACAAGGCGTAAGGCACAGGGGAAGGTTGCACAGAAAGTTACGTCACACCTTGAACCTTGTACCCTGCACCCTGTGCCTAAGCTGAAGTGTACGGTGGGTATTGCCCACCAAAGAAGGGCATTCCACAATGACCTCTTGGAAACTTTGTCTTGTGCGCTCTGCACCTTGCGGTATTGTTCCATGGAAGACAAAATACGTTTAGGAATCAGTACCTGCCTGCTGGGTGAAAATGTTCGCTATGACGGTGGGCACAAACATGATCGGTACATCACCGGGACCTTGGGACAATTTGTTGAATTTGTTCCGGTTTGCCCAGAGATGGAATGCGGGCTTCCCATTCCTCGGGAGTCCATGCACTTGGAGGGGAATCCAGAGCTACCCCGTCTGGTCACCAGCCGAACTAAAGTTGATCATACCGACCAGATGGTTGCATGGGCCCGAAAACGGGTGAAGGAATTGGAGCAAGAAGACCTCTGCGGTTTTATCTTTAAGAGCAATTCGCCCAGTTCAGGTATGGAAAGGGTTCGGGTTTACAATGAAAAGGGAATCCCCCAGAAGATAGGGGTTGGCATGTTCGCTCGTACTTTTATGGAGCACTTCCCCTTAGTTCCAGTGGAAGAGGACGGAAGGCTGCATGACTTAAAGCTGCGCGAAAATTTTATTGAGCGCATTTTTGTGCTGAAACGGTGGCGCGAACTTCTTGGGAATAAGCAGGATAGAGGAAAGCTTGTTCTCTTCCACACCCAACACAAGCTTCTTGTTCTCTCACATAGCCCGAAGCATTCCCGGACCATGGGAAAATTGGTGGCGAACGCCAAAAACATCCCGCCTCGGCAGCTGTATTCTCAATACCAGACCCTGCTCATGGAAGCCCTCAAGCTGAAGAGTACTGTCAAGAAGAATATCAATGTACTGCAGCATATGATGGGATACTTCAAGAGGCAACTTTCGGCTGATGAGAAACAGGAGCTATTGGAAGTAATGGATCAGTATCGGGAAGGCTATATACCCCTTATCGTGCCCATAACGTTGATCAATCACTATGTACGCAAGTATGACCAGCCCTATTTGAAGCAACAAGTCTACTTGAACCCCCACCCGGTGGAACTCAAGTTGAGAAATCACGTATAATCGGGCTTGCAGTTGTTAGCTACTTAATAGGGATGTCTCTAAAATCAAATACCAAGCACGAAAGAATAAAGCGTCTGAGGTGAGATGGGGGATATGGGATGTGAGATGACAACCAGGTGAATATACTCCAGTAGCAATCTCACATCCCAGATCACATATCCATCGTCTAGATTTGTTTCGACATTAGATTTCCGGGAATAGGACCGAATGTCTTCTTGGTTGGAAACCTATAAACCAACTGCATCGAGCCGCACTCAACTTTGGCTGGCCGGGGTTACCTGGGGTAGTGTTGGTGTGGCGCTGCTTTCCGTCGGTACCTACTGGCTGCTAAGGGGAGCTGATGACAAAAACATCTTTCTCATGATTATCATCGCAGCATGCCTCGGGCTTGCCAAGACGTTGCTCGTTTTGGACCGGGCATCGAACGGTCTGGTGGAACGAATTCAGCTTCGAGGAGAGGGTCGCTGTGTGGGCGGCTTTTTTTCCCTGCGGCTCTGGGCCATCGTAGCCGTCATGATGCTGATGGGTCGACTCCTGCGCAGCACAAGTATTCCTCGTCCAGTTTTGGGTGTGATTTACGCGGCCGTGGGGGTTGGACTGTTGATCTCCAGCCGGATAATCTGGCGGGCATGGAAAAGTTTTAGTCAGGCTGGTGTCAGTGGGAGTAAATATTGATAGTGAGTGGCTACATCTTTCTGCTTATTCATATTTCATATTAAGTTCAGTCTCCCTTGCCTCGGGCGAATTTGTGCTTATCTTAAATGAAAATTTTTCAGAAAAAGGCAACGTATATAGGCGGGAATACGTGGACAGGAGGAATGGGAAATGAAAGATAAGCGCAATTTGCATCTTGAGGTGCAGGAACACATTGACTGTTTTGCCAGCACAGATCCTCTCAAGGAAATGTCAGAAATTACCGCAGACACGGATAAGGATCAAGCCGCGTTGAAGTGGGTGGCACTGGCGGTCTTGCATGGAATCAACTTCAATGCCGAAGAAGTCTCCCTTAATAGGTCAACAGGTGGTAGGTCAACGGTTGTTGCCAAGTACCGTAAGTCAGAACTTCCATCGCCAGGCGGAGAGATCGGCCAAAACGTAATTGAGGCGATACGCAAGATTACTCATTTTGAGGGTGACAAAGGCAAAGGTCCTTTGGCATTGGGTGTTCGCAATGACAGCATTGAAATTGATATCAGTGTTGAACGCAACGAAGACGGTGAGACGGTCACCTTCTCATTCCCCGAAGCCAAATGATCATCTCAGTCACTTTTCCGTAGTTTATCGTCAAATGCAGCATGACGCCCGGAGCCTAGAGTATGGAGGAGGTGAATGAGCGAAGCTTACGCCATGCTCCATGTACTTTGCGGCGAACGAAGTGAGTTGGGACGGACAAGAGACAAAGGACAATTTATTTAGGATTTTGAAAGGAGAAAGGATGAGTAGCAAGACGGAAGAGCGAATAAAGGCCCTGGAGGTAGCCCTCAATAACGAGTCACGGGAGAGGGATTTCTACCTGAAGCATGCGGAGAGAACCAACAATGCTTTTGGTAAGATGATGTTCCAATCCATTGCCCAAGATGAGGACGATCACTACCAAAGAATTTTGGAGTTGCACAAGAAATTGAGCCAAGAGGGAAAATGGCCAGAGACCCTGCCTCTCAAGGTGAAAGACACTGAGGTTAAGACTATCCTAAAAAAGCTGGTTGACTCCATTGATACTTCCGCTAAGGCTGACACCGATGATATGGAGGCTGTCAAAATTGCCATCGAGTTCGAGGCAAATGGGGAAAAGTTTTACAGTGATCTTCGCGACAGCGTTGACAACCCCGTAGAGAAGGAATTCTTTTCGCTGCTTGCCACCATGGAGCGAGAGCATCGTCTTTCCCTCGAAGATACGTATGAGTATTTCAAGGATCCAGAGGGCTGGTACCGTGTGAAAGAAAAGCATACTCTGGACGGTGGCTAAGATACGCCAGCGGTCCAGTGCTCCCGTTTTCTAATATTTTTCCAGGAAATGGGTTTGGATGAGCTCCAGCATTCACAGTTATCTCTGTCATGGATGAGGGGATAACGAGCTCGGCAAATACACTGTACTTCAAAACCCAAAAAAGCCACTCCCAAGAAATTGAGAGTGGCTTTTTTGGGTACTGGATCCCCATTCATTGACTCTCAGCAGACGTTTATTGGGTTGTGTAGATGTCCCCCTAACTGTGCAGAGAGAATCGCGACTGCTTGCCCACAACGCTCTCGCGCGCGAACCGGGCGGGGAAGGTTGCTCCCACAAGATCTTGAATCTAAGAGTTTCGTCGCAGACCAGCTCTCAGTCGTTCAAAGAAACTCTCCATGACCTGTGTCGTTTCAACATACCCCTCTGCTTTTTTTCGTCAAGCCGTTTCTGTTTTGCTGCAGGCGGTATCGTTGTTGGCTTTCGCTGGGGCTTCTGCTGTAAAGCTTGACGCAGCAACTCGACGAAGCGCTCCACGGCCCCCTCTTTGTTGGCTGCTTGGCTGCGGGTTTTTTGCGAGACCACCCGCAGGACTCCCTCCTTGCTGATTCGTGTAGCTAGGCCTTCAAGAATGCGTTGTTTCTGTTCTGGAGTGAGGCTCGGCGAGTTGGCAACGTCGAACCTGAGTGTCACTCGAGTGCTCACCTTGTTGACGTGCTGACCTCCGGGGCCACTACTGCGCGAAGCGGTGAACCTTAGCTCTTCTTTGGGGATAGAAAGATTGTCGGTTATTTGGAGCATAAGCTCAATATAACATATCCGCAAACCATACTCAGGAAATCAACTATACGTTGGCTCTGTGATGTGCGATGGCATAGAGCATGGGGCATGGAGCATGGAGCATAGGGTAGATTAAACTGTTTTACTCTCTTCCCTTTGCTCTATGCTCTATGCCCTATGCCAGCACACATCCCACATCCAGTTCCAATATGCGCTTCGCCGTGTTTTTAGCGGACAAAATCAAGTTTATTTCTGCTCGGAGGGATTGCTTTGGGCCGCACCGGAGCGAATCAGCTCTGGTGTCAACTCGTCCCGCTCACTTCTTAATTGCAGCAGGACAATAGCACAAATTACCAGTACGCCCCCGAAAACTTGCAAGGCCTCGAGGGTCTCCCCCAGAAAAAGGTAGGCGATGAAGCCGGCGGAGATGGGCTCAAGGGTGGCTGTGATTGAAGCGCGGGTTGAGCGGATGTAATTAATGCCAACAAAATAAAGGCCAAAGGGGACAGCGGTACCCAGGAAGGCTATGTATAAGAGTCCGGCCCATTGGGATGCAGTGAATCCGGCCCGGAGATAATGAAAGGGAGGATAAAAGATGTACCAAGGTATAGCTGAGAAAAAGAGGGCATAGAAGAGGACGGTCCAAGGTGAGTGACGATGCATGGCCCGCTCTCCCAGCAAAGCGTATGAGGCA
This sequence comes from uncultured Desulfobacteraceae bacterium, assembly GCA_964346905.1. GTDB lineage: Bacteria > Desulfobacterota > Syntrophobacteria > BM002 > BM002 > BM002. Next base: position 15,486 of record CAYFXH010000037.1, on the reverse strand, counting down.
TAACAGACTGCAGAAGCCAACCCCCACAGTATCCCTGCTCGGTTCAGCTGCAAAAGTTGGAGATTGTATGCCCCCACCACCAGGTAGCAGCCAACAAAGGACAGAAGCAGGGAGAGGAATTTAAGTGCGGTTAGACGCTCCTTCCAAAAGCAAATGGAGTAAAAGGCCACCATAATTGGGGCCAGATATTGAAGGAGTATGGCTGCCGCCACCTGAATTTTGCTGATGGCAGTGAAGTAGGTTAGCTGAACCAGGGCCATAACCACACCGCCCAAAAACAAGAAAAATCCCAGGTCTCTCCATTGAATCCGAAACAGATGTCTGGCACGAATCCCAAAGAATACGGCGATAAGAAGTGACCCGAAGGTAGCCCTGACCTGAACCACATCCAACGGAGTAATATCCCCAGCAAACAGCCCCTTGCCAACCGTCCCGGATGCGGCCCAAAGTATGGCCGCCGTTATGACGCAGAGATATCCTTTGGTGGAATTGGCTGGCAAGACGATGCCTCCTTTGCGCAGCACCATATATCACTCATGATCAGGATGGTCAATGTTGATTCTGTCAGGTCAAATTAGATCTTTCCAGCTATAGTTGGAAAAGAACAGCATCTTGAATTCTGGATAACGTCTATACCTTTAACTCCGCAGACTACCGATGGCAGAGCCTAATGTCTGCTCTTGTTAACCACCCACTCGCTGCGCTCGTTAGAGACACGGAGTGCACAGAGGGGTTGTTAACACTCAAATTCGAAATACGAAATCCGAAGCACGAAACAAATTTGTTTCGGATTTCGATATTCGGATTTCGGATTTAAGCTAGCTCTATGGTAAATCTTCAATCAACCCTTCTTAGGCCACCAAAACGCGGATCAAAGTAGATAATCGTTTCTGGATTCAGACTCCTTGCTCTACCTGCAATTCATTACTTCATTACTGGCTTCGCGAGCCAAAGAAATGAGCGAATTTTTGTCACGGCTATGAGGATGGGTATTCAGGGTTTTTCATACGTGCGCCGGATCCGTTCGAGCACCGGTTTCATGTCATACATATAGGATCTTTTCTGTAATTTTTCTAATTTATCCAGCCATTTTTGTCGATAAGCCTCTTGCCCCTCTCTGAATGGTTTTGAGGTCCGCTGCCAGCTGGGATGGTTCATTTGGGTTTTCAGGGCGTCCAATTCAAAAAGAATCGGGAGCACACCCCTAAGCCTTATCTTGCTGTCCTTACCCGTGTCCACTCTGTCCAGGTGATGCAGTTTTGAGGTGGCCCAAAATTTAGCATGAGCCGCCTCGTGCTGAATTACGCTCTGGAAGTCAGCATAACGGTAAGCGGGATGAAACATCTTTGGCCCAAAGGTCATACTGGAAGGATAGCCGCGTCCAATCGCAAGGGCGTGACTGGTGGGGCGGTAATTGTCACTTTTAGTTTTTACTAACGGGCTGGTAAGGGCAAGCGTAGTTACTTCCTCAGAGTACTCAATCCGGAGAACATTTTCCGGCAACCCCTCATGCTGTACGTAGGCTTCGATGAAGGGAGTACGCAATGTTGGATCTGACTGGGCTTGTTTAAAGAGCGTTTCCAGCGATCTCTCCTCGCCTTGGGCGTTATTCATGGAGACTCGCCCTAGAAAGAGGATCAGAAAAACAGCAATGGTTACAAGTAGTTGATCATTAAGGAGTTGTCTACTTAACACCAGATCCTGCCCCTCATCAGATATTGCTCTCAACACAGCAGCAGCCAAGATGCAAACCGTTTAGCATACACCCATCTCTACCAAGTCTGCTGCTAAAGGTAAGAAGTGACTTGGAGGTTTGCAAGGATCAGCACCGAGCTGAACCGGGTCCATGGGGATTGAGTCACTTTTTGCGGTGAAAAAACGTCTCGGCAGTTGCAACCTTCTCGCCTGTAGTGTTGCTCGATTTTTCTTGGTGAGCCTACGGCATAGTGGTTGGTTGCTTAGGGAGAGGCAAACTGGAGCTGGTGCAGTCGGTAATAGAAGTTGCGACGGGACAAAAGATCCTCCTGAGTCCCATGCTCCACAATCTGCCCGTGATGCAGTACGAGAATACGGTCAGCCTGGCGGATGGTGGAGAGCCGATGAGCTATAACCAGGGTGGTGCGTCCCTGGAAAAGCCGCTGCAGTGCTCGTTGAATGAGGTACTCTGTCTCGCTGTCGATGTTTGCTGTGGCCTCGTCGAGAACTAGTACTTTCGGGTCGTAAGCCATGGCGCGAGCTATGGCGACAAGCTGGCGCTGTCCTGTGGAAAGTTGATCAGGCAGTCGGGAAATCAAATCATCCAGATGGGCCATTCGGGCGATCCGTTCCAGCTCTTCAGGAGACAGGTTTTGATCCAGAGCTATATTATCTCTAAGACTTCCACCGAAGAAGAAAACGTCCTGCATGATCAGCCCCACCTGGGCTCGAAGCCAGGGGAGATTCAGATCACGTATGTCGCGCCCGTCAAGGAGAATCGTTCCCTCCTGAGGTTCGTGGAATCTCTCCAGAAGATGCATCAAAGTAGTTTTCCCTGCTCCGGTGACACCTACAATTGCCAATGTTTCGCCAGGCTCGACCCGGAAAGAGATGTTTTTAAGGACCGGCTCACCCTGGCGATAGCTAAACGTGACTTGCCGAAACTCGATCTCACCCCTTAAACGAGGAGGTTCAGCGTCAGTGGAACCGTATCTTTCCTGTTCCTTGTCGTCCAGAAGCAGAAAGATACGTTCTGCTGAAGCCATGGCGGACTGCATAATGCTGTATTTTTGCGAAAGATCGCGGATGGGTCCATAGAACATGCGGAGATAGGAAATAAAGACCACCAGAGCTCCCAAACTCAGCCTGTCTGCTAATACCTGTCTGCCACCGTACCAGAGGAGTAAGGCAATGGTGGTGGTGGCAAGGAGTTCAATGCAGGGGAAGAAAATGGCGTGAAGTATTATCTGCTTGACTGTGGCAAGATAGTAGCCATGGTTCAGACTCTCGAAACGGCGTAAGGTTTCCCTTTCCTGCCGGAAAATCTGGATTACCCTGATGCCAGAGAGATATTCGTTGAGGGTGGAGTTGATCTGGGCTAACTTCGACCTGATTTCACGGTAGGCCGAGCGGACCTGCACCCCAAAAACACGGAATAGCACAGCAAGGAGTGGAACAACAGACAGGGTTACCAGAGTGAGATCCCAGCGAAGATGAAAGAGAATAACCAGAATGCCGGAAAGCAACACCACATCTTTCAGAAGGGTCATTACCACCGACCCGAACATCTCGTCCAGATTTTGAATGTCGTTGGTGAGGCGAGTGACGAGTCGTCCCACTGGATTGCGGTGGAAAAAGGAAAGGGACATCTTTTGCAGGTGGCCGAATAGCTTCATCCGCAGATCATGCATCATGTTCTGGCCAACGTAGACCATGAGGAGGTTTTGGCAGTAGGAACAGATCCCGCTCAGTAAGAGCAATGCGAGAAAGATCAAACCCAAGCTGTACAGGCCGGCAATGTCCTGTTGCCGCAGGCTCAAGATTTCCTCACGGGACAACTTGGCAAGATCCAGGTAGTCAATGTATGCAACCTCATCAGCAACGTGAAAGAGGGCAGTGTGGGCCTCCACCACTCTTTTTTGAGCAGGGGTTTGGATGGAAGTGAAATAGAAGCGCTGCGGTGTGATTACGCCTTTTTCCTGAAGAACCTGAAGCAGACGAGGATCCACCTGGTTTAGAGCTTCAACGGTAATGAAGAATTGTCCAGGTTCCGAACCCACCTGTAGCTTTCCACGGACTGCGCTGAGAAATCGTGTGATCGGCGGCTCCGGCGGACCCTTCACCACCCTTATCTGCCTGGCCGAGAGGACAATGTGTCGATCTATTCCCACCTTGAGGAGATAGGGAAGGGTTAGGTCAAAGACGGTGATCAACAAGATGAGCACAGCACTGAAACCGATCACCTTGAGGTAAGGTCGGCCGTAGCCTGCCAGACGGCTCCAGAGAGGCCAATCATAGGGCTTTCCCAGCTTGTCTTCTTCAAAATGACCATAAAAGCCGTGCATGGTAGTCTTTCCGAGCGTTCAGCTTGAAGCTCGATGAGCTTCGCGTCACTTGGCTCAGCCCTCTCTGGGCTTCGCCGTCATTAGGTCGTACGCTGCGCTGTCATTTGTTGTGATCTGAATTCCTAAATCCCTTAATCTCACATCCCAAATCCGCAATCTGCAATCCGCAATCCACAATCCGCAATCCGCAATCCACAATCCGCAATCTGCAATCTGCAATCCGCAATCTAAAATCTACAACCCGCCTCTCGCCTGTTTTCAGTGAACTATCCCGTTCTTACTTCTCTGTATAACTCTTCCTCAAGTTTCTGGCGGCGGTACAGTGCCGCGTAGAGTCCATTTTGGGCAAGAAGCTGGTCGTGGGTACCTTGCTCTCGCAAACGACCCAACTCCAGGACAAAAATCACATCAGCAGTCCGCATGGCCTCTAGACGGTGCGAAGCTATGAGTGTAGTCCTGCCTTTGAGATTCCGCCTGAGGTTCGTCAAGATGGCCAGTTCGGTTTCCAGATCCACTGAAGAGAAGCAGTCGTCGAGAATGAGCAGGGGTGTGGGCAGAAGCAGAGCCCTCGCCAGGGTCAGTCGCTGCTTTTGTCCGCCGGAGAGGGTAACGCCACGCTCGCCCAAGATGGTTTCGAACTGATGGGGGAGGGCACGGATCTCGTCGATCATATGGGCCGTCTGTGCGGCCCTTTCCATCTCCTCGGTACTGGCATCAGGTTTACCGAAACAAATGTTTGCCCGGACGGTATCGGCAAAGATAAAAGGATCCTGTGGCACCAAGGCGATGGCTCGGCGAAGTTCTGCTAAAGGCCAGCGACGAATCTCCTCCCCATCCAGGTAAAGCTGCCCAGCGGGTATCTCATATAGGCGAGGGAATAGCTGGCACAGAGTGCTTTTTCCGGCACCGGTGCGACCAACAATACCCACCAGCTGGCCAGGCTTGATGTTTAGATGAATGTCCTCCAGAACGGGCACATTGGATCCGAGATAGGCGAAGGTAAGGCCACGGCCTTCAATGATGCCCTGGGAAAAGGGTTTGTCAATTACCTCCGGGGCGTCGGCAACTTCGGGAACGGTGTCCAAAATCGCCTGAATGCGCCCCAGCGAGGCCGAGCCTCGCTGGAATAGATTTATCATCCAACCAAGAGCCATCATTGGCCAGGTAAGGAGGAGAAGATAAGCGTTGAAGGCGACAAAGTCCCCGGTGGAAATGGTGTTTAGAATGGTTAACCTGCCGCCGAGAACCAGGACCAAGGCCATACTCAAGTTGGTCAACAGGAGGCTTACGGGGGAAAATAAGGCACTGATTTTCACCATGCGAAGATTTTCCGCAACATACTCCCGACCGGTTTTATCAAATCGTCTGGTTTCAGCGATTTCCTGGGTATAGGCTTTGATGGCGCGAATACCGGCGAGATTCTCCCTGGCCCGCTCAGTCAGTCGGGAGAAAGAGGCTTGAACTTTTTGGAAGCGTTCGTAGAAAATCTTACTGATAGTCCGGGCAAAAAGAGCAATGAAAGGCATGGGCAGAAGGGCAATCAGGGTCAGGGTGCGGTTTATGTAGAGCATGAAGCCGATTGCAGCAGTTCCCAAGATAATGGTGTCGGTGAGGGCCACCAGACCCATACCGGTGGCCAGCTGTACAGCCTGGATGTCGTTGGTGGCATGAGCCATGAGGTCGCCGGTACTCGTCCGGTCGAAATAGGAAAAAGAGAGAGTTTGCAAGTGGGCAAAGAGACGATTACGCAAAGCCTCCTCGATGTGTCGCGAATGGCCAAGGAGGCAACGTCTCCAGACGAAGCGAAAGGCAACGATGCCCAGAGCCAACCCCAGAACCATCCCTCCATACGTTAGTAACCGAGAACTAGTGGCCTGGTAGCGGGTAAGGTCGTCCACAGCCAGCTTGATGACACGGGGAATCAGGAGTTGTAGGATGTCAACCAGCAGCAAGGCGCTGACCCCGATGGCGAGGATGGCGAGATTCCGCCGAAAGTAGGGAAGCAGGATACGATAGTGGCCCATAGTTGGGTAAAATGTGATGGGATATGTGTAGCACGTTCTCGCTGGTAAGCCGACAACATGCTTTTATCAACTTACTAAAATGGCTCGATTCACCTCTTAACGCCCTTGAGTACTCCTTTGCCATTGACGTCTAGCCGAAGGTCATGCGTTGCCAATCCAGTACAATCTCACCAGATTGTCCTGCTGTCAGTGGGCAAAATGCACGTATTTACCATAACCGATAGCCAAGGAAAATACAATAAATCCATGGTGAAGAGCGAGACGGGAGGTCGGGCCCTTCGGCGAGCTCAGGGTAAACGAGACCAGAGGTCGCGAGAAAACAGTCGATAACCTGTTAGGAATTGTTGCTGGTTTCGCCAGTCCTCGCTAGATAATGGTCCGTGCGCTCTACCTTTCCATTGAAGAGCTTGCTCTACCCCATGAAAAGTGGTAGGGTAACCACCCTTACTGGCCTAAAGAAAAACTCGCAATCGAAGAGTCAAGGAGCTTCAAACTCGCATGGATGCTCGTTCTATTTTTCTGATGCGGATGGGTTTGGGCATTCTCTTTGCCTACCTGACAGTGAAAATTTTCCACTTCGGCGGCGGTGTTCTCACTGTGGCCGGTTTTGCCGTGTTCTTTGTTGGCCTTGCATATTTGCTGGCGCATTTGAGGGAAAAAAGGCAAGACGAGGAGCGCTTGCGCTAGGGAATAGCAGGACGTGTTCCTTGGGTTTTACTGTTAGGTACTGTTCATCCGGAAACCCACTTTTTTGGATGTCATTCTGAGGAGTCCCGCCGGAGGGGCGACGAAGAATCTCTTGGATCTTGACTTTATGGGAGATTCTTCAAGGGCTCAGATTGACAGGGTGGAATTTCCGGATGGACACTAGCTACTGCTTGCAGAAACGGCTGGTAACGTCTATTATTATAAAAGGTGCATTTATGATTTTGGATAGAGTTGGAACGGCAGTGTTGGTGTACGACGTTGAGTACTGATTAGCTTGTAACACCAGCTGCTACCACAACAATACGTGTATTGCAAGACGAGGTGATTCAATGAGCCCAATGGACTGGAAAGGACCACCCACTCGAGGCCCGGGCGGCATCCGAGATTTCGAGGAGGTCCTGAAAAAGATTAGAGAACAATTTCGTGGCAAGTTTCGTCTGGGAGGCTCCTGGTGGTTGCTCCTGGTGGCGGTGCTTGTTGTCGCTGGTGTCTACGCCAGCGTCTATACCGTGGCCCCAGAAGAGACTGGAGTCATTCAGCGTTTCGGTCGCTATGTGCGGTTGACCGGTCCGGGTCTGCATTTCAAGCTGCCTTTCAGTATCGAGACGGTGCGCAAGGTTAAGACGGGTCGCAATTTTCAGATGGAGTTCGGCTACCGGACGGTGGAGGCCGGGGTGCGTTCGCGCTTTACCGAGCGTGGCTTCAAAGAGGAGTCACTCATGCTGAGTGGTGACCTCAATGTGGTCGATCTTCAATGGACCGTGCAGTACAAGATCGGGAATCCAGAGAATTTTCTCTTTCAGGTGAAGGATGTGGATAGTGCCATCCGAGATATGTCCGAATCGGTCATGCGGAGGGTGGTTGGGAATCGGCTTTTCGATTTCGTCCTTACGGTGGGACGTGCCGAGATCGCCGACAGAGTTAAAGTGGAAATGCAAAAGGTCCTGGACTCCTATCGCACCGGTATCCAGGTGGTCAATGTCAAGATGCAGAATGTGACTCCACCGCAGCCGGTGGAGGCCGCCTTCAATGAAGTGAACGAGGCTGAACAGGAAAGGGAGTCGAAAATCAACCAGGCGCAGGCCGCCTATAATAAGGAGATTCCCAAGGCCAAAGGTAATGCCTTGCAGGCCATATCAAAGGCTGAAGGCTATGCCTTGGAACGGGTGAATCGGGCCGAAGGTGAGACCAAACGGTTCCTCGACGTGCTCACAGAGTACCGGCAGGCCAAGGTTGTCACCAAACGACGCCTTTACCTGGAGAGCATGGACCGACTGCTCAACAAGGTAGATGAGATCTACGTGATTGACGCGGACCAAAAGGGGTTAGTTCCCCTGCTTGATCTCCAGAAATCGCGAGGAAAGTACGATGAAAAGTAGAGGTATACACATATTGCTTGTCCTGATTGTAGTCGCAGCCATAGTTTCGGTGGGCGCATTTTATGTGGTGGGCGAACACGAGCAGGTGGTAATCACCCAGTTTGGCAGGCCCGTGGGTGAGCCTGTTAAAGATGCCGGTCTTAACTTCAAGATACCCTTCATTCAGACGGTGAATCGGTTTGAGAAGCGAGTCCTTAATTGGGATGGTAGCCCCAACCAGATCCCCACCAAGGACAAGAAGCTCATTTGGGTGGACACGACTGCTCGCTGGCGCATCAGTGATCCGCTCCTGTATCTCACCCGGGTGACCACCATTACAACTGCACTTTCACGACTTGATGGAATTATCGACTCTGTGGTTAGGGACGCTGTTTCCGAAAACGATTTAGTGGAGCTTGTACGCAGTGAGGGTTGGGCGGGTGCGGTGGGTGCGCAGGTAAGCGATGCTGGCTACGCTCAGAAGGAAGCCGAGGAAGTGAGTCGTCCTCTGGAAGTGGGACGTGAAAAGATCACCAGGGCAATGCTGCTGTCTGCTTCGAAGCTCACTCCCGAATTCGGCATCGAGTTGGTAGATGTGCGGATCAAGCGGATTAACTATGTGGACAGCGTGTTGAAGAAGGTCTATGAAAGAATGATCTCCGAGCGTAAACGAATTGCGGCTCAGTACCGCTCAGAGGGTGAAGGTGAGGCGGCGAGAATCAACGGGGAAATGCAAAAGGAGCTTAAACGCATCTCCTCGGAAGCCTTTCGCACAGCGCAAGAAATTCGGGGGATAGCAGATGCTGAGGCCACAAAAATCTATGGCAACGCCTTTAACCAGGATCCCGAATTCTATTCCTTTTACAAGACCCTGGAACTCTACCGTGATCAGGAGCACAACAAAACGCGGATGATCTTAACCACCGACAGCGATTTTTACCAGTATATGAAGGAGATACCTCGTTAGAACAAAAAAAAGTGAAAAATACGAATTTTTCGTATTGCGATTAAACGGGATTTGTGTATAGTAGAGAGAGGTCTGCGCGGTTCATACCGTGTTGCCCCTAACGGTGTTCTAAAAAAACATCGCTGGGGGCTTTTTTTCGCTAGGTCTTCTCTACAACATTTCAGAATACAGATCTTCGATACCCTCAATCTCATCTTGCAAATATGTCTTGATCTTCTTGGTGATGCGAACCTGGATCTGCCGCACCCGCTCGCGACTGATCCCGTAGAGGTCACCGATCTCCTGTAAGGTAAGCGGTTCTTCGGCCATTAGTCTCTGGTCGAATATGAACCGCTCCTTTTCAGGCAGGGTGGTTCTGAAGGAGGCCAGTTTTTCCTTGAGGATCTCTTTCCTTTCGAAGTCTGCCAGCTGTTCGTCTGCGGCAATCTCTTCGGAGGGAATAAAGGATTGGTGGTCGCTGTCTGAGTCTTCTTTGACGGGAGCATCCAGAGACACTTCCCAGCTTCCCAGTCGCTGGTCCATTTCAATGACTTCAGATTCTTTCACATCCAACCGTTCAGCGAGCAATTTGGGTGCTGGTTCATACCCCATAGAGAGCAAGCGTTCTTTTTCCTTGCGCAGATTGAAGAAGAGTTTGCGTTGAGCCTGGGTGGTGCCGATCTTAACAAGTTTCCAATTGTCCATGATGAACTTGATAATGTAAGCCTTTATCCAGAATGAGGCATAGTAGGAGAGCTTGTAGCCACGGTAAGGATCAAATTTTTTCACCGCCTGCATGAGACCAATATTGCCTTCCTGAATCAGATCCATAAGATTGCGCATCCAGTGACGCTGAAAGCTAAGGGCGATCTTTACAACAAGTCTCAGGTTAGAGGTAATAAGACGGTAGGCAGCTTCCATGTCACCTTTTTCCTTGTAACGAATGGCTAGCCGCTGTTCTTCCTCACGGTTAAGAAGGGGATACCGCTTGATTTCCATTAGGTAGTGCTTGAGCGGATCATAAGGGACGAGAGAGTCTGAAGGGTAGCTATCAAGTGGAGCTGGTTCGGTGTCTTCGAAATTGAAATCGGCAGCCTTCTCCGCAAGATTTTCCTCTTCTTTTGTCTTTCTTGCCTTTTTCGCCATTTTGCCAATTATCCTTAATCACTCCAAAGAAAGAGGAATGAATGAGCCCGCCGAAGAGTATTAAGCTACTCCAGGTGTGCTTTCATGTCAAGCTGGGCCTATCTCCGCAGAGCGTAAAGAGCATAGCGCATAGCGTAACGAAAACGAGAGTAAGCAGTGACAAAAGACCATGGACCGCGCTCCCGTAGGACTGGTCTCCGTACCGGCCGAGAGATCTCATTCCCTCAAAGGAGTTGGTGTTGGTTCAAAAATTCCAAGAGAATATCTTCCATGCGGGGCTTGCCCAGAGGCTGGATTTCGTAAGTCAACCGCACACATTCCTTCTCAAGCTTGAGGAGACTGGCTAGGTCCACAGGGGTTGCCACCAACACCACATCAGCGGGAGTCTGGTTGATGGTGGTCTCTAGGTCGGCCATCTGCTCGGGTCCATAGCCCATGGCCGGGAGCAGTTCAGCGATGTGAGTGTAGGTGGCAAAAGTTTCTTGGAGGCTGCCATAGGCGAAAGGTTTCGGATTGACGATCTCTGCCGCTCCCAACTCCCGAGCTGCCAGGTAACCTATGCCATGAGCCATCTCACCATGGGTGAGGGTTGGGCCATCTTCCACCACCAAAACCCGTTTACCCCGTAATGCCTCAGGTCGATCCACCTGATACGTGGAGGCCGTCTCCACTATCTTGGCTTTCGGGTTTACCTGGACGACGATCTCCAGGATGCGCTCCACATAGTGCCGTGGCGCACTGTTTACCTTATTGATCACCAGCACCTGGGCACGACGCAGATTGGTTTCTCCAGGATGATAAAGCATGCCGTGGCCCGGTCTGAAAGGATCTAGAAGCACTATTTCCAGGTTGGCACGAACGAATGGGAAGTCATTGTTGCCCCCGTCCCATAGAATGACTTGAGGGTTTTCTGCTTCAACCTGATTCAAAACGTCCCGGTAGTCCACGCCCGCAAACACCACAGCATTTCTAGCGATCAGCGGTTCGTACTCTTCTCGTTCCTCGATGGTACACTGTTGGGCGTCCAGATCAGCTGGGGTGGCAAAACGTTGCACTCGCTGGCGGGAAAGGTCTCCATAGGCCATGGGATGGCGGATAACCACGGTAGTTATATTCCGCTTTTGCAGTAGGTCGCAGAGATGTCGCGTTAGTTGACTCTTGCCGCAACCAGTGCGAACCGCGCACACTGATATAACCGGGATAGCAGTTTCCAGCATAGTCCTCTCCGGCCCAAGAAGTACAAAATCAGCCCCGGCTGCCAGCACTACCGAGGCGTGGTGTCCCACCATCTCGTGGGAAATATCACTATAGGAAAAGACAACTTCATCCACTGAATGTTTCTTGATAAGCTCGGACAATCGCTCCTGAGATACGATCGGTATGCCTTTTGGGTAAAAGGGACCGGCCAGGGAGGCAGGGTAGATCTTCTCCTCAATGCCTGGAATTTGTGCGGCAGTAAAAGCCACCACCCTAGTATCGGAATTGTCGCGAAATACCATGTTGAAATTATGAAAATCGCGGCCGCCCGCACCCATTATAATCACACGTTTTCTGCTCATCTCTATTGTCTCCGCCCAAGGTGTTCTCAGCTCAGGTCATATCATACTGTAACTATCTAAGTGTAGCAATCTGCCATAGGTAAGTGGCTCATGTGAGCGAATCTGTTTAAAGTCTCAAGAGAAACGCGATTATTCTTTTGGTACTAAATGTATAACATTCTGTACACAAAAAAACTCCTCTCTCCCCACCGAGGGGAGAGGATGGAGGCTCTGAAACTGGTACAGAGGCAACCCATGTACGTGGTTGTACGGAGGAGAGAGGGGACTTTCCTTTTGCTGAGAGCCGATTGTTTGCATTGACTCACACATGTGGAGTGGGCATTGCCCACCGAGAAATCTCTGGGATCGCAACGAGGACGTTGCTCCGAAAAAAGAAAATACATACCGTGAGTATTTGTCGATCAGGACTTCCTGCATTAACTCAGTCAAGTCCACCTAATCGTTGGAGAAAGCCAGGTGACAACGTTTGTAGACAGTCGATCCTCCTACAGCCTTACTTTAGAGGAAGCGCTGCATGGTCTCGCTCAACTTGGTTTCGAGCACAAACCGAATCTGGGGGAGGGGGGCAGTTTGCTGCATGGATTGCAGCATTGGTTCCACCCAGAGTTTTTCTCCGAGAAGAGGCCAAACCACGTCTTTGGCCAGAGGAAGATAATCCGCACTGATGCGTTTGGGAGCCGAGCTGGGCCAGTGGTGCTCAAGAGCCAGGAAGAAGAGTAAGAGGCGCCGGAACAGCCGGAGATCATAGCTAGAGAGGGTCAGGTCATTTTGATAACGACTGATCAGGCTCCTGCCCAATTTTTTGAAACGCTGATATAGCGGGACCCTTACAGCTACGCGCAATGACTCTTCCAGGAGAGAAATTTCTGCGGCGATATGGTGGTACTGTGCTATAGAATAATCATTAAGTATCAGGTTTTCCTGGAAGGTTTTGGAGAAGATAGATTTACTCCAATCCATCACCAGGAGAAAATGCGGTTTTCGGCGCCACTGGAGCAAACTCTGCACAGGGATTCTGGTATGTTCAGCGATCCAGTCTAGGGAGGCCTTGCCAAGGTAGGCCTGCATCAGGGCAGCACCGTACTGCTTAGGAGGCAGGGTGATATCCCGACCACGCAGTTGTGGGGGACGGGAAGTGCTAACATACTCGTGCAATTTCTGATGCAGCCACTGTTGATAGAGAAAGATATGGTCCATAATAGTCTATGGTCCGTTGTCAGTAGCCCGTCGTCTGTCGCGATGGTGAGCTTTTCGGGCCAAAAATTTATTATACAGATCATGTAGGAGCAACGTCCTCGTTGCGAATCGTCTCCTTGTTTACCTTTTCCCGTCTTTTTAATCGCGACCTGGAGGTCGCTCCTACAGAAACCTGGACTAGTACAATTCCACTTTGCAAATAACAGGCACCTGGTAATAATTTAGCTGTGGCCAAGGCGCGTTATCTGTAAGTGAAGGTTGAGGCTTAACGTACAGTCTAAACGAAATGCACCCTATGCGCTCTGCGGCTAGCAAAGCTAGCGCTAATTGAGCTTAAAATAAGGGCAGCGGGCTGTCAATGGCGATAGGGTGAATTATAGCTAAGGAGCGAATCCGCCTTAAGGGGAGGGTAATGAGTATGGAGGTATTGCTTCTAGATTTGGTTCAGAAAGAGGAGGGTGAGGCAGCACCGCCTCACGTGAGGCTTGCGGTAAGGGCATACCCTTCAGACACAAAGGGATTCGTCTCGCTGACCCCCGAGTGCGACACATTGGAAGCGTTCGAGAAGGCAGTGATGAAACTCAAGAAAAGCATGGATAGTATGCTGGAGAGTGCCAGAGAGACGTTTCAACAATACCAGGACCAGGTTAAGGGGGAAAAAGCGGTAACTGACTTCCATAGCGTTGAGGAGATTTGGCAAGCTCTGGAAGAGTGCGCTTCCATAGAAGAGATGAGAGCGATGTTCAATACCCTCGGCCTCCAAAAACGTCGAGAAGTGGCCAATTTTGTTCTCACCCAACTGAGTATTTTCAAAGGGGCCGCCTCCATATTCTCCCAGCATTATAATGAGGAGGAATATCTTTTAGACTAGTCGGCATCCGGAAACCACCCATTTGGGGATGCTACCTTGAACCGCAGAATGTCGAACAAGGAATTTCGAATGTCGAAGTGATCACTGTGCACTTCTGCGGTTCCTTGGTCTGCTGTTCGACCCGCCCGGCACCACGCCCGCTATGCGAGCCCGCCCGGCAATCGCCTGAGGCGAAGCCGATGGCGGACGGGCCAGGCGAGGCGGGCTGGGTCGCGGGACTTCAGCCGAGGCGTATGGGCCGCTCAGGCTCGCTCTCCAGCCAAGCGGAGTGAGGCGGACAGGCGAGGTGGGCGGGTGTTCGATATTCAGAACGGTTTTGCTTAGTGTCCATCCGAAAACTCCCTAACGTCATTCTGAGCGTAGCGAAGAATCTCTCCGTCCACACTAACTATGAGATTCTTCGTCGCGGAGTTCATCCTGAGCCTGCCGAAGGACTCCTCAGAATGACATCCAGAAACATGGTTTCCGGATGAGTACTAATTAATCTATCTCTTGAGTTAGAGTTTATGTCCTACCTGCCTGCTGCTAGCTGCTAGCTGGGTTGGGGCCTAAAAACGTTTTGCCCTTTGGATTCCTATAACGATCAAGAGAACACCGTAGAGGCTTAACCGGAAGCTGGGCAGGGTTGTCCAGATAAATTCCTGAGCGGTGGAAAGTACTAAGGCCCCAAGCAGGGGGCCCCAGGTGGTTCCCGGCTTAAAAAGTAAACACATGAGCAGCGGAGCTAGAGAGTTCTCAAGACCGAAAGCCTCTGAGGGGATCACAAAGGATATCTCGCGGGCATGTAGTCCTCCGGCCAGGGCAGCCGGCACCGCACTGAACATCAATGCCAACGTTTTTGCTCTGCCACTGTCTATACCCACCGATTCAGCCATATCTTCGCCTTCTTGGATTGCCCCTAGCTTTAGGCCCAGCCGCGAGCCACAGAGAAGCCAGTGCACAACAACCATCCCCGAGGTCAGAGTTAATGAGAGAGTGTAGGTAAGCATCGGACTGGGATTTGGAGGGAGGGAGAGACCGGCGGAGCCGCCGGTCCACCATGGCAGGTTTCTCGCAAGCTGGCCTCCTAACAATAAAAGGCCCAGGGTTGCCAGGGCGAACACGGCTCCGCGTAGTCGAAAAAGTGGCAGGCTCAGGAGGGCAGCAGTGGGCAGAGCAAGGAATGCGGCCAGGAAAAGGGCCAGTGGAAGGGGCTGGCTGTGCTTGAGGGCCATAGCCGTGGCGTAAGCACCGAGACCGAAGAACAATCCGTGACCTAGATAGAGATAACCCAAAAGGCCGCCCACCACATCATAACTGAGGGCCATTGTTACATACAGCAAGATGGTGAACAGAAGAATCCTGGCGTAATCACCCCACAAGCTGGGAATAAGCAATAGCAATACAGCCAGGCCCGAGAAGGGAATGAGTAAGAGGCCCAACCGTCTCAATTGTGCGTTCTGATAAGAAGAAGTCGCCATGATATGAGAAAAAGTTCAATAAGAACTGGTGCGAGAAATCTAAGAATTTACTTAAATAAATACGATTTTATAAAGCTATATCAAAATATTATGGCTATTTACATTCCTTGTTAATTGTTGTAACTGGGCGATGACACACGCGCCGAAGTCCCCACCCCTATGAAACTTTAGATTCTT
>CAYFXH010000036.1:0-32755 GCA_964346905.1 uncultured Desulfobacteraceae bacterium | reverse complement strand
GCACCGCCACCACTTTGCATAGAAAACTCAGTTTTTAGCTGATTTCAAGGGAACAACAGCAAGGCATCTCCTTTCTGTGTTCCCTTTAGTTTTGCGATGGTTCCTGATGAAGTCAAGCAAACATGGCCAGTGGATGTGGTTTGATCGTAGAAAGAAGCGACCCCTGAACTCCGCAAGGAACCATTCTGTGGCTAGCGGCCTTAATGTATAAGTATATATTATTATTACTATAAATAAGACAATTCCAATCTAAGCCAAATGGTCAGGTGCAGCCAACGGAATTTCAGACCAGATTATTTCTTTTGGGTCAATGAGATTTTTTGCTTGAAATATTCAGAATTATCCTGTATTTACTACTTTAGTCCAGCCATAGACGTAATTCACTTTAGCAATTTGAGGAGGGGGAGTCATCCATGACGTTAACGAAGGCGCATATTGTTGAAAATCTGTTTGCGAGAAATATCTTCACTAAGAGCGAGTGCGCAGAGATTGTCGAAACCCTCTTTGAGCTTGTCAAGAAAACACTGGAGGAGGGCGAAGACGTTCTGATCAGCGGCTTCGGCAAATTCAGTGTGAAGGAAAAGAATCAGAGGCGTGGTCGTAATCCCCAGACCGGCGAACCCATCATGCTCTCACCGCGCAAGGTGGTCACCTTCAAGTGTTCCGGTGTGCTGCGCTCAAGAATCAACAGCCGCTAATTTCTCGCTCCTTACCTTTCGGCAGTAGAATCGAAGCGCAATCCGCAGCTGCTACCTGTGTCTCACCCCGGGGGTGATCTCTGCCTGCAGTTCCGCATGAACCTGCTGTCATCAATCGCCCCAGCGGCTTCTCTGCCCCGCCCTTTGCCAAGCGGCCCTCTCACGAGCTTCGAGACGGGCCTGATGAAGCTGCATGATCTTAGCGGCGGTCTCCTCTATGGCCCTTCCCGAAACATTAATGACCGGCCACTGGGGGTGTTTTCGATAGAAGGTGCGACACCATTTGATCTCCCGCTCTATCTTGTCGCGATTGGCGTACTTGGCGTGATCCGGCAGACCCAGGTATTTGAGCCGTTCCCTTCTTACCTTGACCAGGGCTTCCGCATCGATGATGAGACCATAAACCTTAACCTGGTCTATGGTAAAAATCTCTTTTGGTGGGGTAATCTCAGGAAAAAGAGGAACATTGGCAACTTTCCAACCCATCTGGGCCATGTAAGAGGAAAGCGGCGTCTTGGTGGTACGAGATAGCCCCACCAGCACCATGTCCGCCTTGTTGATGGTGTGGGGCGCCTGGCCATCGTCATGTTTCACCGCAAACTCGATGGCCTCAATCCGCCGGAAGTAGCTGGCGTCAACCTGGTGCTGTTTTCCCGGGATGCCCAGGGGCTTCTGTTCCAGGAACAGGGCTAATTTCATAATGAAGTTCCCGAGAACGTCGATTGCCTCAACTCCCCTCTTGCCCGCCTCCCGTTCCAGAAAATCACGTTTTTGGGAGTCTACGATAGTATAGGCGATTAGCGCCCTATCTCTCCGAGCCCCGCTGAGAATCGAGAGAATCCGGGCCGTGTCTTCCACCATGGTGAAAATACGCACTTCGGCGCTATTTGGAAAGAACTGGGACAAAGCTGCATTGGCAAGCTTGGTTACGGTTTCGCCCGTGCCCTCGCCCACCAAGTAAATGATCTTTGTCTTCTTTTTCATAGGCCACAGAACTCACCCAAGTTTTAGGCAAACTTTACCATAGCTTCTCTTTTGCAGGAAGTGGCTAAAAAGGTAATTGCAAAAAGATGGCCAAAGGAACTGGGCGGAATCAAACATTGGCGGGAAACAGATAGAAAAAGCTACCTCCACGATTGACAAGAAGCCCGTCAACTGGCTCACTAGCCAGAGGTTTGACAACCAAATCCACGGCCAGTGTATTTGCAAGTGCTTTCAGGGATGGTAGCAATTCGAGGGGAGGCCGCACCGCATAGATAGCTTGGGCACCCTCATAGAGCTCTAGTCGTGGGGATCTTATGTCATCAAACTCTACGGGAAGTCCCAGAGCTTGAGGTTGAATATCAGTGGCCACCACACTGAGACCACGAGCCTTCAAGGCCAGCGCCACCTTGGTATAGCTGCCAATACCGACTTCCACCACTCCCTGATAATTGCCGCTTAGATACTCGATGAAACCTTCCAAGAGTTCAACCTTTTCAGCCAAGGGGAGCTACACCTTCTGGGTGGAGCTCCCCTGGCGTAATTGTGCTGCGCTGTCAATCGGTGGTTTAGCTTTGCTATCACTCTGTCGCTGCAATCAATGACGGGTAAGGTAGTGACCTCATGACAATACCTAACTCCTCAGTGAGATGAGGTGATGACCATGCAACCTACTGCGCTCACCACGCTAATCTTCTACCTTGCGCCAGAAGAAGATGTCGTTCATGTGAAACTTGGCCACTCGGGCACTGAGCTTTCCACCCACTACCTGCTCCATTTGGATTTTTCGTTCGAGCGAGGCAACCATTTTTCGGGCAGACAC
Source organism: uncultured Desulfobacteraceae bacterium (assembly GCA_964346905.1). Lineage (GTDB taxonomy): Bacteria > Desulfobacterota > Syntrophobacteria > BM002 > BM002 > BM002. The sequence continues at coordinate 30,253 of CAYFXH010000036.1, read as the reverse complement.
TACACTATCAGGCAGCACCGATATTGAGGTGGAGCCACAACGCAAGAGGAACTCAAGGTAGTCCGGATAGACGCTTGGAGCTTGACCGCAAATGGAGGTGGTAATGCCATGTTTCCGACAGATGGTGATACAGTATGCCAGGGCCCGCAGAACCGCCAGATCGCGCTCGTCGTACAGTTCCTGAACCTTGACATCGTTTCTATCCACCCCGAGAATAAGCATGGTCAGGTCATTGGTGCCAAAACTGATCCCATCGATCCCTTCCCGGCAGAATTCCTCGATAAGGAAAACACTGCTGGGCACCTCCACCATAATCCACAGCTGAAAGTCCGGATCCGCCCGATGATCCAACCCCTCCTCTTTCATAATTCGCACCGCCTCACGGAATACCCACAAGGTGCGTACGAAAGGCAGCATCACCCAGACATTGGTCAGTCCATAATCCTGTCGAACTCGGTTGACGGCCTGAAGCTCTAGGCGAAAGATGTCGTCCTCTTTCATGTAGCGGTGCTGCCCACGGTAGCCAATCATTGGATTGGGCCCCACATTGTCCCGCTCATACTCCTCGCCACCAGGCATTTCCAGAAACTCATCTGGCTTGAAGTCAAGAAAACGGTAAACCACAGGCCGTGGATAGAATGCCTCAGCCACGGCCCTTATCCCGTCGGTAAACTTCTCCACCATGATTTCGGCTCCCCCCTCCTCCAGGAGTAGCCTGGGATGTTTTCCAACGCTGAGCATCATGTGTTCTGCCCGGAGCAACCCTACCCCGTCTGCCTGGGTTTCAGCTGCGACCTTATGGGCGATTTCCGGAATGGAAATATTCACATAAACCTTCGTGGCTGTGGGCTCGGGCGCGGCCACCCCTGCTACTTGGACCACCTCCGGTTCTTCTCTGGAGATGATCCCTCGATAAATTACCCCAGTGGCTCCATTAACGCTCACCTCAGGAATGTCAACCAGGGCCTCGGTAGCATTATTAGTCCCTACAACGCAGGGAATGCCAAGTTCTCGGCTAACTATGGCTGCGTGGCAAGTCTTTCCTCCCGAGTTGGTGACAATGGCTGAGGAAATTCTCATAACCGGCACCCAATCGGGTGTGGTCATCTCGGTGACCAGAATATCACCCTCTTTCACTTTATCGATATCACTGACATCCAGAACCACGTTGACTGGCCCACTAGCTAAACCGGGGCTTACCCCTAACCCTTTCAAGATGATCTCTGCACTTACCTCTTCTTGCATTGCAACTGCCTCCATGGGGGCCTCCTTGCTGTGAACGGTCTCTGGCCTCGCCTGTAAAATGAAAAGGTTGCCTTCATCGTCGATGGCCCACTCGATATCTTGAGGAACACCGTAGTGGGCTTCGATGTTCTTTGCTTCCTCGGTAAGACGGATTACTTCGTCGTCTGTAAGTGCTGGCACCGCCTGCAGATCTTCGGGGACTTCCACATAATCAGTGTCACCCTCCGGCCGCCGCACGCACTTTTCTTTTTTAACCGCCACGTGCCGCTCCAGAATCTCCAAACTATCCTTGGCGACCACGTATTCGTCGGGGGTCACGCGACCACTCACCACCGCCTCGCCGAGCCCCCAGGCTGCATTGATAATCACCTTGTTGCTCTCACCACTAACCGGCTCAATGGTGAAAATTACCCCGGAGGACCGAGCTTGAACCATCTCCTGCACTGCCACGCTCAGGAGTACTTCCTCGTGGCGAAAGCCTTTTTCCTCGCGGTAAGCAATGGCACGAGAGGTGAAAAGGGAGCTCCAACAAGCTCGCACTCGCTCCGGCAAGTCCTCGGGGCCTACATTCAGGAAGGTATCTTGTTGGCCAGCAAAACTTGCGTCCGGCAGGTCTTCTGCCGTAGCCGAAGAGCGTACCGCCACCAGCACATCAGGCCTCCCGCACCGACGAGCTAGCTCCTCATAGGCCTCGAGTATGGAGGTGGTCAGAGGCTCGGGCATCGGTGTCTTCTCTATAATCTCACGGATATTCTCCGAAGCCTGCAGCAGGGCGCTGAGATTGCTCGAGTCTAGATCTTTTAGTATCTGGCCAACCTTTTCATTCAGGCCGGCATCTTCCATGAACTGACGATACATCTCTCCAGTAATGGCAAACCCGGGGGGTACCGGAGCACCGATTGCCCCGTGGAGTTCCCCCAAGTTAGCGTTCTTGCCCCCAACCAGAGGAATATCTCCTTTGCGCAATTCTTCTAGCCAGAGGATTCCCGCTTTGGCTTTTGCTGACATCTTTCGTCCTCCTTTGAATCGTGGCCCAGTTAAGGAGCCTTTCAACCTGCTGTTTACCGTGCGTCTGCCTTGAACGAGATATTCCAGGGAAAGTTTCTCTCTCGAGTAGCATCCCTAGATTCTTGAGGTTCTTATGCTGACGAGTGACAGTAAGCGGTGGAAAAATGAAGGTCGCAGTCAAAGACTCGACTGCAGGATCGAATATTTAGCTGAGCAATTACTATGCCACACTGACTGATACCTGTCAATGGATGTCGAAACCAGGGGCAGACTGCTACATTTCGGGCCAGCCTCCATGTGGGAGCGGGATGTATCCGGTCGTCATCTCCCTTGTCCTGACGCCGCTGGTGGATTCTCTACCAAAAAAGTTACCTAAAATACTCTCCATTGGTAATTTTGTTCCAGCTGTTGCTTGCGTGGTCGAACGAAACGGAGTAGACTGAAGCCAGATTCGATATTCGAATCTGGCCACAGTGGAAATCCTCCTTTGGAGTCACACCCTGTGGGCGGTTGCCCCGTCACGCAGCACGAAGTACGTTACAATATCTGATGTGGGATATGGGATGTGCGATCTGGGTCAGGGGTCTCAACATTCGGGTTTCGAATCTCACGTCTGCTGTAGCCGTGGAGAGTTAAACGTCAATGGAGATGATTCAATATTTGACCAAACCCACACTCCACGAACCGGCCCTGCTAGCCGGTTTTGGCGGTTGGGGTAATGCGGGTCAGGTGGCCACCAGCACCATCGATTACCTGGTGGAAAGGTTGAAAGCCAGGGAGTTGGCCATCCTTGGCTCGGACAAATTTTACCTTTTTTCCGTTAATCGCCCCCTGGTAACAATCGCCAACGGCCAGCTGAAAAGGTTAGATCTCCCCCGAAGCCGCTTTTACTATTGGAGCAATCCCGAAGGTTCAGACCTGATTCTGTTCTCAGGTCCCGAGCCTCAAATTCGCTGGCATGAATACGTCGAGGTTTTCATGCAAGTCTGCCAGCGCTTTGGAGTTAAGGAATTCATCACCCTGGGGGGACTTCATGACGACGTACTCCACAATGAAGAGATAATCTCCGCTGCAGGTGCTTCCATGAATGACGTCCGGAAACTACGCCAGCTTGGAGAATCTGTGCAGCTTATCGATTATTCTGGCCCCAGCGCAGTGCACTCTTTATTTCTCGCCCAAGCACGAGAACACAGTATACCGAGCATGAGCCTCTGGGCCCATGCCGCTTCCTACCTGCAGGGTACCAACTACAAGCTTTGCGCTGCCCTGATAAAGCGACTGAATTTTCTCCTCAATGTAGAAATAGATACCACCGAACTGGACCTTTCCTGGAGATTCTTGGAAGAGCAGATTGAGAGCCTCATCGACCGAAATGAGCAATTGAAGCAGCACTTGGAAGATCTCAAGAAGCGGGGGCAGCGTGGCAGTTTCACCCCACAACCCTCCCCTGCCAAAGTGATCCGATTGGATCAGTTCATCAAACAAGATAAGTCAGAAGATTGATGCATTCAGGGATTGGGGAACTGAAGAACGAACCTGTTTGCATACCAAATGCTTCAATCCCTTAATTGAGACTGTTCAATATTTTTTTAGACAGATACATCAAACAGTTATAGGACCATGTTTTGGATAGTTACCCCCAAAGAAATTCTCGGTGAATAGCTCTTTATGCCCTAGATTCCCGCTCCCCGATCTGGGTCGGGGACAAGCTTCGCGGGAATGACGAGAGTCTGCTATCGCCCGTCATCCCCGCGTAGGCGGGGATCCAGGCAGGTCAAAGCTTTAAGGCATTCAAACACGGAATTATTGAACTGTCTTAATTCTTGAATTCTTCGCTCCGCTCAGGCCCCACCTCCTTAGACCGGGTCCCCGGCTCGTTTCATTCGGCAATTTCACATAACTTGTTGATTCCATAAGCCTTATTGTGATATAAGCTAACAACCGTTTAGCGCCGGAGGAGTGGTGAACCCACGGACAGAGGACGTGGCTTCCAAGAACCAGTGAATCGTTACCATAATAAGATATCCAGCTCATGATCCCAAGGTACACCCGTCCACTGATGGGCCGCATCTGGGAACAGGAAAACCGCTATCGCCAGTGGCTGAAGGTGGAATTGGCCGTAGTTGCAGCCATGGCGCAGTTAGGTCAGATACCTGCCCAAGCAGCCCAAGAGATTGCGGACAAAGCAGATTTCGATGTGGAACGCATCGACGAAATTGAGCGTGAGACACGCCACGACGTCATTGCCTTTCTTACCTCCGTGGCTGAGCACGTGGGAGAACCCGCCCGTTATATTCATCTGGGATTGACCTCTTCAGACGTACTGGACACCAGTCTCGCCCTGCTACTCAAGGAAGCAGCCGACATTCTCCTGGATGATCTCCAAGCCCTGCTTGAAGTTCTCAAACGACGGGCGTACGAGCATCGTCACACTATCATGATCGGTCGTTCCCACGGGGTCCACGCCGAACCAATCACCTTCGGGCTGAAAATGGCGCTCTGGTACGCAGAGATGCTCCGCAATAAACACCGGCTCAGCCAGGCCAGGGAAACCATTAGTGTCGGCAAGATCTCCGGCGTCGTAGGAACTTATGCCAATGTGGATCCTGAAGTAGAACAACTCGCCTGCACCCAGTTGGGTTTGAAACCGGCGCCAATCTCCACGCAGATCATCCAGCGTGACCGCCACGCTGAGTATTTTTCGACATTAGCCCTCGTTGCTTGCAGCGTAGAAAAAATTGCCACCGAAATCCGTCATTTACAGCGCACCGAGGTACTCGAGGTGGAAGAGCACTTCGCAGCTGGACAAAAGGGCTCTTCCGCCATGCCGCACAAACGTAATCCCATTGGTAGCGAAAACCTGTGTGGCCTGGCCCGATTAGTCCGTGCAAATGCGATGGCCGCCATGGAGAATGTGGCTCTCTGGCACGAGCGAGACATCAGCCATTCCTCAGTTGAGCGGATCATTGCACCGGACAGTACCATCTTGCTTGATTTTATGCTCCATCGTCTAACCAACATTCTAGATGGGTTGGTGGTTTATGAGGATAGGATGAAAGCTCATCTGGACAGTATCGGTGGTCTTTTCTTCTCCCAGCGTGTCATGCTGGCTTTGACAGAGCGTGGCCTAGTTAGGGATGAGGCATATCGTTTAACCCAACGAAATGCCATGGCTGTCTGGAACGACGGCACCCCTTTCAAGGATCGTCTTGCAGCCGACCCAGAAGTCATGCAGTATCTGTCCACAGATGACTTGGCGGAACTGTTTGACCTGGATTACTATCTGAAACATGTTGATACTATATTTTCGCAGGTCTTTGGCGAGACCAGCTAAGGCGAACTCAGAATTCCTGAATCCCTGAATTCTTACATTGGCGTTGTAATTGCATAACTAAATTCAATAAGTTACGCGCAACGAGATGTGAAAACCCATGGGAGACAGAATTTCACTTAGACCTGAAACCATCATTGGGGTGACCTGGGCGCTGCTCCTCATGAGCGGAGCTACCAGCGCGGCTGACTCGAAATTGCCAGCCAACCTCATCATCTCTTCCAAGGCCGGCCCGCACCACGTAATTTTGGTGGAAAAGGGCTCCCAGCAACTGTTCGTTTATCAGTTCGATGGGGAGTATCGACTTGCCGCCACCTATGCTTCTGCCACCGGGGAGAATCCAGGTGACAAACTGGTCAGCGGCGACCGGAAAACCCCCGAAGGCGTGTACTTTTTCACCAAGGCCGTTAGCGAGGAGCATCTCAGCCCTATTTATGGCGCCAGGGCATTCCCGATGAATTACCCCAATCTTATGGACCGGCAACTACGGAAACAGGGCAATGGCATTTGGGTGCACGGCACCAATGAAGACCTCAAGGAGCGCAGCACCAATGGCTGCATTGTCTTGAGGAATGGAGACGTGGTTCAACTTGATTCTTACATCAAGCTCTGGGGCACCCCCATCATCATCGAACAAGAGCTCAAGTATGAAGAGCGAGACAGCTTACGCAGCCAGGGTGATCTGCTCGTTGAAAAGATCGAGGGTTGGAGCCAGGCCTGGTCGCTAAAGGAATTGGATCGCTATCTTTCCTACTATGCGGCTGGCTTTCGCTGGAGGAATCTGGACCTCCACGGGTGGCGGCAGCGGAAAGCGTGGCTAAACCGGCATTACAAGATGATTTCTGTCCAACTCAGTGACATTCGGTTATTTCGTCAGGGAGACATGGTGCTGGCCACCGCCGAGGAAATCTACCGCTCTGATAAGTTCGCCTCACATGGTTTCAAACACCTCTACCTGGTACAGAATTCACAGGAGTGGCGCATTCTGAGAGAGGACTGGCGAAGATCAACCCGCCCACCACCTCCACCTTTACAACTGGCCACGAAACCTCCAGCCGACAGTAAAACAGCGGAGGAGTCGGTGCGACGCTTTGTTGAAACCTGGAGGCGTGCTTGGGAAGAAGGAGATCTCTCGTCGTATCTGGCCCGCTATCATCCTCGATTCAAAAATCAGGGCATGAGCCTAAAAGGCTGGAGACGGTACAAAAAGTCGCTTTTTCAGCGCTCTCACCGACGGGCCATTCAGCTCAGTGGCATTAATGTGGAGGTAAAGGGTTCTACCGCGCTGGTGATCTCCAAACAAGAATATCGTTCAGAGAAACACCAAGACTTCGGCCTGAAAACCCTCCATCTTCGTTGGCATCGCGGCCACTGGACCATTTATAGAGAGACTTGGCAGCCGCTCCCTAACCAAGGATAGCGCCCTTCGTTGCTCCGAATCACTCCAGAGCCAGGCAGTAGGCACATTTTTCATTTGGCAATTCGCGTTTCGCATTTATTCGCGCTCGCTTCGCTCCGCTGAGTCCCGCACCGCCCCGCAAGCGGCTTCTACGACAAGCGGGGTCCCAGTTTTTCATGTATAGTTATTTCATTCTGTGGAAATGGTTTTCGTATTCTTATCTCTCAATCTGCAATGATAGATGGTTAATAATAAGGAGAACGTGTGATTCTCGAAGAAATTACCATGGACGATTTCGCCGCAGGTCTCGAAAAGACGAAGACGGTAATCCTTCCTTGTGGCTCGGTGGAAGAACACGGACCGCACCTCCCCTTAACCACAGATACCATTCATGTGTATGAGGTCTGCAAAGCTGCCTCCACACGTATCTCGGTATTCGTTGCTCCGCCTCTGTTCTATGGAGTTTGCCGCAGCACCCGCAATCATCCCGGCACCGTTAGCATCAGCCCATCCACGCTGCGGGCGCTCACTGCCGATCTGGTTTCCGACCTCTACCGCCAGGGGCTACGTCATTTCCTTATTATCTCGGGACACGCCAGCGGTCTGCAGGTTTCCAGTCTCACTGAGGTTGGCGAGGAAGTCCTTCTGAGGTATCCTGATATTCGCCTGGCGGTTCTTTCCATTCTGGATCTGGCCATGGTCGCCTGGCAGGACGTGATTGTCACCGAGGACGACTCCCACGCTGGAGAGGTAGAAACCTCGGTGATGCTCCATCTGCGTCCCCAATGGGTGGGTGAGGCTCGCCCGCGGGAGTGGCCGCGGTTTCCCAAACATCGGTTGGTCCGAGATAAGGTACGCTATTGGCCGGGAGGGGTATGGGGTGACGCTGGCCAGGCTTCGGAGGAAAAAGGCAAGAGGCTATTTGACCTCTCAGTCACAGCGCTTGTCAGGCTTATCCAGGATCTCGATGCTGATGGCGATTGATAATGAACGTTGCGAAACAGCTGAACCAGCCAGAGTTGCTGGCACCGGCGGGAAACATGGAGAGTTTCTTCGCCGCCCTGGAGCACGGAGCGGACGCCATTTATGTGGGATATCGCCATTACAACGCCAGGGCCCTGGCAGCCAACTTCACCCTGGAAGAGATCGCCCGATTGAAGCAATACTCCCATGGGCAGGGAGTTGGGCTCTATGTGGCCTTGAACGCCCTTGCTCGTGAGGAAGAGCTGGAAGAGCTGATTACCATCTTGGCCGGCCTCGCCCAGATTGAGCCAGATGGACTGATCATCCAGGATGGAGCCGTCGCCCACCTCTGTCGTCGCAACTTCCCCCAGTTGAATATCCACGCTAGTACCCTGATGACGGTGCACAACCGCGCTGGAGTTGAGCAACTGGAAACCATGGGGTTTCAGCGGGCGGTGCTGGCTCGAGAGCTCACCATCGATGAGTTGAAACAGATTGCGGCTGGTACACGTCTGGAACTGGAAATGTTTGTCCACGGTGCTCTGTGCTTCTCATATTCGGGACTCTGCCTGGCCAGTTCTTTTTATGGCGGCCGCAGCAGCCTGCGTGGTAGATGCGTGCAGCCGTGTAGACGCCTCTATCATTCAGGCCGCCACCAAGGATACTTCTTCTCTCCCAACGACCTTTCTGCCATTGATCTCATTCCCAGATTGCGTCATCTCAGACTAGCGGCTTTCAAGATTGAGGGCCGTATGAAGCCAGCATCTTACGTTGCAGCGGTTGTACGGGCTTACCGTCTTGTCTTGGACGCTCCTCCAGGTGAAGAGGTGGAAGCTGTTGCTGAGGCCCGCAATTTCCTTCGGGAGGCCCATGGGCGCAAACCCACCCGAGGCTTCTTGCTCGCCGCTCAGCACAAAGAAATCATTACACCCCATCGCAGCGGCGCCAGTGGTCGGCTGGCGGCCACGGTGGAGTGGGTGCGAGGCAAACGTATGGCGCTGAGGTTACGGTCTGCTCTGGTTGAAGGTGACCGACTCCGCATAGACTCAGATGAATCCGTTGAAAAGATCGCTTTCACACTGAGGAATATGCTTGTCAAGGGTCAGCGGCTGAGCGAGGCTCCCTCGGGAACCGTGGTCTCTGTAGCCCGGCTTCCAGAAGTACGCCGCGGCGATCGGGTATTCAAGACGAGCTCTAAGGCCAGGAAGAGAACGTCAGTGGCCAAGCTCCGCCGCATGCTCAGAGCAAAAACCTCAACACCTCCACCGCCACCTTCCTCCTCCGCCCTGGTTAAGAAGATTCTTTCCAGCCCAAAGGTTAGGGAAGAGAACAATCAGCCGACTACCTTGTATATTCGTCTTTCCCAACCACATCTTCTCAATGCCGCCTTTGACTCCAGAGCCAGGTGGATTATCCTTCAGGCCACCCAGTCCAACCTACACTCTCTACTACGACGGAACCTGCCACCAAAAAGGAGAGACCGTCTTTTCTGGGCCCTCCCAACAATTATCCGCGAGCAAGATTTTCCCTTTTATCAAGAGCAAATCCGTCGGCTTCAGCAAAATGGACATGGCCGGTGGCTGGTGGCCAACTGGGCCCACTTCCGCTTATTTGCCAGACCGGTTGAATGGCTCATCGCTGACTTCACCTTTAATATTATCAACTCCCAAGCCTCGGCCCTGCTTGAGACGCTGGGTTGCCATGCTGTGATTCTCTCCTTGGAAAACGACCGAGGCAACCTCCGTAAGCTGCTTCCGGCAGTTCGGGGGTTGACCCCGATGCTAACAGTCTACGGCTGGCCACCTCTCTTTGCCAGCCGTCTCAAGATCCGGCCGCGTGCGTCCGTTGCCATTCGCGGGCCAGGTAGAGACCGGTTCCAACATCAACGGTTGGCAGAGCTGACCCAGGTTCGGTCAGATCGTCCTCTCTGTCTCCTGGAGCACCTTCAGGAGCTTTGCACATTCGGTGTGAAGGATTTTGTGGTGGACCTGCGAGGGCAACGGCTGCAGCCTAAGAAACTGCATTCCCTTATGGTGGAGGTGCGGCGGCAGCGCTGCCCGCAGCCGCACAGCACGTTCAATTACCTGGGGAAGTTGGTCTGACGTAAGGGCTAGGCGCAAGGTACAAGGTCCAGGGTACAAGGTGCAGGGTCCAAACATTTCGAAATTCGAATTTCGAAATTCGAAATTATTAGGGATGGCTACTGATAGGCATATAAAAGGCACCTCCTTGATCGCAAGACAATTTGCGATTTGCTCCTGGCTCCTTACTATTCAATGGATTGAAGGGAGACAACGATGGATGCTGTGAGAGGTTCAGTGCCCCTTGCCCTGATGGCTGCTCTCCCCAATGAGGGGGGTCTTTTACTCTCCAAGCTCCGGGTTACAGAAACCATTTCGGCTGGGGATCTCCAAATGTATCGTGGTAAGTTGGTCAATTGGGAGGTGCTTGTCGGTTTCAGTGGACTGGGCAAGATCAACGCCGCCGCCACGGTAGCTGCCATTCTAACGAGATTTTCAGTTTCTCGCCTCTGGATGTGGGGATCTGCAGGAGCCTTTCCTCAGAGACAGTTAGAACTTAACGATCTCGCTCTGGCCAGCGAGGAAATCTTGGGAGACGAAGGTGTCGCCACACTCAGTAGCTGGAAGTCTTTGGGTGCCATTGGTATTCCCCTGGCGAAGACCAGTGACGGACCAATCTTCAACCGAATACCGGTGGATCAGGGCGAATTGGAGCGGGCCCGGCTCTTACTCAGCGGATGGCGGTCCTCCTCTTGTTCGCCTCAAATCCACGTGGGTCCTTTCGTCACTGTTTCCGGGGTCAGTGGCAGTCTGGCTCGAGCTCGCCTCTTGGGTGATCGCTTCGGGGCTCTGTGCGAAAACATGGAAGGTGGAGCAGCTGCCCAAGTGTGCCTGCGCCACCAAGTGCCCTTTTTGGAAATCCGTGGTCTGAGTAACTGGGCCGGCGATCGAAATAAAAGGAGATGGAATTTGGCGAAAGCACTCGATACCTGTCAGCGAGCCATTCTCTATTTGCTTGAATCATGGAACAATGTCTGAGTAAAGACCAGAGTGTGGTCAGACCACTTATAGGTGAGCTGCTTTTTCATTTCTCTCTCAAGTATCTGAAACGAGAAGAGAACTGACAACTGACACCACCGCGAGCACGAGAACGATACCAGATGATCTCTCGGACCAAAACTTTGCGACTCGGGTTCTCCCCATGTCCTAACGACACCTTTATCTTCGGAGCTCTGGCCACCGGCAGACTGGATGTTCCCGGCTGGACGCTGGAGGTAACCTTGGAAGATGTAGAAACCCTCAACAACTATGCCAAGAGAGGTACCCTGGAGCTCACCAAGATCTCGATTCACGCCTTTGCCCTGGTGGCGGAGCGCTATGCTCTGCTTCGCGCCGGTGCTGCCATAGGCAGGGGGTGCGGTCCCTTGGTGGTAGCTCGCGAATCCAGAAACATGGAGAGTCTCCGTGGTGAGGCCATCGCTATTCCCGGCGAACTGACCACTGCCAATCTGCTCCTGCAACTGTATGGGGAAGGCTTTTCCCGGGTCTATCCCATGCCTTACGAGACCATTATGGTTAGGGTACAGCGAGGCGAGTTTGTTGCAGGAGTGATCATTCATGAGGGCCGTTTCACCTACCATAACTATGGCCTGCACCTAGTGATGGATCTCGGTGAGTGGTGGGAGCAGACCCAAGGTCTTCCCCTACCCTTGGGAGCAATCCTTGTTCGCCGTGACCTCGGGCCCAGTGTTGCTGAGGCCGCAGAGGACGCCACTCGCAGAAGCCTGCTCTGTGCTCGCCAACACCAGGAAGAGCTATGGCCCTATATCAAAATGCACGCCCAGGAGATGGACGATTCGGTCATCAGCCAGCATATCGACCTTTACGTCAATGACTACTCTCTGCAGTTGGGCGAGGAGGGCAGTTGGGCCATCAAAAAATTACTGCAGCTTGCCCACGAACGCGGCTTGGCACCTCCCCTGCGAGCAGCACTTTTTCTCAACGAATGATCCTGAGGTCACTGGTCATCAGCTCAGCGGTGGAGAGTGCCCGTTCTACTGCGCAGATGGTATTGTAAACCGCTGAATATGGAACAAGGAAATTCTGCATATGGAAGTGATCATCATGCACATGGGAGGGGAGGACTGAGACGTGGGTGAATACCTAAAGGACCAGCTCCACCTGACAAAATAATGAAAAAGGAAAAACTATGGAAACCCAGACTTCTGAGTTGACCATAACTTATTTTCCCTACACCTTTCTGGGAGAGATCGAGCTAAAGCGGCTGATTCTTTACTTCGACGTTATTCGGTTGCTGCAGGTACTTCCCGATTTTGATCCAGGACTGCCGGACCCACTGCGGACTTCTTCACTAGTTCAGTCGTTTTGTCCCTTATCTGTTCCCTCCATAATTGAAACCATTAAGCGAGCACACCGAAGCTATCATCAACTGGGTAACGTTCACCGGGGTGGCGGCCTCGTTGAGTTGCTTCGCACGTTTGCCCTGCAGGAGGATGTTGAGGACTCCCGTACCGGCCTCGTCGCGCACCTCAGGCAAGCCCAGCCACGCCTTGCCCCGGAAGAAGTTGAGTTGGTGAACGATGCGGTCTTCCTGATCCTCGCCCACGAGTTAGACCGTGCCCATCTGGAACTGGACCTTCATCTGGACCGCATCCGTGGCATGGAAACCGCGCTCCATAAAGAGGTGGGAATTGGTACCGATGAAGAAACAGATTCCTTAGGAATGGAACCGCCAGTGCTATTGGAGTCTGACCACCCTCGAACCCAGTATCCCCGCCAACGTCTTCGGGCGTGGATCCGGTTCTATTGCCTCCAGGAGAAACCCGATGATTTTCTGCCGCTCACCACGAGTACTGAAGTTTTGGCGGAGATCTCCGAGCGACTGCCATCTCCATTGACCGGTCCCACTGACGGACCGTTAACCATGCTGCCGGAGCAGTACCCCTTGTCGACTCTTCCCGATCCTCAACCGCTTTCCCTGGAAGAAATCCTGGAATTCAGACAATCACTGAGCTGTGAGTCCGTTCTCGATAACTGGAGGCTATCTGTTGCGGCCGCGATTAACCGGTTGCAACAAGAAACACTCGGGAAAGAGCACTGGAGGGAATTGCAGCAACAAGTGCAGAGAGCTGCTGATGAGTTTCAACAACACTGGTCAGCTCCGGAGAAACCCGCCCGTTACCTGCGGCTGGAAGCCATACGCTACCCCAACCTACAGGCAGACCATGCCTTCTCCCTCGCAACCGGCTTAGCAACGCAGGATGGAGCATTGCCCACGGCCAACGGGGAAAACTGCATCACGTTATTGCTCGCCCCATCAGCACTTCCACCAGATGACAGACAGTGAGCCCAAGGCCGTGGCGACAATTTGCCTCCTGAAGCTGTAGGAGGCAAGCCATGCAGCTGGTAGCCAGCACATCCGGTCCAATCTTTTCCACCTGCGCCATCCTCCTGGCACCAATCTGAGTGGAGAGGCGATAATTGCTTACATTGAAGAGGCCACCGTGGCCGCAACATTGGTGGGGTCCCGGAAGCTCCGCCAAGACAATCTCTGGGAGCAGAGCAATAATCTGGCGCGGTTCCCGAAAGATGGATTGATGGTAGCGCAGGTGGCACGGGTCGTGGTAGCTGAGTTTCAAAGGCCCCGGTGGATTCAGTTCCTGACGAAGCTTTCCAGGGTCCAGCTGTTGCATCAGGAAAGCCATCAAGTCCATGGAGTGTTGTGAAAAAAACCGAGCGGTATCATGAGCGGGCTGACCCAGCAGTTCGGCCATTCGTACACGAAGCTGAGTGGAACAAGTCCCGCACGCGCTTACAACCCACTGGCAGCCAGATTCCAGGAACACCCGGCTGTTATGCCGGGCCAGAGTTGCGGCTGTGGCAACATCTCCCGAGGACCAAGCGGCCATACCACAACACCGCTGCTCGGCGGGGATGACCACCTGAAAACCGCAGCGTTGAAGTAAGTCGACGCTGGCTTCGCTAATCTGGGGAGCGAGGTAATTGCCTACGCAGCCCACGAAGAGTCCCACCTTGGGACCTGAGCCAAGAGCACGGGTGGGCACCTGAACTAGGAAAGGAGAGGGGCTCAATTGAGGAATATAGCTCCGCTGACTCAACACCGCCACAGGAAAACGAAGTTGGACGCCGCTCTCAGCTGGAATTTTCTTGCAAAGGAGGGCCTGAGCCAAAGAGCCTGCCTGACTCATTAATCTGGGCCATTGGCCAGCCGCTTCAAGCACATTAGCGGCCAGTCGGGCAGCCCAGGATGTCCTACCTTCTCCCCTGAATTTGCTCCGCTGCCACTGGATGAGGTTGTCCGCCTTCACACCATTGGCGCATTGGTGAGCACAACCACTACAGAGCAAGCAGGCTTCAATGAGCTCCTGGAACTTTCGCGAATGCGAGAGTTCCTCCCGTTCATGGGCCTCAATGAGGCTCAATTTGCCCCGGGCCACCATCCCTTCCTCACCCGTCTCACGGTAAACTGGACATACTGCCATACAGCTACCGCAACGGCTGCAGCGTTGCAGTTCGTTGCTGATTTCGGTGGGAGTGGTCACGTCTATCCCTCTGAGTCCTGTAAAGGCATAGCGCATGGTGCAAAGCATTTAGGGCGAGAAATGCGGCAAGTTGAGAGACACAATCATGTCTCCAAGTTTGATCTCCTTTCTTGCTTTTCTCGCCTGTCTAGCCTTTCTCGCATACTGCCACTGCTTACTGCTTACCGCTTACCGCTCACTGCTCACCGCTTACTGGTTGTTTTGCCGCGTCGCCTCAACTAGACTCCTTCCAGAGTTTGTTGAGAACCGCTGTCCTCTCACTCGGGTCCAGGAAGATTTTCCCTGGGTTAAGAATACCCCGGGGGTCAAAAACTTCTTTGACGCGACGCATAGCTTCCAATCCCATCTTATCGATTTCCATTCCCAAATAGGGTGTCTTGGTGATGCCAATGCCGTGCTCTCCAGAAAGGGTTCCTCCCAGGGCCAAGGTCGCCTGGAAAATTTCGTTGACCGCCTGTTCCGTCCGGGCTACCTCATCGGGATCATTCCTGTTGATCATGATGTTCACATGGACATTGCCGTCACCTGCATGGCCAAAACAGAGAATGGTAAGTCCGAGCCGCGCGCCAATATCCTCCAGCTTGGCGACAATATCCGGGATGCGGCTACGGGGTACGGCGATATCTTCGCTCACTTTATGAGGGTTAAGCTTGAACAGTGCCGGCGACACAGCACGACGTGCTTGCCACAATGTCTCCGCTTCCTCGCGGTAATATAGCCGGGCTTCCTCCTCGCTTACCGCCACGTCCACCCGCTGCGCCCCTTGCCCAAGGCAGAGCGAGCGGATTTCCTCAGCCTGCCGTATTACCCCTTCACGAACACCATCCACCTCAATGAGAAGCAATGCTCCAGCCTCTCTGGGCAGCCCTATGTTCAAGTAATCCTCCACACATTGGATGGATCGCTGGTCCATGAACTCCAAGGCACTGGGGAGCAGGCCTGCCCCAATAATTCGAGTCACCACGGTAACAGCGTCACCAAGTTGGTCAAATACTGCCAACAGAGTCCTCCGGTTCTCTGGTTGAGGCAGCAGTTTCAGCACGACTTTGGTGATGATGGCCAAAGTACCCTCCGAACCCACCAGGAGTTTGGTTAGATCGTAGCCAACAACCCCCTTGGCAGTCTGAACTCCAGTTTGCACCAGCTCTCCAGATGCGAGTACCGCCTCCAACCCGATTACGTAGTCCTTGGTGACCCCGTATTTCAGGGCCCTGGCACCACCTGCACATTCTGCCACGTTACCACCAATAGTACAGAAAGCCAGACTGGCAGGATCGGGTGGATAAAATAACCCCAGTCTGGCCACTTCTTCCTGCAAGTGCCCTGTCACCACCCCAGGCTCCACCACCGCCACCAGATTCTCTGTGTCAATGGCAAGAATTCGATTCATGCGGCTCAAGCAAAGGACCACACCACCCCGAACCGGAAGCGAACCGCCGCTCATGCCACTGCCCGCACCCCGAGGAATGAGATAGAACGGAGTCTCATTGGCGAGACTGACGATGGCAACAATCTCCTGGACATCTGCAGGAAAAACCACTGCTTCCGGGGCATAACGGAGATCGGTGGCATCGTAACCATAGCAGATGAGATCTTCCGGATCGGTCCGACAGTGTTTGCGACCGACGATTTTTGAGAGTCCGCGAATCGTCTCTCTGCTTAGCATAGAAATGCACCACGAAGTGGAAGTAACGAACCTTTGGTCAGTAAATCTCGGCTTCGTGCCTCGCCCGTAACGTTTTGTTCAACGAGACGAGAGGTCGAGCATTAAAGCGGTTTTGACGACTTTTCTTTCACCCGTCTCGCCCGTCTCGCTACGAATACGTGCTTAGTGTTCTTTGAACTGGACCATTCTAGCCATTGGAGGCGGGAAAGACAACCGGGGCAAGTACGAGGGGGAACCTGACGCACCGTAGACCAGGTAGGAGACTTTTTTTTCGCCTGGCTAGCCGTTGAAGGCGGAAAATAGGGATGTGTTGGCTGAGGGATTTTCCAGTTGCTGCCCGAGAAAGTCTACCTGATTGCGGACACCGCTCTTTTGTTGAATTTGTCGGGTGATGTTGTCCACAGCATGGATAACCGTCGCGTGGGACCGATTGAAGGCAAGACCGATGGACTCCAAGGTTTGGTCCGTGTACTTGCGACAGAAATACATGCCAAGATTTCGCGGATAGACCACGCCTTTTTTGCGCGAATTCGACTTCAGCGCTTCAACCGAGACCTTGAAGTACTGACAGATAACTTGTTGCACTCGTTCTATGCTGATGGCCTCGCGGCTGTCGCAGATCGATTCCAAGACCTCATGTGCCAGCTTGAGATCGATAGACTTGTCCAGGAGTGAGGACTTGGCCAGGAGACCAATGACACAGCTTTCCAACTGCCGCACATCCCTGGTGATATGGGTAGCCAACAGTTCAGCCACGTCCGAGGACAGCCGGAACCCTTCGTTGGTAGCCTTTTTTTCCAGAATCTTGAGCCTCGTCTCAAAATCCGGCGGTTCGATGTGGGTAACCATGCCGCCGGTCAACCTCGATTGTAGCTTGCTCTTCAGTTTGGGAATGTCTCTGGGAAAGTGAGTCCCGGTAAAAATGACTCGTTTGTTGTCCCGACTCAGGGCATCAAGGGTGTATGCCAGTTCCGTCTGCGTCTTATCCTTACCACTGAGAAATTGCACTTCCTCCAAGAGAAGGACATCGCAGTTGTTGCGATATTTTTCTTTGAATCCATCCATGCGGCGGTTTTTGATGGCAACAATCATCTCATTGGTAAACTCCTCAGCGGTGAGGTAATACACGCGAATACTGGTGTCACAGGAAAGGATATGGTTGCCGATGGCGTGAGAGAGGTGACTTTTTCCCAGTCCCGTATCGGCCAACAAATAGAGGGAGCTACTGAGGTTGTGGTCACCGTTGGCTATGGCATAGGCTGCAGAGAAGGCAAAACTGTTGCCGGCGCCCACCACGAATTGGTCAAAGGTGAACCGCCGATTGAGACGGTACAGTTGTCCGTTCTCCCGAACAGGCAAAGGAAGGGGTAATTGGCTCGAATCTTCCGGGTCCCGTGGGGATCTTCGGGGCTTGCTTGCCACCCTGAGACTGATATCTTGAGGTGTGCCGCTCTGCTGCTCCCAACTTTTTTTGATTTCAGCGAGATAGTTCTCCCGCACCCAGTTGAGAAAAAATCGGTTGGGGCAGGCTAGGCAAATCTCCCCTTCTTTGGTGCTCACCAGATCCAAAGGTCGGATCCACATCTTATAACAATTGCTGGAGATCCGACTTTGCAGATCCTCCTTTGTCTGTCTCCAGATATCCTCCATGGAAACACCCCTACTATGTCAAATTGCGCCGGGTTTGTGAGTAGTCCTTAGGTTTTCATCCTGCGAAAAACCACGGGAAATAGAACCAGGCAAGCAAATAGAAATCCTCTTGCATGTAGACCGCACTGTAATTCCTGTTGGTTGTACCTCTTTTGGGTTCCGTCCGGTTGGTTTATTCTGGAGCGGAATACCAGGAAAGTATTTCTGCCTTCCGGCGTTGTATCTCTGGGGCTATGGAACCTTTGATCTGAAATTTGCTGGTGAAGCGGCAGTCAAACCAGCTATGCCCCATCTACCGAAGTACGATGAACCATTACCACATAGTGGTGGTATGTAATCTATCCGCATGGGGATGTCAAACGCTGTATGAGACTATTTTACTGTAATCTGGCTCCAATTGTTAACAACTAAAATCCACCCAGATTTCCGGACCTTGTTTGAGTATACACAGATAAGCGCGCGTTAACAGGCATTTTTTTCACGTCTCGAGAAATACCACTGGAATTCAAGGGCTTACGCCACCGTTTTTGCGGCTTCTTCCGTTATCAACATTCTCGATCTTCGGATTTCTCTGATTTTCTCCTTTTTTACATTTTCACTTTTTTTTCTTTACCTCCCTTCAATTGACCGTTGAATTAAAAATGAGATTTTGTCAATATACTTAAGACATTTCATTCCACCATTGCCATTGACGAACTATTAACACCATTACCGATCAGGCTAGGAGGACGTGTCTTATCAAGACCTTAGTCTTAACAACGGTTCCATTACTGCAGGCTGGTCTGCAAGAACAGGAGAGCAACCGTGGATACACTGACTGTAGCATTGCTCAGCGGCGGGCGCTCCGCCGAACGCGAGGTATCGCTGAAAAGTGGTGAACAAGTCTATCAGGCATTGGACAAGAACAGGTACCAGATAAGACGGTACGACCCCAGGGATGACCTGGTTCGGCTGATGGAGGACGCCGCAGAAATTGATGTGGCTTTAATCATACTCCACGGCCGCTACGGCGAAGACGGGACTATCCAAGGGCTTCTCGAACTGCTGGATATCCCCTATCACGGTAGCGGCGTCCTTGGCAGCGCTCTTGGCATCAACAAGATCCAGTCCAAACGGTTGTATGAGCACGCTGGTCTCCCGGTAGCCCCCTATCTGGTTCTTGATCGCACTGATGCTGATGCCCAAACCAAGGTCCACGACACTCTCGGACTTCCAGCGGTGGTCAAACCAGAGCATGAGGGATCCACCATAGGGTTGAGTATTGTCCACGAGGCCAGTGAACTTTTGCCAGCGCTTGAGCTGGCATGGGAATATGACCGGCTTCTTCTGGTGGAAAAATACATTGCTGGAACCGAGATCACCGGCGCCGTGCTCGGTAATCAGAACCCAGAGCCCCTTCCTCTGGTGGAGATTATTCCCGGCGAACAATATGGCTTTTTCACCTATGAGGCCAAATACAAGCCCGGAGCCACAGAAGAGATCTGTCCAGCGCGACTGAGCCCAGCCGTCACAAAAAAAGCCCAGGAATATGCGGTGCGAGCCCATCTGGCCCTAAGGTGCCGGGGCTATAGTCGTACTGACATGATCTGCGGCGATGACGAAGTATATGTCTTGGAGACCAACACCATACCAGGTATGACCGCCACCAGCCTCTATCCACAGGCTGCTGCTGCTGCTGGAATAAGCTTTTCCGAACTCCTCGACCGGCTGATTGAATTGGCCCTGGAGAAGGAGTAGTACGCAGGAGGCCTGACTCGGGGCGAGACTCGTGAGACAGGCGAAACGGATCAGGTAAGAACGTGTTGCTGAGACTTCTCACACTATTCTTGCTTGCCGAGTTTACCCCTGCCTGCCCTGAGTTTGTCGCTGGGAGTGTCGTGGGGAGCCTGTGGATGAATTGATCTTCCGTCTCCCTTTGCGATTGGAACGATCTCCACCCTCTACCTTCTCGATGATCTTCTCGTAATACCGTTGTTGCTCTTCCCACTGCACCGAGCCCTTTCGCATGGTGTTTAGCTTCATTATCAGGTAGTTGATCTTTTTGATTTGCCGGTATTTCTCACCCTCGTCCGTTAGCGTGCCCAACAGTTCCTCCGCACTTGTAATTTCTTTTTTCAACTCCAATTCTGGGGGCAAACAATGACTGTTTTTGAGGACTTTGTAGGCCAGGCGCAAATCATCTGGGATGTGCCGGTCATCCTCAAGATTCAGCGGCTTGCCGAGGCCAGGAAGATGTTCGAATTCACCGCGCTGCAACGCCTCGCGAATGCGTTCCTCAGCTATACGCTCCAAAGCAGCAAAAATATTACCTTTCGACATTCTTGAGCCATCCTCAAAGTGAATTAAAACATTTCACCTCAAAGGTTGAGGGGCCAGAACTTACGGCACATGGTACAGGGTATACGGTTCAAGGAGTCGTTTGATTTTTGTTCACCACGTTCCCTGTCCCTTGTACCTTGTACCGGATTCTCCTGAATTTTGAATTCTGACTCCTGACTCCTTAGTGTTTACTGCCCGCTGCCCGCTGAACCTTACGTCACTCCCTCATGCAGTTTCTTGCGCACGAACAAGTCCACCAGATCAGGATCCAACTTTCCCGCTTCCGCTTCTTTAATCAGATGCTGCAACGCCTCTTTCACCGGCATCGCGCCACGATAGGGACGGTCGGTGGCGGTGAGCGCATCGTAGACATCCGCTACACCTAAAATACGTGCCTGGAGCGGAATATCGGAAGCGGTCAGACCAAGGGGATAACCGGAGCCGTCCAGTTTTTCGTGGTGGGCCGCAGCGATCACGGGAATGCGCTCAAGATCCTTGGTGAAGGGAATTTTATTGATAATATTCAGCGTCTGAAGCACGTGGCCCTGGACTTCCTGGAACTCCTGACCAGTTAGGTTTCCTGTAGGTAAGCTGAGGTTGCGAGTCTCCTCCTCGCTAAGATAACTCCTCACCTCGCCCCGGGCATTGCGAAAGTTCTTTGTCTGGATATCCTGAAGTCTGCGGATGTCCCTGATGCCAATCTCCTTGGCGCGATTGATTTTCCTGATAAACTCAAGCTCCTCATCAACTTCCCGGAGTCTTCGCTCAAGTTCAACCGTACCATCTCCCTTGGAGCCGCCCGCCTCAGCTCGCTCCCGCTCAAAGTCTCGAGCCACAGCCAATTTGATTGCCTCAAACCGAGTCGTAACCAGCTCCATTGCCGACTGAGAAAGCCGGTCAACCCTTTCCAGCAATTCTTCACGGACCCCGATTTTGCCTATGTCGTGCAACCAGGCAGCATAGTTGAGTTCTTCCATTTCTTTGTCATTAAATGAGACAGCCGCCAAGGCCCCTTGATCCTCTGCATTCACCGCCCGAGCCAGACGCATGGCATAGGTGGCCACTCGGCGTGAGTGCCCGGCGGTATGTGGACTTCTGGCGTCGATTGCAGAGGCTGAGTAGCGCACCAGTGCCGCAAAAACCTCATGGACCGCGTTGATAAGGCGAGCATTTTGTATGGCCGCGGCGGCCTGCGAGGCCAGGGATGCCACCAGATCACCCTGTTCGGCATTAAACACGGTAACCCTTCCCTGATGGTCCAGAGAATTAATCAGCTGGAGCACCCCGATAATTTCATTGTCATGGTCCCGCATGGGAACCACAAGCATGGAGCGGGTGCGGTAGCGGTTCCGATCATCGAAAGCCGGATTAAAGCGATATTCCTCATTTCCTGATAGTTTGTAGACATCCGAAATGTTCAAGGTCTTTCCGGTAATAGCTACATAACCGGCAATACTCGTTTTATCTAATGGCATGGGAAAAGGCCGAAATGCCTCGTAAACCCTGCCTTTGCGGGCTGCTAAGGTGTCATTTTGAGCCACCTCAAAACGCAGTTGGTTTCTCTGGACGCTGTAGAGGCTACCCGCATCAGCTCTGGTAAAATCGCGAACTTCACGGACAATGAGTTCCAGCAGAGTTGGCAAGTGAGTTTCGCTGGTAAGGGCAATCCCAATCTGGTTGAGCCTTTTGATCTGTTCTTTCAGTCTCTCAGACAAAACGACCTTCTCCCACCGTTCATGCCTCTGTCATGTTACGATAACGAAGACCGCGCAGCAACAAATCCCAAATCTGCAATCTACAATCTACAATCTGAAATCCTAACTCCCTACATTTCTGTATTGCGTGCCTCTCCCTCACCTACCCAGGAGCCAATGATCCGGCCGGTGTCCCGCACCTCATAGCCACCCAGTGCCATCACCTGGTCCTTAAATTCGCGGGTAGCGATAACCTCGAGAAGGCTTTGCACCAGAGGATTATCGTAATGGATAGCCGGGATCACGAGATCGTACCGCTCGGTGGTTATTGGGATGAAATCCAGATTTAGAGCTTGCGCCGCCGCATAAATTCCCATACCAACATCGGCACTGCCACTTAACACAGCCACCGCCACTGCCATGTGGGTGTATTCGTCTCGCTGGTAACCGTGAATGCTCGCAGGGTCGAGGCCCACCTGTTTCAACCGCCAATCCAGCAGAATCCGTGTCCCAGAGCCGGCCTGCCTATTAACGAAGCGGACACCAGCCTGGCTGAGATCTGCCAGGCTGGTGATGGACTTGGGGTTACCAGCCGCCACGATGAGGCCCTGCTCCCGGTGAACCAGATTAACCAGGTACACCTCCACCCCGTCCAGATACCGCTGGATATAGGAAATATTGTATTCACCTGTTTCGGTATCAAGCAAGTGGGAGCCGGCCAAATGAGCAGTGCCTTTCCTGAGAGCCAGAAGACCGCCCAGACTGCCGACATTGCTTGAAGCCAGGTTAATCTTTGGATCAAGCTTTTTCAAAAGGTTGGCAATGAGGTCCAGGGTCATGTCATGGCTGCCCACCACCACCAGGGTCCGTTCGATTCCTTGTCTGTTGGTGAGTAAGGTGACCGGATGGGATTCAGCATCTGTGATACCCTCCACTGTCTCCGGGATTCTCAAATAGCCATTGGCCTGGGTCAAAGAGGTGATAGAGCCCGCCCCCCGTGGCAGAAGGGTGGCTACTAACCGGTCTCCTACCCTGCCGAGATTCACTCGCAGGAATTCTTCAACTCCAAGCTTTGAAGGAATTTTCTGGGAAGGATAGGCGTTCACTTGCTCTGGCTCGGGCTCCTCCAGACCCTGAATCCGGTACAGGAGAGGACGAATGAATTGCTCCATACTGATAACGGCAGAAACTGGATAGCCCGGATTGCCAACCACCGGCTTTCCCTGGATTTCCCCGAGAACTGTAGGCTTGCCTGGCATTATGGCGACTCCGTGTACCAGCACCTTTCCCAATTCAGCTATCAGGTCGGCGGTATAATCCTCAGAGCCGGCAGAGGACCCCGCGTTGATGATTACCGCATCATAGCCACCCGCCAGCGCTTCTAACAGGACCTGGCGGAGCGCCTTCGGATCGTCTGGAATAATGGGATGGCGATCACACAGCCCTCCCCACTGGCGGACCAGATGAGCCAGTACCCAGGAGTTAAACTCCACGATCTCACCCGGAGGCACCGTCTCAGCATGCTTCAGCGCTTCAGCCTCCACCAATTCGCCACCAGTAGGGATGACCAGCACCTGTGGCCGCCGCTTCACCTCCAATTCCAGAATACCGGCTGCCAAGAGAGCCCCGATGTCGTAAGCAGTAATACGGTGATTTTGAGGCAGGAGAAGCTCTGTGGCTACAATATCCTCACCCACCTTGCGCACATGCTGCCAAGGGAAGGCAGCAGCCTGGATCTCCACCTGCTTATCATCAATCTGATGGATGTTTTCCACCATAATGACTGCATCGGTGTCCGGGGGCATGGGCTGGCCGGTGTTAACCCACTGGGCCTCGGTTTCCAACTCCAGCTGCATTGGCCTCTCTTGAGTGGCGCCAAAGGTGCGCTCAGCCCGAACCGCAATCCCGTCCATAGCTGCCGAGTGAAAAGTTGGAGCCGAAAAGCGCGCAAAGACCGGAGCCGCAGTAACCCGACCCGGAGCCTCAAGGGTGGGTACCTTCTCCGCAGAAAGCATGTTTGCCAAATTCCAGTGCCCCAGGAAGATTTCCCTCGCCTGCTTCAGCGATTTCATTTTTAGATAGATCCGGCGAGCCATAAGAAAAATACCTAAATCCTAAATCCTAAATTCGAAGCACGAAACAAATTCAAAATCCGAATTCTCCAATGTTCCAAACATAAACTACTCAGCAAGAATTGTCCGGTGTTTTGGTCATTTGGATTTCGGACTTCTCAGTTTTTCTTACGCTTTCTGAGACCCCGTTGTCCCGAAGTCGCTATATACTTATCACCTCAACAGTCTCGCCCGCATAGAGCCCTTCGGCGTGTCGCTGGATACAAACAAGACCATCGGCGTGCACCAGGGTGGAAATCAGCGCGGATTCCCCAAAAATGGGGTCAGCCATAAGAACTGTGTCCTCCTCTCGCAGCCTCACTCGGATGAAGTCCTCTCGCCCTTGCTTGGAGACCACATTCCGACTCAATCGGGCCTGAACCGGCCTACCCTGCCCCAGCGACATTGAAGCCCCGCTGAGGTAACACATGAAGGGACGCACTAACACCTGGAAAACCACCATTGCAGAGGCCACATGCCCGGGGAGACCCCAAGAGGCTTTTTCGCCTGTCTTTACCAGGAGGGTGGGCTTACCGGGGCTGATGGCTACGCCGTGGACCAGAATCTCACTCTCGTTGAAAGAGGTGAGAACTTCCAGGGTAAGATCGCGGCTCCCCACCGATGAGCCGCCTGAGATCAGACACATATCGGCTCTGTCCAGCGCCTCCTGGCATTTATCCCGTAATGCGGGGAATTGGTCGGGAGCCAACCCCAGCTGTAACGGCACTCCGCCCCAATCCTCCACCATAGCAGCCAAACTGTGGGAATTGATGTCGCGCAGTTCGCCGGGCCCGGGTTTTTGTTCCATGGGGACAATCTCGTCGCCGGAGCTGATGATTGCCACCTTTGGCTTCCGCCTTACCATTACTGTTTCCCGGCCTAACCCGGCAAGAAGACCGATTTCCTGTGGACGGAGTCGTCTCCCTGTCTGCAAAGCCTCCTGACCGGCGCGAAAATCATCGCCTGGTTGGATCACGTTTTCCAAGGGGGCCACACTACGGCTTATAGCCACACTTCTCTGGTCCAGCTCTTCGGTGTATTCCACCATAACCACGCTGTCTGCACCTGCAGGAAGCATGCCTCCAGTGGGAATTCTGGCCGCATAACCGTCCTCTAATGCAAAAGGGGGAGTTTCTCCCATGCCCACCTCTCCTACAATTTCCAGGAGGCAAGGCAGGCTCTCTGAGGCGCCAAACGTATCCTGGGCCCGGACTGCGTAACCATCAACAATAGACCGGGTGAAGGGTGGAAGGTCTTCACCGGTAAAAACAGGTTCCGCCAGCACCCGGTTTAACGCCTGATCGAGGCGGACCTCTTCAGGATTCAGCAGGGGGAAACGCTGATATTCACCCCACACCTCTTCACGGGTTCTTACCTGAAAAAAACCGTCTTTCACGCTACTCTTCGTATCTGTTAAAGGCTGTTAGTATAAGAAATTTTTATACCATGGCGAAAACGGTCAAACAACAGTTTTTGAGGAGAGTTCTTAACGGACGTCCTAGGTACTGCTATGACAGTGACGAGTTCAGCCCTGAACCTGGGCAGCGGTTACTCTACAGTTTTTCTCCCAAGAGGCCACTGAAAAACAGAAATCTTCAGGGGAAATTACCGATGCTGTTATTCCGGAATCCCCCAACCGGTGGATTTCCGGAATCCAGGAAAAACTATGGTTCACCTATAACTATGACTAGTATGGACGATGCCGCACTGAGCCGCCTGGTCAATCATTTACTCTGTGCACTCCACACACAAACCTTCTGCATCGATGCACCCATCGCAGTGCATTCGGCGGCAGATTCGGCATTCCTGGATGGCAACCACATCGTCCTTCTCACTCGGATCGCCACATGCCACACAAGCAAACTCTTCAGCCATACCGACACCTCCTTCACGAGTTATAATCGGGAAACATAGGCATGATTCCTACTGCTGTCAACGGTGTCCGCCCTAATTATTACGGCTCAGGTCGATCCCTCGATACATTCGGAGGGAAAACCAATTTTTGTCCAAAGTATGCTATAAATACCACTAGAATTAAGCATTTATTCTTTGCTAATTGATCCTTGCCACTTCTGGCGATGGTTTCCTCATTTGCGCCCGTGCAAAAGTGTTTTATATTATAGGTGTTTGCACTTTCTGCACAGGGTAACGAGTGGCAACTTTTTTGAAATAGGAAATACGCATGACCATTTCAGACCATCCTTATTCTCATTCGCAGAGTCCAATTCCCCCTGGGGTCCAACACCAACTGAGATCAGTATTAAATCAGCTGCCCCATGTGGTGCCGCTCTATCTCTTCACCAAAGAGGGTACGAACGACATTTACAATCAGGCCGCCAAAGAGATTGTTCGAGCCTTTGCTCAGCTCGGTGGGAAAATCGAGCTGCAAGAACTCAGTTTCGACCATGAGCTTGCCAAAAAATGGGAGGTTGAGCTTTCTCCCACCATTCTTTTCGTTTTCTCGGGGCACCCATGGGCGAGGAAGGGCGGACCCTTTTGGAAGCTGTCGTTCTGATCGGACTTCGAAGAGATAATCTCAGTGATCAGTCTGTCAAGATACTAGAGAAGATCGATTCGCCACGAAGGGTCAAGGTTTTTTCCAGCCCCACCTGCCCGTATTGTCCCCAGCAGGCAGTGAACGGCCTCAAAGCCGCCATCGCCAAACCTGAATTGGTTTCCCTGGAGATCATCGATATTCAGGCCAACCCCCACCTCGCTGATGAGTACTCTGCTCACAGTGTGCCGCAAACGTTTGCCAACGATGTCCTGATTGCCCAGGGTGCGCAACCGGAAGAACTCTTCATCCTCTCATTGCAAAAAATGCAGGAGGAGACCGTATTCATTCCTGATATTGATGCGGAGCTTGTGAATGCAGATTTGGTAATTGTGGGAGGCGGACCCGCCGGGCTTACAGCTGCCATCTATGCGGAGCGTAGTGGGCTCCGGACCGCGGTTGTCGAACGAGACACTCTGGGGGGCCAGGTGGCTACCACCCCCATCGTCGAAAACTATCCCGGGTTTACCCAGGTGGGTGGGAAGGCCCTTGTTGATTTATTGGTGAGCCATGCTTTGGAATATGTAACAATTTTCCAGGGAGAAGAGGTGGTGGACATCCAGACCGGAGAAGGGCTCACTGTGGTCACCAACAGAAGACGCTTTCAAGCCAAGGCGGTTCTTTTGGCCACTGGTGCAACCCACAAACATCTGGGAGTTCCTGGAGAGTCCCGACTTTCCGGCCGCGGCGTGACTTACTGCAGCACCTGCGACGGCCCCCTGTTCAAAGGGAAAAAGGTAATCATGGTAGGTGGCGGCAACAGCGCGGTCACCGAGGCCCTCTATCTCCACAACATCGGGGCGGACGTTACGCTGGTGCACCGGCGGGACACCTTACGGGCCCAAGAGCATCTGAGCAAGTATCTGTTCTCCGCCAACATTCCTATCCTCTGGAATACTGAGGTCAAGGAGATACGGGGAGAGGACAAGGTCCGGGAGGTTCTCCTCCTCAACAATGAGACCCAGGAGACCAGGACCTTACCCATCGACGGCGTGTTTATCGCCATTGGGTACCTGCCCGCCGTTGAGCTCGCGCAAAAGCTCGGAGTGGAACTGACGGACGATGGCTTCATCAAGCGTGACTCGCACCACCGCACCAATGTACCCGGGATCTATTCCGCCGGGGACGTCGAGGGGGGCTATAAACAGATCGTGACAGCGGTGGGCCAGGGTGCCGAGGCCGCCTTGAGCATCTATGAAGACCTGAAGACTCCATACTGGCTGGAGAAGCGGGAGACCTCAACTGGTTGAGTTCTTGGGATGTGAGATCTGTGATGTGAGATGAAAGAAAGATACCGGGCAGGGAATGCATCATGCATTGCACATCGGGCAATTCCAAACCTACAGTAACTCGATTCCTAAGTGCCAAGTCTGAAATTTCCAATCTAAAACTAAAATCCGCAATCCCTGCCCGGCATCGCGAGGCTTCAGCCGAGGCGGACGGGCGAAATCCCAAATCCCAAATCCGCAGAGTTTACTGTTAATCTCGCCAAATCTCCAATATGGTTACATCGTCACGTGCGGATGAATTCCCCCGCCAGTCATGGATGCAGTCCAAAAGTCCTTTTCCCCAGGGCGGTCCTTTTGCGTTCCGTATATAGCCAATCAAGCGCTCGTTACCGAATAGCTCATTATTTTCATTCTCTGCTTCGACAACTCCATCTGTAAAAAAGAGGATCGATTCTCCCGGAGACAGTAAAATCTCTTCTATCCCGTAGTGAACATTCGGTGTTACCCCCAATGATATTCCCGCTATTTTCGGCAGGGTCCTAATATCGCCTTCTACGATCCACAGAGGCGATAAATGGCCACCCAGTCCAAGGTGCATTTTTCCACTCGAGGGCCAATACCGAGCGAGAGCAATGGTGGCAAAAAATCCTTCTTCGGACGTCAATCTATACATGCTCTTGTTCACCGTTTCAAGAAGCTTGTCCACCTCACTGTGAACGTGTGCTTCGCTACGGATTTTAGTTGACAAGGCAGCCATGATCAGAGCAGCAGGAACGCCTTTATCTGAAACATCGGCAACATATGCTATGAGACTATCGTCGGCCAAAGGAATTACATCGTATAAATCGCCGCCCACATAGGTGGCAGGTACAGATACAGCCCAAATATGGCCTCCCCCTTTCAGCTCTGGAATTCTTGGCCAGAATAGAGATTGAATCTTGGTTGCAGTCTCGAGTTGCACCTTGAGCTGAGCCGACTGCTCAAGGACCGTGTCATGTAATGCTTTAATCCGCAGCATCGACTTGACCCTGGCAACCAGCGCGGCATGGTCCACAGGCTTGGTCAGGTATTCGTCGCCGCCTGCCTCGAGACCGGCCACCACGTCTTTGGAATCCGCTTTGGCAGTCACCATGATGATCGGCATGAAAGGCAGGGAAGGGTCCTCTTTGATCCGCCGGCACACCTCAATACCGTCCATCTTGGGCATCATAATGTCAAGGAGGATCAGGTCCGGCTGTTGCTCTCTGGCCATGGCCAACCCCGCTTCGCCGTCAGCCGCTGTGATGACCTCGTAGTTGTTGGCTCTGAGGCGAGTCTGGAGGATATCCAGGTTCGTGGGGTTATCGTCCACGATTAGAATCAGGGGGGGTGTTCTCACAATTTTCCCTCTGTGCAAAGCTATTGCAGGTATGTGCGGATCTTTGCCAGAAGCTCACGGGGACTAAAGGGCTTCGAGACATAATCATCGCAGCCAGCTTCAAAGGCCTTCACATCATCACCGCTCAGGGCGTACGAGGTGACCGCGATGATCGGGATATGGCGGAGATCGGGGTTGGCCTTTATCTGGCGGGTAGCTTCGTATCCGTCGAGGCCGGGAAGCTGTATGTCCATGAGGATCAGGTCAGGACCATGGGTCTCAGCCGCGGCCACCCCCTCTTCCCCGGTGACGGCCTCGATCACTGGATATCCGGCACTGGCGAGGAGGTCGCGCATAATACGCCGGTTATCCTCCTGGTCTTCTACTACCAAAATCAACTTGCTCATTTTTGCTCCCGTTGCCTCTCAACTCGAACCGGTAGGGTGAAAGAGAAAGTGGAACCTTCTCCTAAGGTCGATTCGACCCAAATGCTGCCCCCGTGCATTTCTACAATTCTCTTGGCAATGGAGAGCCCGAGGCCGGTTCCCCCCTTTTTACGCGTGCTGGAAGCATCCACCTGGTGGAACTCCTCGAAAATCCTCTGCTGATCACCCTCTGAGAGACCGGGACCTGTGTCAGACACGGAGACTATAAAAGTGTCGTTGGAAGCTGTCGCCTCAACCTCGACTTTCCCCTCTTCGGTGAACTTGATCGCGTTTCCCACAAGATTCATGAGCACCTGAGATATACGCTGTTCGTCGCCCTTACCGTAATCCACCTCGGGAGATACGGTAACCTTCA
This sequence comes from uncultured Desulfobacteraceae bacterium, assembly GCA_964346905.1. Classification (GTDB taxonomy): domain Bacteria; phylum Desulfobacterota; class Syntrophobacteria; order BM002; family BM002; genus BM002. Next base: position 322 of record CAYFXH010000036.1, on the reverse strand, counting down.
ATTGGAGATTTTTCTCTGCAGCCAGGGACTCCACAGCCGCAACCACAGTCTGAACGACTTCTTTCATTGAATAATCAGTGAGAGAAAGGGTAAGCTGACCCGCCTCGATCTTGGAAAGGTCTAAAACATCGTTGATCAAGCTCAGGAGATGGCGCCCATTTTGCTCCACCCGCTCCAAGACCTCTTGAATCTGCTCAGGCACAGTGCCGTAAATTCTGTCAAGGATCAGCTCCGTGTAGCCCAATATGGCGTTGAGGGGTGTTCTGAGTTCGTGGCTCATGTTGGCGAGGAAATCGGACTTGTGTTTGCTGATAATCTCCAG
>CAYFXH010000035.1:24416-33353 GCA_964346905.1 uncultured Desulfobacteraceae bacterium | reverse complement strand
ATATAGGGATTGGTCTGTGGATTTTTTCGATAAGAAAATAGAAGATCTCACCGGCTATAAGCTGGAAGATTTTCTGGACAGAAAGATAAAATGGTTAGACATCGTCTATGAGAATGACAAACAGATAGCCCGAGATGCCGTAAAGCAAGCCCTAAAGAAAGATAAATACTATCTTGCCGAATACAGAATCGTCAAACAAGAGGGAGAGGTAGCATGGATAAAAATTCGGGGATTTATCACCTGCGACGAGCACGGTGAATTTTTGTTCGTGAGCGGGGTCTTGAATGACATCACTCTTGAGAAATATGGTCAACTGACGTTTGAGTCTGAGGGCATAAATCTTGCCTGGACAAACAGCTTGAAGGACGGCTTCTATATTATTTCCAAGGACCGCCGGATTGTCTTTATGAACCAGACACTCATTGATCTCGTCGGTGACCATGTTGGCGAGGTGTGCTATGAGGCCCTCTTTAAGCGAAAGACGCCATGTCCCTGGTCGGTTATGGATGAGATCCAGCAGGACCGCTCGTGCTGCATTCAGGAATATCAATTGCCGAAAACCGAAAAGATCTTCCAAGTAAGAAGTATTCCCATCAAGCTGCAGGATGGTTCCATCGGCAAACTGGGCCAGCTCAAGGATATCACCGAAACGAGAAAGCTGGAACTGGAGGTCAAGGAATTTGCAGGCCGGCATGAGGCCATTGAGGATGCGGCCAACAGCGCTGAGCTGGGCATATTTATCCTTCAGGACCATGATGGTGTGGAGGCGCGAGTTCGTTACGCCAACCAGGCTTTCTCCAGAATCACCGGCTATGAACCAGATGAGCTGCAGGACAAAAGCCTGGCGGATCTTGTCCATCCGGAGAATCTGCACGCTTGCATGGAGCGCCACCGCCTCAGGCAGCGCGGAGAAATCCTGCCCAAGGGCTATGAATTCAAAATGGTACGCAAAGATGGAGCGTCCATCACAGTCTACGAGACTTTTGCCCTATCTCAGCATGGCGGCAAAGTGGCTATTACTGGCTTTCTCCGGGACATCACCGAGAGGAAAAAGGGGCAGAAGGCCCTGTGGCGATCACAACGACTTGCCTCCATCGGCAGGCTGGCAGCAGAAATCGCTCATGAGATCAACAATCCCCTGACCAGTGTTCTGACGTTCAGCAAACTGGCAACCAGCATCCTTGAGCATGAGCCCTTTCCGGCACACCGGGTGGCTGAGTTGCGGGACTATATCTTGTATCTGCACAGCGAAACTGAACGGTGTGCCAATATTTCTCGAAACTTATTGGATTTTGCCCGCCAGAGTGAAATCGAGATTAGAGATAATGATATCCATGAAATTCTGGATAAAACCCTCAATATCCTGAGGCATCGAGCCGGGCTGGACGAGATTGAGATTCATACTGACTATGCCACGGGGCTTCCCCCTTTATCGTGCGACTTCAAGCGCTTGCAGCAAGCATTTATTAACATTCTCTGGAACGGTATTGAAGCAATGCCAGACGGGGGAGTGCTTACTGTTTCCACCAATTTTGACCGACAGCGAAATATGATTGAGGTTACAATCAGTGATACCGGCTTGGGCATCTCGGAAGAGGATGCGGAGAGGATTTTCGAGCCCTTTTTTACCACCAAAGACGATGGCAGAGGGATTGGTCTGGGACTTTCCGTCTCCTACGGTATCATCCGCCAGCATCAAGGTGAGATCCAAATTCAAAGCAGAACGAATGAAGGCACTCATTGCATCGTTCAGTTTCCTGCAGATTCTCGTGTCCTGTCCATTGAACAGCCAAAAGAAGAAGAGAGTGTGTTCCAGGTAGAACCCTGATTACCGAACGAGGAAGGCTAATTCCTCTAACTGATAGAAAACCTTTTCTTAACCCATGGCACTTGGCGCCATGCGATTTCAGGTGGTCCAATGACGGAAAATGCACGGGTTTTGGTGGTTGATGACGAGCCTATGGTTTGTCTTGCCCTCACCAATTGGCTGGAAGAGGGGAATTATTTGGCCAAGGCCGTTGAGGATGGTCCACAGGCCATCACCGCCTTGCGCGAGGCGAACTGGGATATCCTGCTCCTTGATCTCAGAATGCCGGGTATGGACGGTATGGAGGTGCTGAAGCAGGTTAAAGAGATTGCCCCCCAGACCGTGGTCATTATGATGACTGCCTATGCCTCCATCTCCGGCGCGGTTCAGGCTATGAAAGAGGGAGCTTACGACTATGTTGTCAAACCTCTCGATGTGGACCAGCTTACCCTCATGCTCGACAGAATTGTAGAACATCAACGGTTGATAACTGAAAACATCCTACTTCGAAAGCGTTTGACCGAGCAATATGAGTTCGACGACATCATTGGTCGGAGCGAGGCCATGGAGGAGGTCTTTGAAACCATCAAAGCCGTGACCGACACCAACGCCACCGTACTGATCACTGGGGAGACCGGCACTGGCAAAGAACTGGTAGCCCGGGCAATTCACAGCAACAGTCCCCAGCGCTATGGTCCCTTCGTGGCCACGAGTTGTGGTGCCCTTCCCGAGACCCTGCTGGAGAGCGAATTGTTCGGCTATGAGAAGGGTGCTTTCACCGGTGCCGACCGCACCAAGAAAGGGCGTTTTGAGCTGGCCCATGGCGGCACCCTTTTCCTGGATGAAGTGGGTGACATTAGCATGAAGACCCAGATCAGACTCCTGCGGGCCTTACAGGAAAAGAGCTTCCGCCGCCTCGGGGGCACTGACCTCATTGAAGTGGATGTCCGCCTCATCTCTGCCACCAACCTCGATTTAGTGGCGGCGATAGAGGAGGGATCTTTTCGCAGTGACCTGTACTACCGCCTCAATGTAGTCAGCATCCACCTACCGCCCCTCAGGGAGCGCAAAGAAGATATTCCCCTGCTGGCCGCCCATTTCATGAACAAATATAATCTGGAGTTCAACAAGAAGTTCGACCGGGTGGAACGGAAGGCCATGGACATGATGATGGATTATCACTGGCCCGGTAATGTACGTGAGCTGGAAAACGTTATTGAACGGGCCACCGTGATTGACCAGGGTCCTGAAGTGAAGGTACGGCACTTACCTTTTTGTGATGTTGAGCTGCTCCCACCTGGGGATCCCCAGACACTGCAGGAGGTGGAGAGGCTCCACATTGAGAAAATGCTCGCACGTAATGATTGGAACATCGCCAAAACAGCACGTCTCTTGCATATAGACCGCACCACCCTGCACAAAAAGATCAAGAAATTTGGTCTGAAAAGACAGCAGTGACCCATCATGAACAGCCACCCCCGATTCATCTACTTGGTACCTTTGGGCGAGATAGGCGATGAGTACCTAAACGGTATGGCAGAGAGCATCGAGGAACAATTTAATCTGCCTGTCAAGATCACACCCAACCAAGGAGTTCCAGCCTACGCCCTGGATGTTCCTCGGCAGCAATATAATTCCAATGTGATCTTAAAGAAATTGCTTGATAACTCTGCGCCAGATGCCCTAAAGGTCCTGGGGGTGACTACTGTTGACCTGTTTAACCCAATCTTTTCGTTTGTCTTTGGAGAGGCGCAATTTAACGGTAAAGGCGCGGTGATCTCCAGCTTTAGACTACACGGCAATCCAGGGAGCGAACCCCAAATGGGATGTCCGCCGCTCATCAGCCGTTTGGAGAAAGAGGCGATTCACGAACTGGGCCACACCTTCGGACTGAAGCATTGTGTGGATCCCGATTGCGTCATGAAGTATTCTGTTGGACTGGAGTGCGCCGATCGCAAGTTCTCTTTCTTTTGCACTGCCTGTCGAGATCTCGTGCTCTGGAATCTCGGCACCGCGTAGTTTCTGAACTGGTCTGTTTGCCCTTCCCTTGCAAATATGTAGAAAATATCAACGCTATGTGGTAAAATACATCTCTCCATTTTTATGCTTTAATATCAATAACTTCTAACCATATTACTTTTATTCTGTGGTTTTATCCCACATATTTTCTTGTCTTCCATCTCCAACCAAACACAGTTACCTGCAATAATATTAAACGTTTTCAGCTAGTTATAGCTTTCGAGCAATCGTGGCACACCCTTTGCTTTTATGCAAGGCAAGAGGAAATGAGCACTTATTAGTTTTTCATATGGTAAGGAGGTTTCGCCATGAAAGAGAAAAGCCAAATGTCAGGGTTCAAGGCCGTACCCAGTGGCGAGGAAAAGTGTATTTGGATGGAAGCGGGGGTTATCGATTACAAACTGTGTAACTACTACTATAACTGTCACACCTGTCCCTTCGATAAGGCCATGAAGCAGACCGCAGACAAGAATGCAGCAGCACGTCTTCAGGGGCTAGAACCCACAGGTAAAAAGGCACATATCATCTCCTGGCAGGAGAAGATGAAAAAGCGTCCGGGACTGCAGCGTGAGTGTCGCCATACCCTCACAGGCAGGACTAGTTTCCGGCTCTGCCCCTATGAGTTTGAATGCCACAAGTGTGATTTTGACCAGATGCTGGAAGACAGTTGGCAGTTGCAGATTCCAGCTCGCATAACCAGCATCCCCCAGGTAGACGGCTTTGGCCTGCCGGAGGGACACTTCTTCCATCTGGGACATGCCTGGGCCAGGATTGAGCATGGTGGTCGCGTCCGAGTTGGACTGGATGACTTCTCCATGAAAGTTTTCGGACCAATGGACTCTTTAGAATTGCCGCTAACTGGGGAGGAGGTAAAGTTGAGTGAAGTTGGCTTTGCTTTCAAGCGGATGGGCAAAGAGGCTCAAGCGCTCTCTCCCCTCTCCGGCGTGGTGGCTGCGGCCAATTACCAAGCAACCAAAGATCCTATTATGGTAAAAGAAGAGCCTTACAACCAGGGCTGGCTGTTGGTTCTCGAGCCAGCAGAGATGAACAAAGAGCTGAAGGCTCTCCTCTATGGCGAGGAAAGCGCCGAATGGATTCAGGCGGAACACCAGGCTCTGGTGGAGATGGTCAGCTCAGTGGGAATGACCTATGCGGATGGTGGTCCCATTGATGATGTTGTCGGCAGAGTTCCCGAGCTGTCATGGGAGAGACTGACTCAGAAATTTCTTCGCACCTAAGTAATCCTGCTCCTGGCTCGACAAACCCGGTGGGGACAGCGGTGATCCCCAACCGGGTTATTTTTTGCGGGTTACTGGGGAGAGGCTATTCCCTCCAAATAGCGGCTGATGGCGCCGTCGTACTCATGGGTGAGTCGGAACACCTTCTTGGCTAAGCGGAAACGAGTCTCCAGGCTGAGCTGGCCCCCAGTGGCCTGCATTTCCTCAGCAATGGAGTCGTAGTCTGTTGGATCCACCACCACGGCCACATCACGATAATTTTTGGCCGCAGCGCGTAACATGGTAGGCCCGCCGATATCGATGTTCTCCACCGCCTCCTCCAGGCTGCAACCTTCTCGGGCCACTGTCTTTTCAAAGGCATAAAGATTTACCACCACCATGTCAATCACCTTCAGGTGGTGGGCGGCCATGGTTTTCATGTGCTCCGAGTTGTCCCGTTGCGCTAGAATTCCAGCATGTACCTTCGGGTGTAGGGTCTTAACCCGACCACCCAGCATCTCCGGAAAGCCGGTGAAATCGGATACATCCTGAACAGGTATACCGCCATCTTTGAGCTGGCTGGCGGTGCCGCCGGTGGACAGAATTTCCACGCCGAACTCTTGGAGCTTCTGGGCAAATGAAACCAGGCCCGATTTGTCCGTAACACTCAGAATAGCCCTCTGGATCTTGCGTTGCATAGAGATCCCCTTTCACACGTTTTTCGCTTCGCCGTTGGGGGTGTAAGGATGGCTGCGCTAGAGGTTCGCGGTAAAATCGTCTTGTCGCGACCTGGAGGTCGCTCCTACAATTATTGCTTGTAGTGCGGGAGCAACGTCGCCGTTGCGATAGTCTTGGGTGCAGCTAACACGGTACGTTATGCACCCACCCCGGTCAAAAGTTTCGCGAATATCTCATTGGCTGCCTGAAGAGCCACGGACTCCGGCGGCAGTTGGACGGTGGGCTTTCCTTCCAGATCAAACTGGTAGATGAGGTCATCTTCAGGAATGGTGCTCACTGAGTTGGGATCGAAGATCTCGGTTTGTTTGGCAACCAAACTCTCCAGTTTGTCTCGATATTGGTTGACTAAAAGAAACTTCCGCCCCACTCTGATACCGAGCTCATCCACCAGGTCGTAAATGCGCCGGGCGGAAAGGATCCCACGCCGGCTAGGATCGCTCACCACCAGCAGCAGGTCAATAGCTTTGGTGGTAAGCCTGCTAAAATGTTCCATCCCAGCCTCATTGTCAACCACCAGGTAGGGATAGTTACCCATCAACCGTTCGATAAACTTGCTGAGCAGGTTATTGGCGGCACAGTAACATCCCGGTCCTTCAGGCCGGCCCATAACGATGAGATCGAAGCCGTTGGCTTCAACCAAGGACTGCTCAACCTTCATCTCCATGAAGATGTCCTTGGTCATCCCCACCGGGACGTCCTTTTTCATCATCTCCCGAGCTTCACCCAGAGTCTCTTCCACGGTGAGGCCCAGGACCTCGTTTAAATTGGTGTTGGAATCGGCATCCACTGCCAGAATCGGAGTCATGTCTTGCTCTAGAAGAAAGCGGACCAGCAATCCGGCAAGTGTGGTCTTGCCAGTCCCGCCTTTGCCTGCCATGGCAATGGTGTAACCTTGTTTTTTCGCCATTGAAACTCCTCTAAGATACTAGGTGAATTTGCCCCCAAACCACACTTGTACCGGGGTCTTGGAATTGTATCCCAGTCTTCCTTGGAACTCAACTTAAAAGCCCCCTCGAAGGGGGCAACGTCATACCGCACGCGTACTGGTGTCCGTTATGCTGACACCAGCTCGCGAAAAATAGTGGGGCCACTAGGACTGCGAAGCTTTTTTCCGGGGGTGGCATTCGCCGCAGGTCATCGGACCAGCCTTCTCTTTTTCCTTTTTCAGTTTGCGATGGCACCCCATGCACATCCGATGATAACCCTGCTGCAGAGTCCTTTTGGTGGAATCCATGTGGGGCTTGAATTGAAAGCCTGGCTCATTCTTGTGGCAAGAACCACACTTGATACCCTCACCATCTTCTTCAAGCTCCGCCTCATCCACAATGTTTTCTCCGTCCTTATACCGGTGGTGACAGCTACTGCATTCGATCTCCGCATCAATGTGCTGCATGTGGGGAAAATCCACAGCCGGTCGCTGCCGCTTGGCGAACACCGACTGATCATCCAGCAGGATGTCGTCTGGCTGAGCGTCCAAGTTGACCGTCAAAAAGAGACTTCCAATACCCAAAATCAACAGCCAACCCCAAAAACGTCCCCATCGCATGGTTCGTCTCCCCGAATATATCTACCTAAATGGTTATATAGAACGCGACGTAGACCGAAGAGAGCACAAAAAAGCTTTAGTTGACACCAAATTCGAAATCCTAAATCCGAAGCACGAAACAAATCCGAATTTCAAATTCTCCAATGTTCGAAACAAAATCGATGAAAGTAGTTCAGAAGTTTGGGTCATTTGAAACTGGGGACCCGCCCGGAGGGTGGGGAGTCCTGAGGACAATTTGAAAATTTTGAATTTGTTTAGGATTTCGATTTTCGGATTTCGGATTTATTCTTCACCCTGTTCTCTCTAGTTCACCTCGCCTTACTCGTCGTCCTCGTCTTTGGCCTTGAGTTCCTCCGGAATAATCAGGGCCTCTTCAAACATTTCTTTGAAGGACATCACCTTTATTCCCAGTTCATGCTCCTTGTTCAAATCCCGAATCTGGTCATAGCAGTTATGGCAGGGCGTGATGCAAATTGTTGCACCGGTAGCGCGGATCTGCTCAGCTTTAACCCTGCCAGCCCTCAGCCTCCGTTCCCTGAAGGGTCCGGCCATGGGGACGGCACCACCACCACCGCCGCAACAAAAATTGTACTCTCCGTGCTGCTCCATCTCCTTAAAATCCTCACAGAGGTACTTGATAATCTCACGGGCATCCTGGGCGCAGCCGCCGTTGCGGCTGACATTACAGGGATCCTGATAGGTGCAGCGCTCGTTGGCAAAAACGGACTTGTCCAACGTGAGCCGCCCCTCACGCAAATATTCGGCATAGAGAGTCACGGCGTGCACCACCTCGAAGTTGTGGTCTCGCCCCAACCAGACTGGCGCTTCAAACTGAAGCGCGCGCAAGGCGTGACCTCATTCGGTGATGGCGACGCGCTTGACCTCAAGTTCCTCGGCCGCGTCGCGAACCATCTGAGAGATATAGGCTGCGGTTTTGAGATCCCCCGCAAACATGGCCAGATTGGTATCATCCCAGCCCTTGCGAGACATGGTCCAATCCTCGCCGGCCAGATAGAAGATCATCGCAGCCTGGGAAATATCCATGGGGTAGAACTTGGGCTCCCTGGGATTCACCGTGTAGAGGAGATGAGCCCCTTTTTTGTCTATGGGAATGGTGGCACCTGGAAGTTCTTCCTGGAGCTCTTCCTCCATCCACTCCAGGGTATCAACCCACTCCTCCTCGGTCACCGCCATCTGGTTGCCATGCTCGATGTAGTTCTCTATGGCTTTCACCAGGTTCTTGGGTATCTTGCCCTGGGAGATGCAGAGGCCGCGGCCGGTGGCGGTTATCAAGGCAATGTCGATGCCAAAGGGACAGAACATGGTGCAGCGCCGGCACATGGTGCACTCGCCAAAGACCCTGTCGTATAAGTCTTCAAGAAAGGGTTCGTCTATTCTGTCTTTTTTCTTGAATGCTTCCAGCACCTTCTTGGCCTTGTAGGCAGGGATCAGCTTGGGATCCCGCTCATTGGCCAGGTAGAGATGACAGGTGTCGGCACAAAGGCCGCAGTGGGCGCAAATTTCAAGCCACATCTTGAGGCGGGCATTGGTCTTTTCCTTTAGGGTCTGCTTGAAAGCCTTTGGGCTGAAGGCTGCATTTTCCGCCATAT
>CAYFXH010000035.1:0-24406 GCA_964346905.1 uncultured Desulfobacteraceae bacterium | reverse complement strand
CCAGCTCGCCGCTCTGGATCTTCCCCTGCAGTTCCTCGGCCTCCACGGGCCCCTGCTGCGAGCCGTCCTTGGCGTAATACCACTTCTTTTCTTCCGCCATATGCTCCTCCTCACAAAAACGTCATCATAGCAGTGGCCTCCGGGATTACCAGGAAGGAGCTCGTCGCCTGCCGAATTCCATCCCGGTCACTGCCCTGGAGAAGAAGAAAATGAGAAAGTGGCTCAGCTTGGTAAAGGGGATGATCACTAGCAACAACTCCCCGAAGATCATGTGGAGGATCAGAACCGTCTGATAATCAAAATACTGGTGGTAGGCCAGATAGCCGGTTACGAACGGAGCCAGCGTCACGGTTAACAGGAGATAGTCGCCGGCGGTGGTGACGATGCGCACGTGCGGCAAAATCATCCGCCGCACCAGCAAAAAGAGGCCGGAGCCGATGGTAATCAGCGTCATGTAGTCAGCCACTTGTTCAGAAAGGCTCCACCAGCTGATCTCCCAGGATTCATACCAGAGAACCGCGTGCGCCAGCAGGAAAAGGGGAGTCACAATCAAACAAATGTGGAAGATAAATCCAACGATGGTAACGATGGGGTTCTTCCAGAAGGTCTTATTGAGGGGCGGAACAATCCAATGGAAGATGGAGAGCCAGAGCCATTTCCAACTGAAGAAGCGGTAAATGACCCCGTCCTTTTTTTTGCTCAACCGGTAAAAAAGAGCAACCCGCACCACCATCCCAACAAAAAAAACCCCAAATGCCAGCCAGAGCAAGGGACCACGGAGTAATTCATAGAGATCATATAGGTTTACTGGGTACATGTGATTCCTCCCACTTTCACAAGCTTATCACATTAAAAAACAAAACCGTCTCCGTGTAAAGATGTTTTTCAACTGATAGTGTGGTGCCTGTTTGCCCTGCATCTACTGCTACTCTGACCGTCAGCTCGTTGTTGTTCCCTTCCTGAGCAAACCCTTAGGACCAAAGAGGCTGGTTACAGTAAAAGCAAGGGAAGGTGATATCTTTTTTGAACCATCTGTTAGCCGACACCCATCCCTGGTTTCCTACGCTACCTGAGGCCGAGGTAACAGGCCAGCACCAGAGACGATCTCCTCCACCCTCTCTTCCCACTCGATGGCCATTACGTGGACCCCGGTAATACCTTTCATCTCCTTCACTTCCTGGATCTGTTCGATGGCAATCTTGATGCCCTCAGCGGCTTGCTCTTTCTTTTCCACTCCTTTCAACCGGTCGATGTAATCTTCCGGCACATCCAAGCCGGGCACGAATTTTTGCATGTAGCGGGCCATACCAACGGATTTCAGTGGAGTGATCCCCGCCATGACGTAACATTTTTCCGTAAGCCCCAGATCATTAGCCTGTTGCATGTAGGTGCGAAATTTTTCCATGTTGTAGATACACTGGGTCTGGATGAAATCCACCCCGGCCTCGACTTTTTTTGCCAGACGGGTTACTCGGAACTCAAAGGGATCGGCAAAGGGGTTGACTGCTGCACCAATGAAGAACTTGGGGACGCCCTCCAGCTCATGGTCGTTGATGAGTTTGCCCTCGTCCCGCATTTTCTTCAGCGTGGCGATGAGCTGCATGGAGTCGATATCAAAAACATTCTTGGCCTGGGGGTGATCACCGAACTTCTGGTGGTCGCCGGAAAGACAAAGCACGTTCTTGATACCCAGGGCGGAAGCTCCTAGCAAATCAGCCTGAATGGCGAGCCGGTTGCGATCCCGGCAGACCATTTGCAAGTTGGGCTCAAGGCCCATATCCAGAAGCAGGCGGCAGACGGCCATGCTGGCCATCCGCACCACTGCGGTCTGATTATCGGTGACATTCACCGAGTCCACCATGCCCACGAGATACTGGCCCTTCTCGTGAATGACCTCTGCATCAGCACCGCGGGGCGGCCCCAACTCGCCGGTGACCGCAAAATGACCCGCAGCAAAGACCTTTTCCAAATTGCTTTCTGCTTTCATTCTTTCAAATCCTCCCTGACCATTTTGCGAGGACCGCCGTCGCGGCTGGAGGTCCAGTCTTTGAACATAACGACTTTAGCCATGTTGTCCAACTGCCCCAAACGACTCATGCGCTCATAGATGAGATGCCAGACGCATTCCGTCTCGGGACTTATCTCGCATTTGCCCCCAGCAGATCCGCCGCAGGGACCATTCATCAGACTCTTGGCACAGCGGGCGATGGGGCAGAGGGCGCCAAAGTTATGAATGCCACAGGAACCACAGGCCTGGCAAAACTCGGCCCACACCCCGTGCTCCAGGGCACCGCCAATAAAGGTGGTGTTGAGACAGGGAAAGACAAGCGCATCCTCGTAGCGCTTGGCGATGTACTGAGGGCCCACACTGCAGGCCATTGAAAGTACTGCATCGTATTTGTTGTTGGCTAGTGGTTCCTCCAGCTGATCGACATACTCAGGGTCGCACTGGCGCTCCAAGGTGATCTCATCGATCTCAATCTCACGGCCCTCTTTCTTGCGGGCAATTTTCAGGGCCGAAGCCAGAATGCCCACCTCTTTCTGACCTCCTGAGCAACAGACGGTGACACACCCTTTGCACCCGGTGAGCAGAATCTTGTTGAAACCCGTCACCATTGCGAGAATCTCTTCTATCGGCTTTTGCTCCGCCACAACCATTGGCTTGTACCTCCTTGCCACCACCTCCAGGAGGTGGCAACCCGTATGCTCCATCCCGAAACATCTTAAAAGAAGAACCGCGGTTGCTAGGCCGCCTCAGCGCCGGATTTGGCCGCTGTACCCACTGGGCTCGGGCCCAGGTCCCGGATGCGCTGGGTGAATTCCTGGGCAATCTCGGCAAACCGTGTGCCTTGAGCCGCGCTCAGGTTGTACATCTCCACTCTTTCTGGTTCCATGCCAATCGCCTCAAGCACCTTCTTTACGTAGGCTACCCGCTTCTTGGCCTTCAGGTTTCCCGTGAGATAGTGGCAGTCTCCTTCCAGACAGCCGGCCACATAGACCCCATCGGCACCATCTTCTATGGCCTTGAGCAGGTGCAGAATATCCACTCGACCAGTGCAGGGGACGTTGATAACCTTCACATTACTCGGATAATTCAGTCGCATGGAACCTGCCAGGTCCGCGGCCGAGTATGCTCAGTACATGCAACAGAATGCCAGAATCTGCGGCTCAAAATTCTTCATTGTGTTCTCCCGTTGCAAAACTCCTGTTCACTATACCTCCCAGGGGATTTCTCACTGTATTCTATTGCCGCCGCTACATGCCATACTGCTCCTGTCTATCTCACAACAGCAAAGCATCGCATTTGGCGATCAACTGCTTGTCAGTAAAATGCTGCAAGCTGATGGCCTTGCCCGGACACTCCGCCACGCACGCACCGCAGCCACGGCAGCCAGCCGGGTCAATTACCGCAGCTCCTTCCTCACCGATATAGGGCACCTCATAGGGACAGGTACGAACGCAGGTGAGGCAGACGGCGCAAAGATCCGGCTCCACCACAGCCTTCACCGCTTCCAGGGTAATCACATCTTTTGCCAAAACTGTGGCCGCCCGGGCTGCTGCTGCCTGTGCCTGGGTGATGGCCTCATCAATTGGTTTGGGGTAATGGGCCAGACCGCAGAGGAAGAGGCCGTCACTACCCAAATCCACCGGTCTCAGCTTGGCATGTGCCTCCATGAAAAAGCCGTCGATATCCTGAGAGACTTTAAAGTTCTCGGCCACCTCTTTCGCCTCATTGGGGAGAATGGCGGCTGCAAGAACTAACAGGTCAGTGGGAATAAGGACTTCACGCACCAAAATGGTATCATGGACCTGAATGTTCAATTGGCCGTCCCCGTTGCTCACCTGAGGCTTTTTGTCCAAGGTATAGCGCAGAAAGAGGACCCCTTTCTCGCGGGCCTCTTTGAAAAGATCCTCCTTGAAGCCATAGGTGCGCATATCTCGGTAGAGGATGTAGATATCCATCTCGGGCTTGAGCTCTTTCAGCTTCAGCGCACTTTCCACAGAGTGGGTGCAACAAACTTTGCTGCAATATGGACGATCAGGCTCCCGCGACCCCACACATTGAATGAAGGCCGCCGTATCAATGTCCTTGAGGGCCTCGCCATCATCTTTCAACCGTACATCCAGATCCAGCTGGGTAAGTACCCGGTCATCTTCTCCGTAAAGATATTCTGTGGGCTGCAGCCCTTTACCACCGGTGGCCACGACGGTGACACCGTGTTGTATGGTACTCCTTTGAGCTGGCTCGTCCACTTTTGCCAGAATAGTCTCAAAGTTCCCGACGAATCCGCTGTTTCCAGCGACTTCGGTATCAAGGTGGACAGTAATATCTTTATGCTCGAGAACTCGCTCCATTACCTGCTTCACATAGGTGCCAACATCTTCACCTTTCCAGGTTACCCGCAGTTTCAGGGCGTTGCCCCCGAGTTTTTCTGTCTTTTCCACCAGGTGCACGGGAAACCCCTGGTCTGCCAGGGTCAGAGCAGCCACCATGCCGGCTACACCGCCCCCCACCACCAGCGCCGTTTTGTTGAGGCCCAAGGTAACCGGCTGCAGCGGGTCAAGTAAAGATGCCCGAGCCACTGCCATCCGCACCAGGTCTTTGGCCTTTGCCGTAGCGGCTTCAGGGTCACTTTGATGCACCCAGGTGTTCTGGTCGCGGATGTTTGCCATTTCAAAAAGGTAGGGATTCAGCCCCACTTCACGGATGGTCTCTTGGAAGAGGGGCTCGTGGGTGCGGGGCGAGCAGGCGGCCACCACCACCCGGTTGATATTCTTCTCTGTGACCGTCTCGCGAATCTTCTCTTGGGTGTCCTGGGAACAGGTAAACAGGTTTTCGGCCACATAGACGACGTGGGGCAGTGATCTGGCATATTCGGCCACCGCCGGCACATCCGCCACCCCGCCAATGTTAATCCCGCAGTTGCAAACAAAAACCCCCACGCGGGGTTCCTCCCCTTCCACGGAACGTTCGGGCGGAAGCTCTTTTGTTGTGGTTTGGGTAAAGCGGCTTTCCGCCAGCGGGGTAGTAGCCGCGGCCGCAGCTGCACTCGCTTCCATCACCGAGATGGGAATGTCCTTACAATCCCGGAAAACACCGCACACATAAATGCCCTCGCGCGAGGTGTTCACCGGCGCAAAACTGGTGGTCTCTGCAAAGCGGTAGTTATTCAGCTCAACCCCCAGACGCTCCGCCAATTCGATGCCATCAGCAGACGGCTGTATGCCCACCGAAAGCACCACCATGTCGAATTCTTCTGCTTGCAGCGCACCGTCTTCTTGGACAAACCTGATCATCAAGTTGTCGTCATCAGCCGGATCAATGGCATGTATGCGAGAGCGGATAAAGCGAACCCCATGCTCCTCTCGGGCACGATCGTAATACTTTTCAAAATCTTTGCCGTAAGTGCGCATGTCCATGTAAAAGATCGCCGTGTCCAATGGCTCGGCCAGATGTTCTTTGGCCACTATTGCCTCTTTTATGGAGTACATGCAGCAGACTGCAGAGCAGTAACCGTTGTCGCAATCATGGACATTGCGGGATCCCACGCATTGGATCCAGGCAATCTTCTTGGGTTCTTTCTGGTCGGATGGCCGCAGCAGATGACCCTGATAGGGACCAGAAGCACTGAGAATGCGCTCGAATTCCAGGCTGGTAACTACATTTGGATGGTGGTCGTAAAGATAGGTATCTATCACGGAAGGGTCGAAGGTGTCCGCCCCGGGCGCGAGAATCACTGAGCCCACCTCCAGAGTGATCTCCTGCTCCTGCATGCTGTGCTCCACCGCCTCGGCCTGGCAGGCGGCCACGCAGGCAAGGCATTCGCAGCAGGCCATACAGTTCAAACATCGTTCTGCCTCAGCCCTGGCCTGTTTCTCGGTGAGTCCCGGCTCCACTTCGGCAAAACCCGCCTTCCTTTCTGCCATACTAATTGCGGCGGGCTCAGCCCGGACCCTTTTCTCTATGTCTTCAGGAATGGGTACAAAATTCTCCTGTGGAACTTCCATGGGCTCTCGGCCCTCTCGCAGGTCTTCGCCGCGGATGTAGCGGGAGATGGAAATGGCCGCCTCCCGGCCTGCGGCCACCGCGCCAATAGCCACCCAGGGACCGGTGTGGGCATCGCCGCCAGCAAAGACACCCTCCACATTGGTGGCAAAGGTCACGGGATCAGCCTCGATTGTTCCCCACCGGCTCAGTTCCACCCCCGCAGTGTCGGCCAGAAAACTAGAATCTGGAGTTTGACCGATGGCGGGCACCACCCACTCGGTCTCGACGATAAACTCGCTGCCCGGTACCGGTATCGGCCTCCGTCTGCCAGAGGAGTCCGGTTCTGCCAGCTCCATTCTGATGCACAGAACCCCAACCACCTTGTTGTCCTTGGTGAGAATTTGTTGGGGTGCGCTGAGATATTGGATGTCTATCCCCTCGGCCAAGGCCTCTTCCACCTCGCGTTGCTGGGCAGGCATTTCAGCCCGGGTGCGGCGATAGAGGATGATGACCTGCTCAGCTCCCAAACGCATGGCAGAGCGGGCCGCGTCAAAAGCCACATCACCGCCACCAACGATCACCACCCGTCCATCGAATCCCGTCAGTCCGCCCAGATTGACCTGTCGGAGAAAGCCAACGCCGGGAATTACTCCTTCAGCGTCCTCACCCGGAATGTTGAGCTGCAGATTACTGTGGGCGCCGATGGCAAGAAAGACCGCCTTGTAGCCTTCCGCGATGAGCCCGTCAATGGTTATATCCTGACCCAGAGCGGTATTGAGTTTTATCTCCACGCCGAGTCTGGTGATGGCCCGGATCTCCTGGTCCAGAACCTCGGGCGGTAGCCTGTAGTCTGGGATGCCCACCCGCAGCATGCCGCCGGCCCTTCCTCGGGCTTCGAATACGGTACACTGATACCCCTCCAGGGCGAGAAAGTGGGCGGCGGTCAAGCCCGCCGGACCGGAACCAATGACGGCCACCTTCTCTTCCCGTTTTTCAATATCGGGCACAGGTAGGGTTTCAATATCCACCTGATCAGCCACAAAACGCTTCAGGGCACAGATGGAGACCGGCTCATCCACCTCGCCCCGCCGGCAGGCCGTCTCACAAGGATGGGGGCAGATTCGACCGATAACGCCAGGAAAAGGCAGGGTCCTGAGAATAACCTCCATGGCTTCCCGGTACTTGCCCTGGGCTATGAGGGCCACATATGCATGGGCGTTGACATGGTTGGGACAGGCCTGAGTGCAGGGAGATCGATCCCGCTTGTCGATCACATACTCCCCTGGAATGGCCTGGGCGTAAGGCTTAAAGGCGGCCTTTCTGGGGCCAAGGCCCTGGTCGAACTCACTGGGCATTATCACCGGGCAGACCTCGGCGCAATCACCACAGCCGGTGCACTTGTCCAAGTTTATGTATCGCGGCTGCTGGCGGATCGTTGCCTGTAAACGGCCCTGTGAGCCGGTAACGTTTTCCAAAGCGGCACAGGTAAGGAGGTTAATATTTGGATGCTGCCCACATTCCACCAGTTTAGGGGATATGATGCACATGGAGCAGTCATTGGTGGGAAAGGTCTTATCCAACTGCGCCATCACCCCACCGATGGCCGGCGACTTTTCCACCAAGTGAACATAAAAGCCTGTATTGGCTAGATCCAAAGCTGCCTGGATCCCGGCGATGCCCCCGCCCGCCACCAACACTGAGCCTACTACGCCGTTTCCTGAACGGGCATTTTCAGCGCACATGTGGAATACTCCTGTAAGGGCTGATTCTTGGTCGAAGGTTTTGCTGTGCGAATATCAAGCTGTAATCCAATCTACTCAGGAGCACAGTCGGAGAGGCTTTGTATTATATCTCAAAATGCAAGTGAGGAAAAGCACATATTGGTGCCAAAAAAATATCCAAGTGCGATAGCAATCAAAAAAGCACGTTCATATCCTGAGCGACAACCACTGGCCCCAACACAGGTTTTGCAACCTAGATAGACCCGCCAATCGGATTTACTTCCCGGTGAGGCTTTAGGTCTTGGTCCCTTGAGACAGCATGACAATCAATAGTGCAAGGAACGGGTGTTACGCTGAACGAACTCGTTACCGAACAGGTAATGCAAGCTGGCCTGTCAACCAGAACGTTCGGAGCAATTGGCCACCGGTCAACCAGTCAGTGGCGGCTAGCCTCGGGCCGTGCTTCCAGTCCGGAGGCAGGGCCATAAGCCCCGGCTTCCGGCTCAGAGAGCCTACAGCTCTGGCAGAGGGAAAGCCGCTCCCACCAGAAAACATCTCTTTCGTCGTCTCCCTGAGTCCGCATGACCACAAGGGAGACCACCCGGAGCTGAGCGAAGCGCTATGCGAGCTTATGATGTATCTTGCAAGCCTGGACCGTGTTTTTCATCAGCATGGTGATGGTCATTGGGCCAACGCCGCCCGGCACCGGGGTGATGGCCGAGGCAACCTCAACCGCCTCATCAAAGGCCACGTCACCCTTGAGGATGCGTTTGCCGTCCTCAGTGCGACCCACTTCGTTGACACCCACATCGATCACCACCGCTCCGGGTTTGATCATGTCCCCTTTGACGTATTCCGGAACGCCGGCGGCAACAATCAAGATATCAGCACGTTTGGTATGGAAGGCCACGTCCTTGGTGCGGGTGTGCACCACGGTTACGGTGGCATTGGCAGCAGGTCCCTTCTGCATGAGCATGGCGGCAATGGGCTTGCCCACGATGTTGGAGCGGCCAACCACCACCACCTCCGCACCCTCAACCGGTGCACCTGAGCGAGCGAGCAACTCCTGGATACCGAAGGGAGTACAGGGGCTGTAGTAGGGGTTACCGATCAAGAGCTTGCCCACGTTGGTGGGGTGAAAACCATCCACATCCTTGTCCGGATCGATGGACAGCAGGACCTTCTGATCATCAATGTGTTTGGGCAGGGGAAGCTGCACGAGGATCCCATGAATTTCCGGGTCCTTGTTGTACTTGTCGATAAGGGCCAGTAACGCCTCCTCACTCAAGTCAGCGGGCTGATTATCCTGAATCGAGTTAAAACCTAGTTCATGGGCGGTCTTTTGTTTTGCGCGGACGTAGCTCTGGGATGCAGGGTCCTCCCCCACCAGGATGGTTACCAGGCCAGGGACTAGGCCATGCTTTTCCTTCATCTCCTCCACATCATTTTTGAGTTCCGCCCGGATCTCTTTGGCGACCTCTGCGCCTTTGAGCAGCTTTGCAGCCATAGCCTCCTCCTCTAAAAATGGCAAGGCAGGGCGCTGCCGCCCTGCCTGCCAACTTTCGATAGGCCTCAAACTGGCCTTATTCTCTAGTTCTCGGCCTGTGTTTGTCCATCTTCAGGACCGGTCTTCCCTGAGGGACGGCCTGCTCAGGCAATTTCCTCTAGAACAGTCCCGTAACCTTGCCGGTTTTCACATCCACATCCACTCGGCGGTAGGCCGGATCGGAACTGGTTCCCGGCATCAGGCTGATGGTGCCACAGCAGGGACAGAGGAACTTGGCGCCGGAGAAGATCAACACGTCGCGAACTGGGAGAGTCCACCCCTTGGGCACACCCTTCACCGCTGGATCATGAGTGAGGGAGAGATGGGTCTTCACCATCATGGTGGTGTAGTCATCATACTTGGGATCGGACTCGAGCATCTTGGCCTTGGCTTCAGCCTCGGGGGTCCAGGCCACACCATCGGCACCGTAGACGTTTTTGGCAATGGTCTCGACCCGGTCACGCAGCTTCATGTCCAAGGGATAGAGGAACTTGAAATTGGTCTCATCCTCGCAGGCGTCGATGACCGCATCGGCGAATTCAAGAGCGCCGTCGCCGCCGTCGGCCCAGTGGGTGGAGATAGGAGCACGCGCACCGGCTTCCTCGGCATACTTACGAACCAGGGCTTTTTCCTCCTTGGTGTCAGTGTGGAAGGCGTTGATGCACACCACCGGGTTGATGCCGGACATCCGGATGGTATTGATGTGGTGCACCATGTTCTGGACACCTTTCTCCAGCAGTTTAAGGTCCTCTTTCTGGTACTCTGCGGGCAGGGGGAGGCCAGCCACCACTTTGGGACCGCCGCCATGCATCTTCAAAGCGCGGATGGTGGTGGTGAGCACAGAAACGTGCGGTTTCAGCCCACTGTAGCGGCACTTGACGTTCCAGAACTTCTCGAAGCCGATATCAGCGCCGAAGCCGGACTCGGTCACGTGGTAATCAAAGATCTTGAGACCCACGCGGTCGGCGATGATGGAGCTCTGGCCCACCGCAATGTTGGCAAAGGGGCCGGCGTGTACCATACAGGGCTGATATTCCGCGGTACACATCAGGGTCGGGTTGATGGTGTTGCGCATCCAGGCGGTCATGGCGTTGCCCACTTCCAGGTCGCCGGTGGTGACCACATTGCCCCGCTTGTCGAAGGCCAAGGTGATGTCATTAAGCTTTTCGCGCAGGTCGGGAAGATCGCGCACGATGGAAAGGATGGCCATGAGCTCGGAGCTCACCGCGATGCCGAAACTGGACTGCATCATGAAACCATCATACCTGCCGCCAATACCAATGATGATGTTACGCAGGGCCTGGGCACAGAAGTCCAGAATCCAGCCCATCTCTACCCGGGTGGGATCGATGTCTAGCCTTGGCATCCGGGTGAGGCGCTGGAGCTGTTCATCGTTGTAATTGCGCTCGTGCTGCATCCTGGCGGTGAGGGCGGTCATGGCCAGGTTGTGGGCGTTCATGATGTCATTGATATCGCCGGTGAGGCCCATGGAGAACTCGGTCATGGGAATGAGCAAGGAATTGCCGCCGCCGGCAGCGGTTCCCTTGATATTCATGGTGGGACCTCCGGAAGGCTGCCTTAAAGCGCCGCCGACGTTGACGCCGCGTTTGCCCAGACCCTCCATTAGGCCGCAGGAAGTGGTGCTCTTTCCCTCTCCCAGAGGAGTGGGAGTGATAGCGGTAACCTCAATATACTTGCCGTCCGGCTTGTCCTTCAGTCGCTCTATGATCTTCATGAAGTCCAATCGGCACAGTCTTCCCATAGGGATAACTTCGTCTTTTTCCAGGGCCAGTTTTTCCCGCCATTCATCGGGAGTTGGCATGTTCTCTTCAGCCGCTTCCGAGATCTGCCAGTCTGCCATCTTTACTGCATCATAAGCCATTGGAACCTCCTTACCTCCTTAGTTGATATAGATGTTATTCATGGTGTATTCACCCAATCGCTGCCGTCATCACCCCCTTCGGACTCTATTGTTTCTCTCAGAACCTGGTCTGTTTCCCGGGTCCCGGGACCCTCTCAGCAACGCGTCTTAAAAAAACAGACGTATGAATCCAGGTCCTGGAAGTAAGTCATTCTCCTATGTAGAGCGTGTTGAGAATCTTACGGTTAGAACTCTTCGGCGCACATCAACAAAAAAAGTTGCGGTTGTACACACCTGTAGTTTCCTGACTGTGTTCACCGGTCTATGATAACCGCGACACCGGCAGGTTTTTCATCAAACTACAATGTCTCAGATACGCGTAAAATGGTGCGAACGAAAGCCAAAGAACGCTTTTGGAGGACTTGGTAGCAGGGCTACCTCGAGAAAATACATTCTTTCACATTGTTTTATCAGAGATTTGAACCTTTTTGTCAAGACAAAAATGAATTCCTCCCCTTGAGCACTAGTTTTAGCGGCAAAAAACCGATTGAACTTTCCGTTGTTTTTCTCTATAGTAACAGCGAGATTCCTTCAGAGAAATCAATGAGTTTATAGACGTATAGGTCCTTACAACGAGTCCCTACACCGCCAGCCCGCATTGTTCACCAAACGCCTACTGCGACGGCAGACATGGCGAAGCCGGGGTGGACGAGAGGTTTGCCCATGGACTCCCTGTGGCTCCACCTGCGCAGGGTTTTGAAACAGACTCTGGCCGCTGATCAATTCTCGCAATGGATAGAGCCCCTGAAGGCCACCTCCGTGCAAAGCGGCCACCTTATCTTACAAACTCCCAGCCGGTTCCACTATTACTGGATTCAAGAACATTACCTTGCATTAATCCAGTCAGCCTGCCGAAAAATAGACAGCTCTGTCCGGGTTCTCCTTCACATGCCTGATGCCCGCCGCACATCCTCCAGAACCCTTCGCCCATCTATTGGCAATGTGCCACTCACAACAAGCTTCCAGTCTTCTCAAACCTTTGCAAATTATGTGGTGGCGCCCTTTAATCGCTTTGCCTTCGCTGCAGCTCAGGGTGTTTCTCAGGACGGCAGTCCCCAGTTTAACCCTCTCTTTATTGAGGGTCCCCCAGGACTAGGAAAGACTCATCTTCTCAATGCCATCGGCAATGCCTGGCTCACAAATAACGATGGAGCCGCAGCCTATTTGAGTTGCCGGGATCTCCTTCTGTATGGTCCCTCAATACCCCCTGCCCCATATGAAACACTTTGGCAGTCCCTGGGCACCATACGGGTACTTCTAGTTGACGACGTTCATCAAGTGCCAGCGGAGGGTAATTTCCAACAACATCTGCGTGAAATTTTTAATTGGTGCTATGATGCAAGGACACAAATGGTCTTTACTGCCACACGTCTTCCACACCAAATCCCGGATCTAGCCGTGGGCCTTCGCTCTCGTCTGGGCTGGGGGTTGATAGCGCGCATTCGTGAGCCCGATGTTGACGGTTGCTATCAAGTGATCGAGAATTTTTTGGGCGCAGCTGGAATGCCAGCTGCTCAAGATATTTGCCGCTATCTTACC
Organism: uncultured Desulfobacteraceae bacterium; assembly: GCA_964346905.1. Taxonomy (GTDB): domain Bacteria; phylum Desulfobacterota; class Syntrophobacteria; order BM002; family BM002; genus BM002. Next base: position 11,690 of record CAYFXH010000035.1, on the reverse strand, counting down.
GAACAAGGTCCCCTGAATTTTCACGAGATCAAAGACTTTGTAGAAAAGTTGCAAGAGATTGTTGAAAAGGAAGGCTATCTGCCAAACCTCAAGGAGAGACCCCTAACCGTTCATGGAAACACTTCTCCAAGACCGGAAAGACCTTCCATAAAGGCCATCCAGAAGGAGGTTTGTGCCGCTTACGGTGTATCCTTAGAAGCACTGCCAGGTGCAACCAAATCCCGTCCTCTGGTAATTGCTCGTCAAGTGGGGATGTACCTGAGTAGAAAACTGACCGGTTCGACCTACGCTTCCATTGGTGGTTCCTTTGGTGGTCGTGACCATTCCACCGTGATATACGCCTGCCGGAAGGTGCGTGGTGAAATGAGAAGAAATCGAGCTTTTGCTGAGCGGATCGTTGAAATTGAAAAAAAACTTTTAGAACCTTATAAGGAATAACTTTTAGTAACTTCAAGGCCCTAGGGTGATTATCTACATATGTACAGACCCTATGTTTTACAACTAAAACTACTCTTATCTAATAATAATCTAAACCGGTGATAAGGAGAGGTAATGGAACTCACCATTCAACGAGAAGAGCTTGTCAGGGGATTACAAAAATCACAGAGTGTAGCGGAAAAACGCAGCTCTATGCCGGTACTTTCCAATGTTCTTTTGGAAGCAAAAGAGCAACAACTGCATCTCACCGCAACCAATTTGGAAGTAAGTTTTACCGGAAGCCACGAAGCCAATGTAATCAAAGAAGGTGCGATAACGATTCAGGCACGTAAGTTTTATGAGATTGTCAAAGAGCTTCCTTTTCCAGAGGTACGCATTACCGAGAGGGAAAACCAGTGGTTGAATATCTCGAGCGGTAGCACCGAATATAATCTGGTTGGACTGCCAGCGGATGAATTCCCCCAGGTCATGAAGTATGAGGATATAAGCTGGATTGATGTGGATTCGGCCCTCATCAAGGAGATGATAGACAAAACAATCTTCGCTGTTTCCACCGAGGAGACTCGATACAATCTTTCCGGAATCTATTTTGAAAAAGTGGAAACCGAGGATCCCATTGGCCTAAAGTTGGTGGCCACCGATGGCCATCGACTCTCCTTTATTCACAAACCACTTCCAGAAGTTAGTCAATTTGCTTTTGAGAAAGGAATCATTATTCCAAGAAAAGGCATGCAGGAGCTCAGCCGTCTTCTCGAAGAAAACGAGCAGGTGCAATTGGCCTTTCAAGAGAATAATGCCATTTTTAGAAAAGGCGAATCCACCTTGATTATGAGAATCATCGAAGGCGACTTTCCAGACTACCATACAGTAATACCCAAAGACTGTAAGCGAGTGTTGGAAGTAGAGCGATCAAGGTTCATGGAGATGCTCAGACGCATGTCCATTATTTCAACTGATAGGTACAGAGGCATTCGATGTAAGATTCATTCCGACCATATGCAAATCATCTCCAATAATCCGGAGATCGGCGATGCCAGGGAAGAGATTCCCGTAACGTACCAGGGTGAGGAGATGACTATAGCGTTCAACCCACGCTATTTCATGGAAACCCTGGCGGTTATGAAAAGTAAGGTCGTTTCTGCCAAGATGATCGACGAATCCAGTGCCTGTATAATCTCTGGCGAAGAAGACGAGGGATTCTTTGCGGTGGTTATGCCCATGCGTCTGTAACGCTGGTGCGGAATTTCGCTCTGGCCGCTTTCACGCTAACCTCGCTGAGATAGAGCAGTGCAGGTTCTCCCATATTCCCACGGTGTCATTGACAAAGTCCGTTAGGAACCCGTGTCTCCCCATATCGCAGATCCCGCTGGCGGAGATGGGAGGGGACAAAAACAAGAAAGAGATTGTAAGTATACTAAAATACTTCAATTTTTTTACTTACATGTATCCTGCCAAGCAGGAGGGGAAAACAGACTAGAGTTTTCAGATTGACATCTAGTATGGAACGGACTATTTGGAGAGAATGTGCAAAAAAATTCTAGGTTTATAGACAATAAAAAGGTATAATAAAGGGTCTAAATAATTCAAAAAAAACTTGTATGGAGCTTTAGGAAAAACCTCAATTAGGCAGCAGATATGGCTAGGAAAAAATACGATGCCAGCAAGATCAAAGTGCTGGAAGGTTTGTCAGCGGTACGCAAACGCCCTTCCATGTATATCGGCAATCTTTCCACCGAAGGTCTCCACCATCTCGTCTACGAAGTGGTGGACAACAGTATCGATGAAGCTCTAGCCGGCTACTGTGATCAGATAGACGTCCATATCCAGGCTGACAATACCACCACCGTTGAAGATAACGGCCGAGGTATACCCATAGATATTCACGAAAAAGAAGGCCTTCCGGCTGTTGAAGTGGTGATGACCAAACTCCACGCCGGTGGCAAGTTCGACAACCAGTCCTATTCCGTTTCTGGAGGACTCCATGGAGTTGGGGTCTCGGTAACCAACGCCTTGAGTGAATTCCTGGAGGTGGAGATTCGCAAAGGCGGCAAGGTGTATCGTCAGCGCTATGAGCGCGGCAAAACCGTCACTAAACTGGAGACTATTGGCACCACCCGGCGGCGGGGGACTCGGGTAACCTTCAGGCCTGACCCACTCATTTTCGAGGATATTAGTTTCAGTTTCGAGATATTGCTCAATCGATTGCGCGAATTAGCCTTTCTCAATAAGGGTGTGCGAATCACCATTGAGGATGAGCGCATAGATCGAAAACAACAGTTTTATTATGAGGGCGGGATAATCTCTTTTGTTCAGCACATCAACAAGAACAAGAGTACAGTTCATCCCGAGGTGATCTACCTCTCCGGCACCAGGAATGGAATTGCTGTGGAGATTTCGCTGCAGTACAACGACACCTACAGCGAAAAAATATTCTCTTTTGCCAACAACATTAACACCAGAGAGGGTGGCAGCCACCTCAGTGGATTTAAGGCAGGACTAACCCGAACAATTAATCAATATGCTGCCAGCGACACCATCCCCAAGAACCTCAAAATAAAGCTTGAGGGCGAAGACGTTCGTGAGGGGTTGGCAGCAGTAATCAGCGTTAAATTGGCCAAGCCTCAGTTCGAGGGACAAACAAAGACCAAACTAGGAAACAGCGAGGTCAAAGGCTTGGTTGAGACGCTGGTCTATGAGCATCTCAGCTCCTTTTTTGAGGAGAATCCACAAATAGCCCGTGCCATTCTCACCAAGGTGGTGGAGGCTGCCAGGGTGCGAGAGGCGGCCCGGCGCGCCAAGGAGCTCACTCGGCGAAAAGGTGTCCTGGGAGAGCACTCCCTACCCGGCAAGCTGGCAGATTGTCAGGAAAGAGATCCAGCTCTGAGCGAGCTCTTCATCGTCGAGGGTGATTCTGCTGGAGGATCGGCCAAACAAGGCCGCGATCGCAGGTTTCAGGCTATCCTACCCTTGCGCGGCAAGATCCTCAATGTGGAAAAGGCGCGTTTTGACAAAATGCTGGAAAACCAAGAAATCTGCACGATGATCACCGCCCTCGGTACTGGAGTTGGCAAGGATGATTTTGATGTGGCAAAACTTCGGTATCACCGAGTGATCATCATGACCGACGCTGACGTGGACGGCTCCCATATCCGCACCTTGCTGCTCACCTTCTTTTATCGAGAGATGGAAGAACTCATTACCAATGGACACCTTTACATTGCCCAGCCGCCTCTTTTGCGGGTAAGCCGGGGGAAGCAGGAGAGCTACATCCGAGACGAGGCTGCATTCCAGCGTTTTCTCCTGGAGCGCGCCACCGAGAATCGCAAGCTGCTCGTGGAAAAGAGCAACAGGGTGTTTGGCGGAGATGAACTGCTCCAATTGCTGGAGAAAATGGTTGGCTATTTTGACGTGCTGGCTTCGTTGCAGAAGCGAGGGTACGATCCCGATCTCATGAAGGTGCTTCTGAGGCTTGCCCTGGAGGCCAAGCTTCGAGCGGATCGTGCTGGCATGTCCAGATTGCGAAAAAAGTTCCAGGAGGCCGAGTTTGAGGTGAGCGATCTCCTGGAAAATGAGGAATACCGGACATTTGAGCTTCAAGTGCGGGCAAAAGAGAATGGCTGGGGCTGGACTACGGTGGGCAGGCAACTGTTCAATATGGTTGATTTCCGCCGTGCCCTGGAGAAGCGCCGCCAGCTACTCGATCTGGAGGAACCTCCATACCGAGTGGTGGAAGATGGCAAAGGTGTGGCCATTCACTCCAAAAGAGCACTGTTGGAATACCTGCAAGAGCAAGGCAAGAAGGGCTTGAGTATCCAGCGATACAAAGGGCTCGGCGAAATGAACCCTGAACAGTTATGGGAGACCACCATGAGCCCTGAGAAACGCACCTTGCTCCAGGTGACCGTGGAGGATGCAGTTGAAGCCGACACGATTTTCACGATCTTGATGGGGGACAAGGTGGAACCAAGGAGGGAGTTCATCCAGAACAACGCCCTGGCAGTGAGAGAGTTGGATATTTAACATGCAATGTCTGCAGGATCTAGGGATGACGATCCAGGACAAGTGCCGGATCATAAATTTCTTATCCTGCATTTTTTTGTCCGTTGTCAGGAGTCCTTCACTACGAATTCTTGAGAGAGGAGCTGGACCACAGGTTCCGTTTTTCCCTCCAGCTTACCTACAAGATCTTATCCATTTAACGACGGACAACGGGCCATCGACAAGAAGGAGTGTCTAACCCTTTTTTGTGGGAGACATTATGAATGCACAAGAGCACAGTTTGCGCGTCAGCATTGAAGACGAGATAAAGTATTCCTATTTGGACTATGCCATGAGCGTCATCATTGGCAGGGCCCTCCCAGATGTGCGCGACGGCCTCAAGCCTGTGCATCGACGTATACTTTTTGCCATGCGGGAATTGGGCACCGACTGGAATAAGCCGTACAAAAAATCCGCCCGCATCGTCGGTGATGTTATAGGTAAATTTCATCCCCATGGGGATGCAGCTGTCTACGATGCCCTGGTGCGGATGGCGCAGGATTTTTCCATGCGCTATGGCCTGGTTGATGGCCAGGGGAACTTTGGCTCGGTGGATGGAGATCCACCCGCAGCCATGCGATACACGGAAGTGCGCCAGACCAAGCTCGCACATGAGTTTCTCACCGATCTGGATAAGGAGACGGTTGATTTTGTCCCAAACTACGATTCCTCTTTGGAGGAGCCGGCCGTACTGCCATCCCTGGTACCCAATCTCCTCATTAATGGGGCTTCAGGCATTGCAGTTGGCATGGCGTGCAACATTCCACCTCATAATCTCACCGAGGTGATCGACGCTCTGATCGCCACCATTGATAACCCCGAGATAAACCTGGCCGAGCTCATAGAGCTTATCCCCGGGCCAGATTTTCCAACGGCAGGATTGATCTACGGTGCCAGAGGGATCGTAGAGGCCTACGGTACGGGAAAGGGCCTCATCAAGGTCCGGGCTCGGGTTGAGATGGAAGAGGAGAAGGGTGACCGGGAGCGCATCGTTATCACCGAACTCCCATTTCAGGTAAACAAGGCTCGACTCTTGGAGCGCATAGCCGAGTTGGTCAAGCTGAAGAAGATTGAGGGTATTCGGGACATCCGGGATGAGTCGGACCGGCAGGGGATGCGGGTGGCCATAGACTTGAAGCGGGGTGAGCACGCGGAGGTAATCCTAAACAATCTTTACAAACACACCAACATGGAGGTCACCTTCGGCATCAATATGCTCGCCATCGTTCACAACCGCCCGGAGATCCTACCCCTCAAAGACATCTTGGCTCATTTTCTGGAGCATCGTCGAAATGTAGTACTGCGCCGCACTGCCTTTGAGCTAAGGCAGGCTGAAGACCGCGCCCATATCCTGGAAGGCTTGAAGATAGCCTTGGAAAACCTGGATGACATCATTCAGCTCATAAAGACTGCCCCCAATCCCAAAGAGGCTAAGGCTGGGTTGATCGAACAATACGCGCTTACCGACAAGCAAGCACAAGCCATCTTGGACATGCGTTTACAAAGGCTCACCGGGCTTGAGCGAGAACGCATACTGGAAGAATACCGCGCTATTCTGGAACAGATAGCCCACCTGCGTAAAATACTGGGTGATGATAGCCTTTTAATGACCGTGGTGCGCCAGGAGCTTCTCGAATTGCAGGAAAAGTATGGAGACGGCAGGCGCACAGAAATTGTCCAGGAAGTTCGCGATTTGGAACTTGCAGATTACATCACCGAAGAGGATATGGTGGTCACTGTTTCCCACGCAGGCTACATTAAGAGGAGCCCTGTTCAAATCTACCGCAGTCAACGTCGGGGCGGAAAGGGTAGGACCGGGACCCGGCCGCGCCAGGAGGATTTTGTAGAGCTCCTCTTTGTCGCTTCAACACATGACTATCTCCTGTTTTTTACCAACCTCGGACGTATCCACTGGTTGAAAGTATATCAGCTGCCAGAAGCCAGTCCGCTGGCCCGGGGGAAAGCAATTGTCAATTTACTCCAGCTACAGGAGGCGGAGCGCGTCGCCACCATTCTGCCAGTGCGAGAGTTCGAGACCAACATGTACGTGGTGATGGCCACCCGGAAAGGTGTAGTGAAGAAGACCGATCTTATGGCCTTCGGCAAACCCAGATCCGGCGGCATCATCGCCCTGAAAATCGACGAGGATGATGAGTTGATCAATGCCCGGATCACCGATGGCAACCAACAGCTCTTTTTTTCCACCCGGGCGGGGAAATCACTTCGTACACGTGAAGATGAAATTCGCCCCATGGGTCGGGTTGCCCGGGGTGTGAAGGGCATGGCCGTTGATAGCAGCTCCCTGGTGGGCATGGAAGTGGTGAGTGAGGAGGCCACCATTTTGACAGTGAGCGAAAAAGGTTTCGGCAAACGGACTAAGACCAAGGAGTATCCGCTTCGACACCGGGGAGGCAAAGGCGTGTTGAGCATGAGGACCACCGAAAGAAACGGGCCGGTTGTGGGCTTTCGCCAGGTGGATGATAATGACGAGATCATGCTCATAACTGACACCGGTCGCATCATCAGAATGAAAGTCAGTGAGATCTCTATAATCGGGCGGGTTACCCAGGGAGTTCGACTCATTGATATCCAGGAAGATGAAAGAGTAGTGGATATCACTATTGTAGCTGAATCGGAGGAAGTGGAGGAAGCAGCGGGCAGCCCTTAGACAGGCTCAGGCCAGTAGGCAGCCCTAGAGAAGATTGACCTATTCTGCCAGCTGCCTGCTTATTACTGAGTAGATGTCAACGGTGGAGACATATAATGGACAAGACAAGGAGGCAGGAGGGACTGCCAGAAGCGGTGGGAGTCGTAGGCGGGGGCAGCTGGGGAACCGCCTTGGCCAATTTGTTGGCCGAAAAAGACATTCCCATCTCCCTCTGGGTGTTTGAAGAGGACCTCTGCGAAGAGATGCAAAAGACAGGAGAAAATTCGCTCTACCTGCCGGGAGTGAAGCTCTCACCACTCCTGCACCCTGACAACAGTCTGGAGGCGGTGCTGGCAGACAAGCGCATCGTGCTGCTGGCAGTCCCATCTCATGTGCATCGGCAAGTTGCCAGGCAAATGCTTGATTTTCTGGAAGAGCCGGTGGTTCTGATTAGTGCCACCAAGGGTATTGAGAACGAATCATGTAAAACCATGTCGGAAATCTGGGATGAGATCATGCCGGATACCATGGCCTATCGATATGCTGTCCTCTCGGGCCCCAGCTTTGCCCGCGAGGTGGTCAAGCAGGTGCCAACCATGGTTGCGGTTGCCTCTGCTTCCAGGGAGATTGCCCAGGAAATCCAACGTCTTTTTTCCACACCGTATTTTCGGGTTTACACGAGCACGGACGTGATCGGGGTGGAAATGGCTGGTGCGCTAAAAAACATCATAGCCCTGGCTGCCGGTATGATTGACGGTCTCGGCCTGGGTCACAATACCCGAGCGGCGCTGATGACCAGGGGGCTGGCGGAGATGAGTCGACTGGGTACCACTATGGGGGCCCATCCGCTGACATTTCTTGGACTCGCTGGAGTGGGTGATTTGATCCTCACCTGTACTGGAGATCTCAGCCGTAATCGTAACGTAGGGTACCAACTTGGACAGGGCAAAAAACTGGCAGAGATCCTCTCCGAGATGCAGATGGTGGCCGAAGGGGTAAAAACCACCCGCTCGGTTTTCCATCTGGCCCAGCAACAGGGGATTGAGATGCCCATCTGTGAGCAAATGTACCGAATTCTCTATGAAGACCAACCTCCGGAAAAAGCGATGGCCGAGCTGATGCAGCGCGAACTAAAACATGAACTGGACACCTTCTTTGGCTAGCGCCAGAGCATTTTGCATTTCTCATTTTTCATCTCTCATTATGAATAAAGCGGTTGTATGACTTGAAGTCCAAAATGACCAATGCGAAATGCGAAATGCAAAATGAGAAATTCTCTAGCTGCCAGCTAGAATCCTAGGTGTCCCTCGTGTTGGAGAAGATCCTTCTTCAACTGCAGGCCGCTCGAAAACCCTCCCAATTTACCCTGAGCCGCCAAGACTCGGTGGCAGGGGACGAAGAGAACTGCTGGATTATTCCCACAAGCCTGCCCCACTGCCCTGGCAGCCCCTGGCTTTTCAATTCGAGCGGCGATCTCTCCATAGGTGGCAACCCTGCCGAAAGGGATCTGCCGAAGTGCTGACCAAACCTGCATCTGGAAGGGGCTGCCTCGAAGATCCAGGGGATGACGCAGATACTCGGCCTCACCTGCGAAATACCGCTGCAACAGGCCCACAGCTGAAGTCAGAACCGGTTCGTCTTCTTGCATCAAGCAATTGTGGTGATTTTTCTGCACTTGTGCAATGAGGCTGGGAATATCCTTGCCGTGCATAAACTGGCAAGAACAAATACCCGTCTCAGTACCCGCCAAGAACAAGGTTCCCCAGGGGGAGTCGAGACGAGTGTAATAGATTGTCCGTTGCATAACCTCTGTCCAGTTGCGATTCAGGGTCAAAGTGTAGGGTTGACACGGAGATGAAGAGCACACAGATCGCACAGCGCTCTTGGCCAGCAGGCAGGAAGATTTTGCTTTCCATGTGTCACAATCATCTAAGTGGTTCTCAGGATGTGATTATTACCCCATTGACTCCGATACATGACCTGCCAGCTCTCTGGACGTCCTGCCTCCGTATCGCCTGGCAATTACTACTCTAAGTCATGTATCCAGAATAAAATCCGTAATGTAGGGATTCGTCTCCTTCTCCCGCGCCAGGGTTGAGGTGGGCTGGTCGCCGTAATCATGGCCGGGCCACACCACAGTCTCCCCCGGAAGGGGAAGGAGCTTCTGCTCAATGGATTTAAGCAGCGTTGCCATGGAACCTCCCGGCAAGTCAGTACGGCCGATGGCACCCACAAAAAGAGTGTCACCGGTGAACAGGTGGTTATCTGCCAGCACACAGACCGCTCCCGGAGTGTGACCTGGTGTGTGAATGAACTCCAGGGTCAGTTCGCCGAGGGAGAGACGACTACCGTCACGTATTCGGATATCCACCGGTGGTGCAGGCGAGAGCCCAAATGCTGCAGACCACGCCTTAGCCTCCTCAGTGGTAAACAAATCGTCGTCCAACTCATGCATCACGGTCTTGGCACCAGTGTGATTAGCCAAGAGCTGATTGCCATAGGTGTGATCAGCATGACCATGAGTGTTGATGATATAAGAAAGGCGTAGATTCTTTTCCTCAAGAAATGTAATGATTCTCTGTATGTCATCTTTGTCACCCGCAGGGTCAATAGCCGCCGCCTCTCGGGTCTCTTCACATGCAATCACATAGCAGAATACTTCCATGTCACCCACGGTGATCTGTTCAATGATCATAAGCATTCTCCTCCGTATCAACGTGCAGTAACAAAGGTTTTACCGGATTTTGATTGGCCCCAGCCTCAACCATGTCGTGAAGGTTTCAGACTCAGGGGAGCCATGTTCCACCTTGTCGCAGCTGACAATCACTGTCGCCACAGGTTCGCTGGACTGATGGCAATCAGTCCAGCGCGATTCTTATGGGCATATTGTCAGCACTCTTGAGGCAGTTGAAAATCCAGCGAAACTCTTCCTTGAAGCGCTGGTAATCAGAGGGGTTGGCATAGCGATTGGGTCCACCACTGAGCAAAGGTACTATGTCATCCTGCCATTGATAACCCAGCTCCTTGAAGAGGATTTTGAGAAAGCGGTTGAGTTTCTGACTGGACCTCGAGCTGCCTGAATTCTTTAAGAACCACTGACGGGGAGCAAATCGTTCTTGATGGTTCAATACGAAAGAGATAGCCTCTGGGAGTTCCTTGTCGGTCACCGCCATACCAGTTTTATCATTAAAGATGTCCATATGGGTCCCGGGCATGGATGAAGAGATGACGCAGGGTAGATCGGACCTAAAATATTCGTATACGCTTCGGCAACCATTCTCATTGAGGGATAGGTGAACACCCATTTTACAACGACCGAGTTGGCTTGGAACATCTTGCCGCAAAACGTTTGCCATTACGGTTACCCGGCCTGCCAATCCCGCCCGCCTGACGAGACTCTTGAGGTGCGCCAAGTTTTTTTCTCGACCTCTTCCCAGGAAGAGAGCTCTTGTGTCCATCAATAGCTGATGCTGCAGTAGCTCTAGCATCAGTTCATGTCTTTTACGCGGCATGTCATCGAAGGTGCCGTTAAAAACGATGTCGTATTCCTTCCTTTGATCAAGAGTCACCGCATCATTCTCTGATAGATAGTCTCCATGGGCCAAGGGGGTGGGCACTATCTGGGGTTGACTGTTTAGGAAGAGGATGTCTTCGGCGGTACCAACCCCAAAAACACATGGATCTTCCCCTGTGGATAAGTTTCGCAACCAGGTGTGCCGAAAAACCACCCCCCATGGGGGTTCCACGTAGATGATATATCTGCGGTTTAGCTGACGAACAAGCCTGGAATTGGCCAGAAGATAGGGCAGGGCGAAAATCCGAAGAACCCCCTTTTCGTTTTCTCTTCCTGGAGCTTTTAGGACCTGACAAAAGTGTCGCAACTTGTATTCTTTCTGCACCTTCTTCTGCAGCCTATCGAATACTTTCTGCTTTTCTGCGGATAAGAACGCTTGGATTTCCATATCGTCCCGATACAGCTTTTCAACTCTGAGCAAATGAACCCACTGTCTTGGGAAAGGTAACAACGCGAGGAAGAACAGGGCCTGTCGCTCTAGCGAATTATTTTTCTTTCTCTCGGGCAGTTCTTTGAGGATGTGATAGCGTTCCTGCAAACCTTGGTAAGGCCAGTGTAACCCTCTGGTCCCTTCCAGGACGGAGCGACCCCAAAAGAGCAAATAGGAAAGGGCAGTAAGCACCTCGCTTCGCAGCTTTGCGTAGAATTGAGGATCCGAACTGGTGAAAAGATTTCCTGAATCAATGAGGCCAAAGAATCTTTCCACCGTATCGATAGCATGGAGGGCTTTCTCGTGTTGAGTGATTTGGGGCTTCATGGTCAGTGTTTTGAGAAAATTTCAGGCGATGTGTCTGCAGGTTTATGGTTTGGTTTCAGCCGCGGCATACCTTGACATAGATTGCTGAGTCCTGTCAAACGGTATGAGTTCAGGAGTTTCCCCCAATAAGCTCAAGTGCTCGTTGTTTCACAGCCTCCCCCTTTTGGCCTTTTCTGGTGTCTCTTCTGAGTGACTGCGGTAGGTCTGAGCCACTTCCCCGTCTGTGGGTGGGGGAG